>NZ_CP130155.1:0-40525 GCF_030505655.1 Klebsiella ornithinolytica
GGAGTGATTAACTGGAGGCGTCGTTTGTCGCTTCTTTAGTTGTCAGCGAACGCAGGAGTTTACCGGCCTCAGTCACAGTGGTAGCGAAGTCAGCGCGGAACTTATTCAACGGCTTAAATAGTTCTCTGCGTTTGCGGAAATAATCACTCTTAGTAATTGTGCCGAACTGATAAAGCTTTCTCAGCTCACTGTGTGCTTCATCACAAAGCATGTTGAGGCGTACGAACATCAAAACAGGCGGGCAGGGCATAATCTCGATTTTAAGCTCTACCGGCTCAATTATCGACTTAATATCAATTGCCGCGCTCAGGGTGTTTTGAGATACCTCTTTTTTGAGTTTGCGGATCTCTTTCTGATAAAATTCCTGCAACTCTTTAAGGCTTTCTTCAGTTACCGGAAGCTTTTTCTGATAGAAGAAGCACAGCGCGTATTGCCCCCTGTCTGCGTATTTCTTCAGGTTAGCCAGTGTAAATGCGCGAGCCAGCCAGTAAGAAACCGTCTTTCCGCATGGAATACGGCTTCTTACATCATCCTTGTTATAGCTATCATCCCACATCAGGACAGTTGTAATGTCATGAAACGTGACTGGAATTTTAACGTTCTTGCTCATAGGCTTTTTTCTCTACCTGGTCTATTAAGTCGATGTTGGTTGTTAACCTGGTGTTGAACCCTGTAAAAAAAATCGCAAAATCAAGATGGTAAGGGTAGTTTTTTTTATCATCCTGAATAAAACAGATTGCGATGCGTTTGTATTCATCCAAATTTGCAGCATGAAAAAGGTTAAGTATGATCCGACACTGTGCGGGGGAGCCGTCAGCAGCAGCCCACTTTAAAACAGAATCGAAATCAAATTTATAATCCGGCATCTGTTTCTCTATCAGCGCCTTTTTAAACTTCATCCGGGACTCGTTATAATCATAAGCCCCAACCTCAGGATCATCGCAGCGAACGCCCCGAACGGGGCGCTTATCAAAGTTTAATTCCCATAGTCCCAGCTCAGGGATATAAGAATAGTCCTCTTTGCGCGCGAGCCTGAAAATATTACTCACTGTCTGCTACTTCGCTTATTTCGGGACTGGAAAGTTCTTCAAGCTTGTTTTTAAGAATAGTCTCAATATCCTCATCAGGGTTATCAAGGTCTTCAGGGTTGATATTTAACAATTCCAGAATGACGCTATATTGAGATTTAGAAAGAGAAAGACGGTAAGCTGGCTCTTTAGGAGCACGCTCTATATTACGGTTCAGTATTTCACTAATTACTTTTTTTGCCTGCTCTCCGCTTTCACAGCGCTGACGCAATTCTTTAATATCATCATCAGATACTTTCGCGAGTTTATTAATAAGATTTAAATCATTAATGAAAGAGTCCTGAATAATTTTCTGTTGTGCTTTTGATAAGCGGAAAACACTCATATATTTACTGACAACGGTTTTATTAGACAGCCCATGAATAGCAATAATTTGCTCAGTAGAAAGGCCGTTATCCTTATCTTTTTTAATCGAAGCGGCTCTCTCAAAAATATTTAAAGGGCGCTTGAGAGTGTTCTCAGAAACGTGATCAAGATGTTCTAATACCTTGTCATCATAAGAGACAATTTTAATCTCGCATTCAAGCTCAATGCTCTTTTCTTCTTCAACTTCTCTACCTGCTCTCCAGCGTGATTCACCACGAAGAATAACAAAGCTATCATCGTCCTGGCCGCGCTTAACCACGATAGGCTCACGGATGCCGTAAATCTTACCGTTAGGCAGTTCAAGCCCGATAGAACGCTTTAGCTGCTCAATATGTTCCCTTGCTGAAGGGCTATTCCAGTCTTTACGATCCTGATTACTTTTAGACTTGAGCTGGCTTAGCTTGACAGTCATAGATTCACTCATTGTTAGTCCTCTTTCTTACCGATAGTGGAAATTAGGCTGTTAACATCAACTGGCGGCTTCTTAGCCGGTTTTGGTTCTGATTTAGGTGTTTCTTCCAGCGGGATATTATCATAATAATCTACCGGAATGTTCTCATCTTGTTGCTGGCTCACTGATTCTTCCAACATGCGCATAAGGTCAGGATCATCTTCAGGATTGAAAGAATTTTCCACGACTACAGAATCTGAAGGGGTATTTATTTTCTGCTTTTTACCTTCCTTTCTATTGTTTTTTGTTTGCGATTTTTCAGGTGCTTCAGGTATATAAGCAGAGTGATTTATTTTTTTAACAGGTAAATCAGTTTTTTCACGTAGCGGAATCCAGCAAGTGAAAAGGAACTGCATAAGACCCTCGTTGTTATCAAACACGCCGACTCTTTTTTTAAGTGCGCGGATAGAGTTTGTAGTGATGAAGTGTTCTTCTACCTGTCCTATCATCCGTTTACCGCCCCATCTTTCAGACCCGAAACCATCGGTTTCAACGTCTTCAAGTTTTGTGACTGTTATCGGTTTCGTTCCTGATTCCTGCGCGATCCATTCAGCCGTATCGAAAGAACATTTATAGATGAGTGTCAGAAGGGTGTTAGTCTCAGCGGATGCCTGTAATGCTTCGCCATTAACAGTCTTGTCAGGGTTCTTTTGTAAGTCGTCACGTTGTTGATATGCAAGCCCCATGTTTGCATTTTTTGAAAGCACAGTAGCTAAGGCATTCGCTACGTTATCAGACATTATGAAACGTGCTTCATCAAGCATACAGAATTGATGAATTGCCGGGCATGTCTTAACAACATAATCTTTCCATTCAACTAAAAGAGATGTTGTAATCTGGCGAATAAGATCATCATCCTGCCTGGCTCTTACATACACAACATCGGCATTATCGATAGCCTTATCCACACTGAAGCTTTCCCCCTTTTTAGGGAAAAGGTTGAGAAGTAAGCGCCATATAGCCAGCTCTGTTCTTATGTTTGAAGATGCTTCAAAGACCCAATCTTTTTTGTTTTCAGGTATGGAACTGTCTTTACCTGATAGCAGTTTTTCTAAATGCGGTAACGTGCCATCCCAATAATCAGCGATGAAAGACATTACCTCTTTATTCATGTTTTTATAGTGGTCGGCATCAGTGCCGCCTTTGTTCAGACCAAATGCTTTATAGAAACGCTCTAGCCTTTCTCGTGTTGAACCTCCTTCAAATGGTGAGTAGTCGCCTAAACCCGATTCGCCAGTAAGATCCACAACTGAGGGTAATTTCCTGCCCCAGTCTTTACATGATTGAACCATTACCGAATAAATGAAATCATCCGGCTTCTGGTCAAAAAACCATACTCCCCAACCTTTCCAAATACATTGATCAATAGCTACCTGTTGCCATACACCTTTACCGGTTTGAGTAGCTCCAATAACCTTTATATTTTTAGATTTAAACTCGTCGTCCGTAATGTAAATAGGCTCATCATTAGTTCCTAAACCCATAAACATATGACCATCTTTATAATAATCTCGCGGGTTAAATTGTTTAGACTGAAAGCGGTCATTCTCGACTCGAATATCACTGACATTATCAGCCGTCTGACTAACTCTGAATTTACGTTTCCACGCTGAAATTTTAGGCGCGATCAAGCGTCTGTAAACCACCTGAAAAAAGTATGGAAGAATAAAAATAGTTATGATGGAAAGTACAGAACTGAAATTGAAACTTTGTAGCTTTACATTGCTATAAATCATTTGCAGATATTTTACGCCTTGTTCCTTGCCGAATTGCTGGAAAGCAAGCATCAGCACAAAGACGTTGAACAAAGCAAAAGAGGCTATGTAAGCAATGAGTATTTTTGTTTTTAGAAAAGCTATGATGTGATCTAAAGCGCTCAAGCTATCGCGCTTAGTTATGTGACCACTGAAGGTAAATTGTATTAAAATAGCTAGAACAAATATGAATAAAAATGTCATGCTAGGGTAAGCATGATCATAGACCCACCTCAAAAAACCAATCGCGTCAAAATCCATAATCCACCTAATTTTGTTTCTTGTAAGATTGCAAGAGTTTACTCTGCGTAAACTCCTTTCAACGGCATAAGTTTACTCTGCGTAAACTTCAGAAGATAGAGGCAGAAGTTTACTCCGCGTAAACTTTGTGCAAATTTTAATCAGCTATGCTGTATAAAATTAGTACGACACCTTATATTTTTACCCCTATTTTTACCCATTGCAAAGCAAAGGGGTAAAAATAGGAGTAAAAATACCAAGTCAAGGGCATGTTTTGAACGTCGCAATGTAATCGGCGGGGCGATTACATTGCGACTTCAAAACACTTTGCGGTGCTGATTTACTGGACGTAAATCAACACCTTAGGGATTCCGCTCGCCGCTCCACCCCCTTCTATTCCGGCCCGGCTGGACGCCGAACCTGCATAGAATTCCCCCGCGCGGCGTCAGACGTCTGCGACGCCTGACCACCCCCCTAAGGCTGCTGCGCTTACACGCTCGCTTTCGTTCCGAAAGCTTCGGGTGTAAACTTGCCCTTAGCGTCGTGTCGCCCTGCACGGTCGAAAAGGCGCGAATCGGCCTTGCGGCCTCAAGCGCGCTTTTCGCCGTTTGTGCTCACTCCGCTTGCGGGGCGCGGCGGTTCCCCCTAGCGGGGAACCTTGCGCCAGCCTAAGGGGGGTGGTCAGGCGTCTTCGCCTTTGGCTCGAAGCCCTGACGCCGCGCGGATAGCGCGGATTGAACGCTCCGCGCCCCTGCACATCCCTGAACGGGATGTTCCGGGATAGACCGTAAATTGTCGCGTGGGCGCGAAAATTTACTTTGTCCCCGCGTGGGCGCGGGAACAATCTATTCAATCTCTTTAAAGGCTTCACCCGCCCCTTATGGGGGCTTGTTGTTGGTGCATTATGTTGGTGTTGTGCTGCTTACGTGGTTACGTGATTTTTTACGTAAATCCATCGTGCTTGCGTTATTTTTTGCAAGCTACGATAAGCGAATTCTTCTGCTGCTCCATAAGCAGCAACTAGAACGATGTTGGAGGATGGTTTGAACGGTCATGAAATCAACGCAGAGAAAAGACGAAAGGTTGTCCTCTGGCTTGCTAAATTTGGATTCTCAACGCGTGAACTTTTATCACATATGTTGGGTGTTGCGGTTGAAGGGCAAGCCGCTTTTTTTAAGCGGCTTTCTGAAGATGAGATCACGAAGGAAGCTTATGTTTCCGGTACAAGAAAAAGAGTAGTTACGTTAACTCCTGACGGAGTAAGGCAAGCGAAAATTTACGAGCCTGCTCTGGCAATTAAGAACTTCAAAAAATTTCCCTTACATACGCTGATTCACGGTTATACCATTCAGTCATTTTTGATTAGTCAGAAAGGTGTACAGGAATTTTATAGTGAGGCTGAGTTAGCTACTCAGACATTTGTAAGACGCCCGGATCTGATTATCGTTAACGAGTCCGGGATAAGAATCGCTATTGAGGTCGAGCTGACGCAGAAGGATGTTAACCGGATTTATTATAACTTTGGTGGTCATGTGCAGGATTGGCAGAAGCAAAAATTTGCGCATGTCATCTATCTTTTTTCATCGCCTTCTGTACGCGACCATTACGACGAGCTTTATCAAAAAAATCCCTGGCCTAAATTTATATCAGCAACTGGAAACGTTCGTCACATTACGCGAGCGGGATCGTTCGATCCTAGCAACGTCCATAACCACGGACTCATCTATTTTCACCAGTTCGATTCATACGTTCTATAGGAGTAAATCTGATGCAATTAGCATTTGGGATCATCCCTGATAATCATCCAAAGCTTTCGGCGTGGAAGCTGGTACAGGATGAGATGTACCCAATCAAAGACCTGTACTCTGACGATGCCGTTACCGATGTTTTTGTTGACCGATTTGACCGTATCAGCGTCATGAAGAAAGGTCAGCTTATACAGGTGAAGAATAAATTTGAGAGCGAAAAAACACTGCTGTCGTTCATCAATCAGCTTGCAATGACTCTTGATCAAAATCGCTTTGATATTGATTCTCCTATACTCGATGCCCGTCTGCCTGACGGGAGCCGTATAAACGCAGTACACGAAGCAGTATCCCCTCAAGGCTCGGCGATTTCTTTACGTAAAGCCCCTGTAAAAATACTGACCGCCCAGCAGTATTTAGACTCAGGTATGTTCACGCAAGAAATGCTCGACTACATGATTAACATGATCGTCGAACAAAAGACCTTCGGCATTTCAGGGAACATGGGGAGTGGTAAAACATCACTTCTGCGTTTTCTGTCAGGTTACGTCGACAAAAGAACCAGGCTGGTTACTGCTGAAGATACGCAGGAGCTGCATATTAACAAAAACTTTCCGTTTGGGGGGGCACTTGAAGCGCCCCAGCGAAAAGGTAGTTCTATCACGCTGCCAATACTCATTCAGGCAACTATGCGTCAGCAACCCGACCGCGTTTGGGTTGGTGAGTTGCGTACAGCAGCGGCTGTTGATGCCACACTTCAGATAACCTATTCCGGCGTTCGTGGATGTGCGTTTACCTTCCACGGTAAAAGCGTTAAACACGCGCTTTCACGCCTTCAGTATCTTCTGGCATCTGCCGGTAAGGTCAGCTATGAGTTAACCGGTGTGCTGTTACGTGACTCGATTGATGTAATCATTCAGACGCATCGTGATCCACAGTGGGGACGCGTAATTACTGAGATTGGCGAACTGGTAGACGGAGAGGTTCGTTTGCTGTTTAAATTCAACACCAAGACCGGTAAGCACGAAAAACTTTTCTAAGGAGGATGTTATGAGCGAGCGTAGTTTTTTGGGTATAGCCGCAGGGGTTATGATTGCTGTTATTTTTCTGTCTGGCGCTCTTGTTTCGTCTACGAGCCTGGACTTTTCTACAGCGTCAACGTTCGTTGCTAAGAACGTCGCACTTTTGCTGATAACCGGCGCTCTTGTTTACTTTCATTACCGCTCTGCAACCGATACCTGGTCTTCATATTCATCACCCTTATACTGGTACGCATATCCGGTAATATTAAGCCTCCATTTTCTTTCGTGGTGGCCTGTTATTAGGTATACAAACCTGCCGGATTTTATTGATCCATCCTCATATCTGTCATGGTATCAATCATATCCGTTCCTGATATTTTGTTTATTAGCGTTATTGTTAGGCTTAGAGTTGTTAATGAGGAAAATTATTAACGACTGGTCAGATTAATTTGCAATCACAACCGCACCTTTTCTGATAAGAAGGTGCGGTTTTCAGGTTTTTATTGATAGCGAATTGTAAAAATTGTAAAATCCTCTCCGCCAAATTTGATTACTTCTTTTTTGGCGCTGACCTTCTTCTCGGCGAGCCATCAGGCTTAAATTCGGGCGGGGGGTTAATAGGAGTACGGTCTTTTTCTGCAAGACTAAGCCAGTGCTCCTTTTCGTCCAGGGACTGGCTTTTTTCTGCGTTTATCGTCATCACGATTTCTGTAGCGTCTATCCCCAGGGCTTTAGCGATAACTAAGCACTTTTCTCGGCTTAAAAAAACCTTCCCATACTTCAGCGTGGTGATGTACTGCCTGCTCACGTCCAGGTAGTCAGCAATCTTCGCGTTCGTATTCAAATTCGTGTGGCGCTTCAGCGCTTCAATGTAATCGTAAAGTTTATTCATCGTTAGTGTTGAACCGTTAAACGTTCGATGCTATAAATTCATTATGTAATAGTGAATGGTTTACATAAGACATGCAAGACACAAAGACTGAACTCAACCCAAACCTGAAAAACTCGCGAGTTTTCAACTCCCGCCGTGAGAAGTGGGGGCTGCCGCAGGAGATGGTGCTTGTGCTGCTCCTGGTAAATCTTTTCGCGCTATTCCTTGCCATCAAATACTGGAGCATTTTTTCAGGATTGGGCATGGCTCTGTTCGCGGTCGTTACGGTCATGCCTATGTACCTCATTCACCGTGAAGATCGTGATGCTCATATTGTCTGGCGCAAAGTCATTTTTGGCTCAGGAAATATGAACAACAGCAAAACCAAAGTTCGCAAAGTCCGTTTTATTTCGTTAAATCCAACTAAGGGTAATGTACATGATTCACAACGCGTTAAGTAAAATTTCTGCGAATTTCCAGCGCGCAAAGACCGCACTGATTACGGTTTCTGCGATGCTGGCGACGCAACAAGCAATGGCGGCAAACAACGAAGTAACGCTGCCTTCTTCCGATCTTGACTGGCTCAACAAAGGCATTCAGTTCTTCCAGTCAATTGTAGATGCTGTCAGCGGTGCCGGTGTCCTGCTTATCGTGTTCCTGTCTGCCTGTGTCGCAGTTGCCCTCTGGATTCTGGTTCCCAAAAATTCTGGTCAGGCAATGGGCTTAATGGCTCGATGCGCGGCGGGCGGTATCATCCTGTTCAACATTGCGCTGGTTATCGCCTCGCTTCAAAAGTAACGGAGAACGATCCTTATGCCTTCAGGACAGTATAACGAACAGCTTGCATTAGCTGGTCACGAAAACGATGTTGCCTTTACCTATACTGGCTCTGTGATTGGTGGTCTGTCCCTTCAGGGCTTAGACCCTTCATCGGTGACTGAATCAATGCGCAAGACTATCAGTCTGCTCATTCGCAACGTTATCCAGTTGTTACCGGCTAACGTTACGCTGTCGCAATACTATGTTCACTTTGAAGGCGCTAAGGTAAAGCTGGCAGCGCGTGAAAATCCGCGTAGCCAGCTTTTATCAAAACGTAGGCAATCATTCCTCAATAAAGTGAGGAACCTCAACGATTCCCGTCTTTTCTGGTTGATCGAGGTCAGCCCGGATGAAGACCTGAACAGTATTTTCTCGACTACATTTTTCAAAAACCTTTTTAACGGTGTGTTTGATGAAGACGCCCGTAAGCGCATCGGCCTTGTCTTTAAAGAGCGTGATGCCTTTAAAGTGGAAATAGAGGAGTTTGAGAAACAGTGCCGTAAACTCAAAGATACCCTGAACGACTTACAGCTCCGTCTGTCTTTCTTTTCGCCTGAAAATGAAGAATTAGGCGCTGAGGGTATCTGGAAGCTGCAAAAATTCCTGGCTAACTTCAATCCTCGCTACATGACCAATAAGCCAACACCGTTACCTGTAGAAGATTGGGATCACTTTGCGCTGGATGGTGAAAACATCACGAACGTGATGTTCAATGGCGTTCCCATGCTCAAAATCGACGGTGCACAGCCGGTTTATCTGCGTATCGCAAGTGTGACGCAATTCGGTAAAGAGCATGTCCCGGAGGCGGTCTGGTCGGTCAAGGAAAGCGGTAAAGCGCCGGTCATGGCTAAAGGTAACTATGTCTACTTTACCCGTTACGCTCCGGCCTCATCCTTTAAGCGCAGCCTGATCATTGCAGCAAAGGAAAACGAGCTGGTTCGGAACCAGATTAAGCTTACAGACTTAATGTCCAACAAAATTGGTGCGGAACGTCTGGAAGGCAAAATCAAGGCTAATCCTCACCTTCAGGCCATGCAAGATGAGTTGTCTGAGGCGACTTACTCGGCTGACAGACTCGGCTACTTCGTGTCATGTGTCGCCGTATTTGATACTGACCCTCAGGCACTTATTAATTCCTCAAAGGCGCTGGACGGGATTCTCAGTAACAATATGACTCTGGTGTGGGAAGGTGCAGGCCTTGAAACTGCTTACTTTGCCATGCAGCCAGGCTATGCAAAATCCACTTTCAGGACGCTGACTTTTAACACGTCTCAGGCTGGCGCGGCTTCCCTGTTTTTCCGTTCTCATCAGGGCATTAAACGCTGGAAGAAAGGCATGGAAGATGAAGAAGCTATTTACATTCTGGAATCTGACGACGGCGTTCCTTTCTATTTCACGCAGGTAATCGGCGAGAAAAGCCTGGTTATAGGTGTGGGGCCAACCCGTACCGGTAAGTCTTTCTTCAAAAATACAATAGCCTCTCATTTCACCAAGATTGGCGGTATCTACAGTTCGCTCGACGTTGATCAGGGAACCATTCCTTTAGCCAACTTCTTCCAGGGTGATGGAGCCGCATTTACCCTTTCAGACCAGCTAAAAGCCGGTATGAACACGTTTTCGACTGCGGAAAGTGATAACGACAGCGAATTTATTATTCACGTCATTGAGCAGATTAAGCTGATGCTGCAATTCAATGACCGTGAAGAAGACCGCACGTTATCAACGGAAGAAACCAAAGATCTTTCTATTGCCGTACAGGGATTACTGCACCAGGAATACTCAGGCATTGAAGGGCGCTTGTCTGTTAACCGTCTTGAAACGCTTATGTCTAAATGCCCGTCCTCTATACAAAATAAGATGGCATCGTTCTATGGCGATGGTTATTACGCACGACTTTTTGACAATGAGGATGATGCTATCGGGAAGCTTGATCGCCCGGTATCAGTTTATAACCTCGCCTCTGTGAAGGATAAAAAGCAGCTCGCGCAGCTCCTGCAACATGAGATCTTTTTCCGTACTGTGCGCCTGTTCGAATCAGCCAAATATCGTGAAACTCCTAAATTCATGGATATTGACGAAGCACAATATACGCTCTCGGTTCCGGGTGCTGCTGACTGGGCGATTGCTAAAGCACGTACCTGGTTTAAACATGGCGGCGGTATGGGCTTCTGGACACAGAACCCGGAGCACTACAGCAACCTCGACGAATGGCAGACGCTGCGTTCATCTGCCTCAGTATTTGTATTTATGCCCGATCAGGAAGCGATTACTGAGACTTACGTAAAAGCTTTCGACCTCGACCCTGAAGAAGTCGAGATCATCCGCACAATGAAGCCTAAGCAACAGGCCTACATCATCATTCCAGACCTGCAAATTGCTAAGGTCGTGAATCTGATTGTCGAAGCTGAACAGTACGTTATATGTACTTCTACAGCGCATGAAGCCGCGCTTGCGGAGCGTACCTATCAGAAACATGACGACATTGACGCCGCCATTGACGAAATTTTGGCAACGCTGAAACTGCCAAAAACGCCGGTAGAAGATACTGATGAAGAAGAGGTGATTTACCAATGAAACGTTGCCTTTTAGCACTCCTAATCTCAGCCGTTTTAAGCGGTCAGGCTTTCGCTATTGGCGTTCCTGTCATGGACGGCGCACAGATTGCAGGTCAGATACGCGAGCTGTCGCAGGGACTGCGTAATTATGACCAGTACCTGCAACAGACCGGACTCAGTAACAGTCAGCTCCTGCAAGCCTATAAAGACTATGACCAGATGCTGACCGACTATAAGCAGGTATTACGTGAAGCACAGCGCCTTAAAGCGACGCTTCAGGGACAGAATCTGGAGACGTTCCTGAACCGTCTGAAGCAGATTGATATGTACGATCCGCGCTACTCCAGAGGGGATGATGCGCATGTTGGCGATCAGCCGTGGGATGATGCGGTAGAACGTAATAAATTGCTCAACGGCTGGGGCATGTCTGATGAGGAATGGTCTCAGATGAACTCTGAAATTCCTTATACCGCTAACGACAGGGAGCGCGCCAAAGAAATCTTCCAGTACCGGAAACGCAAAGCTGAGGGTGCTGTACGTCAGGATCTTGCCAGCCGTAAAACTGACGAGTCACTGATTGAGCAGACTAAACGCGCCGACGAGCTGGGTTCTGCACTGGATGATTTAGGTGATAACGATGCGCTTGCAACACAGCAGCTTATGGCTCGCCAGAATCAGATGATTATTGATCAAAATCTCGAAATGCAGGCTCAGAAAAATACTGAGTTCAAAATGTCGAATCAGATCGCAAACGACTATTTCAACAACATGGCAAAAGCCCGCGAGCGCCGCGAAAAAGCCATGTCCAAAGCTTACAAAGAGGGCAACTAATGAAGCCGCATATCCTGATTGTTTCACTGTCTATGATTTTACTGTCAGCTAACGCAGTAGCTGCCAGTAATTATATTGACCCGGCACAAAAGGAGATTGACCAGAAACATAAGGCGCTTGTTGCTAAATATAAGAAATCATGTACGGCAAATAACAAAGTAAGTTGTCTTCTGGAAGCCAAATCAAAAGCGAGTGATGAAGTACCCAATCGTGGCAGTGTGTCTTATTCAAAGAGTCAGTATGGTTCGCTGAATAAGGCACAGGCAAAAAACAAAGTCAAAGAGCTTGTTGCTTTATATGACAAGCTGGATGGGCAGAGTTCTGCGTCGTGGGACGGAAAAATCACTCAGCGCCAGATTGAGTCTGAGATTAAATGGATTATGTCATACAGGCTTGATCAATCCATGCCGGATATTTATACGGCTAAAATGTATGTCGGCGCATCGCTTAATTAATTAAGCGCCGTTTTTAGAAAAAATTACGGCTAGCCGTAAGGAGATTCCTTTGTCTAAACAAACCTGCTTGATTATTTTTGCGGCGCTGTTTGCTGCGTTCCCGGCCTTTGCTGGTACGAACGTACTTGTCGCTAATATAGATCAGAATATTGGTGAATATGTCAGCGCAATATTATCCTCGAACGGTAGTAATATATTCCGTCTCGTTATGGCTGTTGCTACATTTCTGCTTTTTACGTGCCTTGTAATTGAGGTTGTAAAATTCATTGGTGGTGACGTGGATTGGGTGAGTATCGCAACCCTTATCATTATCTGGTTTGGCACAATGGCATTTATTGCCAGCTATTTCAGTGTAACGGAAGTCATTAAACATATATTCATTGAGGTTCAGGAAGAATTCCAGTACCTGACTATTGGATCAAGAGACAAGATGTTTCTTTCTGACTTCATAGATCGCACCTTGCTTCAGGCTATACAGGCTCCAGACGTAGGTTTTACAGACTCTATCTGGATGTGGCTCATGGCAGCGTTGTGGGGAATAGTGTCAGTCATCTTACAGTTCTGCTTCTATCTATCAGACGTGTACGCAACGCTCGGTATCTCGCTTGCTCAGATGATTGGTGTGCTTTTTATCCCGTTTGTCATTGCGCCGTGGACGCGGAAAATATTTGATGGATGGTTTCAGTTCTTTATCGGTTGGGGGATTTGCGGAATCATTTTAAGGCTAACGTGCTTGCTGGCAATGCTTATTATGAAGGCTTCAATTAACGCGGCTGGCTCCTTTGAGAATCCGGGGCAAAGTTTTATGGACGGGAATTACAACGTAACAGCTCCTATCGTTATCACTATGGATAATATTGAGCTTTTGATTGCTCTTATTGTGTTCGGGATTATGGCATGCGTCCTGGTTCTTAGTTCTTTCGCTTTTGCTAAACAACTGGCTTCAGGTGTCGGAAGTGCTAGCGGTGCAGCAAGTAATGGCGCTAAGGCTCTCGCAGTCAAAGCAATTAAACTGGTTATTTAGGTAGGATAATATGCCTGTAGATAAAAGTACGATTGAAAAACAAAACCGCACTGCTGATAAGACTAAGTTTGCAGTTTTGAAGACAGAGAGAACCTATTTACTTGTCGGTCTTGTCTTTATGGTGCTGGTAAATAGCTGGTCTGTTTATCGCTCTGGTGTGGCGGTTGAAAACGCGAAAAATACGCGTGAGGTGGTGTGGGTTAAGTTACTTCCCAATGGAAGCAACGAAGTCAGCAATTTTAAACCTGAAGATGAGCAGCCGGTATTTATCAGGACTATTAACGCCGGACTTGATCACTATATTAAGTCCCGCTATCAGGTTCACGCTGAAACTATCAAGCGCGACTATGCGGAAGCCGGTGTTTTCCTGGGCGATAAACTGTTTGCCGATTTCACAAGCAAAGACGGTTTTTATGCGATTCAGGTTGCATCTGATATCGCTGATAAACCGGACAGTAAGCCAAGAAAAGACATAACCAATGTTCGGTTTGACCATTATGACCAAATCGAAGGGGATTTCTCAGGCACGAAAAAGCCGGTGATACGTACAACCATCACCTGGAACGAAGAAGAATATAAAGCAGACGGCACGAAAAAACCGCCGGTTCAGAAGATGCAGCGCATTACCTGGACGTTGCTCGACAGAAGTGAAATCAGCAAAAAAAGCGATGGCTGGCTGCGCCTTAATCCGCTGGGCATTGAAATTTTAACCAAAGATGAAATTGACAGGTAAGACGATGAAACTCAAAAACACTCTCTCTGTAACGGCTTTAGTCCTGAGCGCCTTTGCCTACTCAAATGCACAGGCCGAGCAGTGCCGCATGGTCAACTGGAAGGAAAACATGGTTCTGCGCGTGAACTCTGCGCTGTACCTCGGTACGCGCGTCCAGCTCCCGGAGGGGACGCAGATTGTTACTCAGCAACCCAAGAACAGTAACACTCTGTGGGACGTTGACGGCGCAGCAAACCAGGTTCTTATTCGCCCTACTTCTGACCAACCTGGCGGCGAGAAAACTATGGCGACCGTTTTCCTGACAAACGGACAGGCGCTGGACATTGAAGGAACCCGCGTAGCATCTGGGGCTAATCAGCCCTGTGTTGTGATCCGTGGCGGCAACATTCTGAGCCGTTCAGACCGCAGCGCGATTAACTCCTATTCAATGGGTGCTGGTAATGCCGCCGCAGCGGAACAGGCGAGCGCACTGCGTGAGCAGCTCAACGAAGCGCGCCTTGACGCTGACCAGAACAAACGGACAGCCGTAGTGGAAGCACTGCGCAAGTACCGCTATCACATTTTCACCCGCTACAACTGGTCTACCGGTAAAGGCTTTGCCGGTAAAAACGTCATTGCAGACGTGTACGACGACGGGCGCTTTACCTATATCCGTCTCACTAACCCAAATCGCGGGTTAATGGCTGTGCAGGCTGAAGTGGGCGGTAAACCTGCGATAGTGCCGACCGATTATGACGATGCCTATGCGATCTACAGCATGTCCGGCATTTACCCGAAATTTACCTTAACGCTTGATGGCGTGAAGCTGGAAGTCACCCGCGCCGACAATGCGACTAACGGGGAATCATAAGATGGAAGAACGCCAAAACCGGGTAGATGAAAAACCCGCTACCTACAAAAAAAAGGGGCAGATGTACCTACTGATTTTAATAGGGGTAATCGCGCTGCTTCTCACCATCAATATGTTTTACAGCCTCAGTCAGAAGAAAGACGACACAGAGGGAAACAAACAGGATAAGCCAGCAGCCACACAGGGCGACACGGCAAACAACGATCCTGATCGCTTTAAAAGCCTGCTCGATGCGCGTCAAAAGGAGCTGGATAAAAAAGCCAGCGCCCCCGCTGCGAAAAGCCCTTATGACGGCGTAAAACTGCCGTCGAAAGCGGCACAGTCTGAAGGGACGGACGGCGGCGCAGACGGTGAATCAAGCCAGGGCTCTGGCGGTGGAAAAGATCTTGTGTCTGAAGCCAAGCGCCGGTTTGAAGCTGAAGAAGTTCTGCGTGCGCTTAAAGCCCGTCAGACACGCTACAGCGACACCGGTAGCGCGGTAGGCTCATCATCTTCAGTAAGCCCGTACAGTGCGCCTGGGGCGTCGTCTGGTTCGTCGCGGTCGTTACGCGGCAACAAGGATGATAACGCCAGCCGGATTGCGCAGATTGACCAGGTACAAAGCCAGCTTCAGAGCCGAATCAAAATGATGGAGGCGCAGGCCGCAAACGGGGATGAAGAAGCGCGTCAAAACCTTGCAGCAGCCCGGAGAGACGTTGATGCACAACGAGCTGAAGCGGGTGCAGGTGGTAGCAGCAGCGCGGCTAACGGTGGTTCAGGTATGCGCGGCGATTTTGGCGGTACTCAGGGCGGCGCAACTGTACCGGAGGACATTGTAGGTTACTCAGCAGACAACGAATATAAAGCCAGCACTGAAGGAAAGGTGAAGCTGCCGGTTGGTGCTGAAATCAACGCTATCACGACCTATACGGCTATCTCTGACTATACCGGCGGCACGATGAAAGCGATGGTCACGAATGACATTTACGATGCCACTAAATCCTACATCCTGGCCCCGAAGGGAAGCCAGTTGTTAATCAAGGTTGTGAAGGCTTCCAACGTTAATGAAATGCTGCAAAACCGCCTTGCCTTTACTGTCCGCTGGCTGGTTCTGCCGGATGGTAAGCGTATCGATTTTCGGAAGGCCAGCGTCCTTGATCGTATGGGTACGCCAGCGGTTGAAGCGGATGAAGTGGACTATCACGTTACCGCTCAGATTCTCGGTGTCACGGCCTACGCCCTGATCGGGACGAAGACCAGTTATGAAGGAACGGGCGACGGTAATGAATCTTTCGCCGGTAATTTCGGTGAGGGTGCGCGTCAGCAGTCGAACAGTATCGCTCAGAAATATCTCCAGGTAGTGCCAACCGCCACCATTCATGCCGGTGCGCCGATTCGCATCATTACTGAAGATGAAATGTTTATTAAACCGTGGAAGATGCTTTATGAAAGCTATGTTAACTAAATCTCTGACCGTAGCCTGTGCGCTAGCTCTTTCCTTTACCGCCAGCGCAGCCAGCAACCCATTTAGCAGCAGCCGCGTTACAGAGGCAAAGCCGGTTTATCGTGTGACGCAGGAAAGCACCGTTAACCGCGGCGCTCAGTACGGCTATGACGTAAATGTAAACGGTCCTTTCACCCCTGGCGGCAATATTGCGGCTAACGCTAAAGACCCGCGCTGGAATTACGTCGATCCGCTTACCGTCTATATGCGTACCGTATGGCCTGAAGACGTGCAGACCGTTCGTCAGGCCGTTGAATACCTGCTTGAGCCTACCGGTTATCGCCTGGTGACGCGCTACCCTGCACCGCGAGAGGCGGCGCTGCTGGTCGATAAGCCGATTCCACCGATCGCTAAAGTACACCGCACTATGCCGGTTCTCGATGCCCTTCAGATGCTTGTCGGGCTTGATCACAGCGTTGTCGTTGATCACGCGCATCACCTGGTGTCTTTCCAAAAATAGGTAACTGTCATGAAAAAATCAGCTCTCATTGTGCTTTCCCTGCTTCTGCTGGCTGGGTGTACAACTCAGAAATTTCAGGGCGGTAGCGGTCAGCTTTTCCAGCTCTCGCAGCGCAACGTGGTTTACCGTGATCTCACCGTTCCGGTAAGCCTGGGTAATGAACCCGTTCGTCAGAAGAACGTAACCGCCCCGGATATTGCGCCATGAAAAAAGCAACGCTGCTGATAACGTTGCTTCTGTCTGCTGGCAGCCCTGTATGGGCTGCCGGTAATAGTGACGCAGAAGCTATCTATTCATCGCTGTACGGCGAGAAAGCTGATTCTCCCCGCCCTGCTGTAGCCGCTGCTGCCCTCTCTGAGCAAGGCGATCAGGAACAGGCTTCTGCTGAATGGACTACAGCTATGCAGCGTGCATGGGGCAAAACCCGCGATTTAAGCGATTTGGCAGTCGTACAGAAAGCGGTAGTGCGCGAAATCCAGGAGGTTGTTAAACATCCTGTCGTTAACGGGGTTAAGCGAGATGTTCCCGGCGATATTGACGCCATTATTAAAAAGTACGCTGCACAGTACGGCGTCAGTGAAGTCCTGATCCGCGCCCTGATTCAGGTGGAGTCTAATTTCAACCCGAAAGCTATCAGCTCTGCGGGGGCAAAAGGGCTGATGCAGCTCATGCCGATACATACCGACAAGCAAGGTGTAGACCCTTACGACCCGGATCAGAACGTCAAAACGGGCATGGGCTACCTCTCGCATCTTTTAACCAAATACAACGATCTGGAGCTGGCGCTTGCAGCGTACAACGCCGGAGAAACCAACGTAGACAAATACGGCGGCATTCCTCCTTTCAAGGAAACGCAGCTTTATGTCAAAAAAATCATGGCTCTTTTGGGAGGCTAAATGAAATACGCTTTTTTATGTGCGGCTCTGGCTGCTGCCCTTTTTTCTCCGTTAAGCCACGCTGCCGATGAGTACGACGATTACGCAGATGAGCAGGAGCAGGCTTTAGAAGACATGCAGATTCAGCCCAAAGATCCCTGCACGGTTTTTATGTGCATGAGTGAAAAGCTGTACGGCGAGCACAGCAAGGCGTGTGAACCGGTTATCTCCTACTTCTTTTCCATAAAAAAAATCGGGCGGCATGGGTTCGATCCGTGGAAAACCTTAAAAAAACGCCAGGACAAGTTAAATAGCTGTCCGGCTGCTGACCCGGCGCACGTATCAAAAATTCTCGGCAAATTCGGTCGTTTGAGGGGGTAACTATGATTCGATCATCACAGAACCGAGAGGGCTTTATCCGCAATCCCTGGTCAAAAGAAAATGACGGGATTCACATCGATACCTTTTTTAAGCGTATCGGTCAGGACGCCGGTAAGCGCTGCGGTTGTCATTACGAAATCTATGAGAGGTTTTGCCTCGATAACCTGCTAGACGCACTCTATAAACTGGACACGCTGAATAAAAGCGATGCGGAATACGTGAGAAAAGAGGCGGTAAGGCATGGTTATGATCTCACCCTGGAAGGACAGCAGCAGACTGAAAACGCATATAACGAAACCATGAACGAAATTCGCCGCCAACAGGAGTAGAGTCATGAAAGAGCAAGAGGATTTAGAACGCTTCCGTATGACGATAGATGAGTACCTGGCAATGATGGAAGAAGACCCGCTGCCGGAAGTAACTATGAACGTATTACGTGAAATTCTCGCAGAGATAAAAAGCGTTACCCCGTCCTTTATCGCACAGACCGGGACACTGGCGAAACTTGCAGAGGAACACTCAGACACGTTCCGGGCGCTGCCGGAAGACCGGAAACGCTCCTATGAGAGTATTTTCAGAGGTCCGATTTTCTTTGTGTATGACTGACCGATCAGCAGGACACGCACATAAATTTGCGGTCCTGCTATCAATCTGATGTTCTGCAGGACGATGTGAAGGTTTTTTTTGCTATCAGATTTTGCGCTGCCGGCAACATGGCCAGATGAAAAGTGATAGCAAAAAAGACGCGGCCGGCGAGCTGGCCAACTTGAAAATGATTGCGTTCCACGTGCCCGGACGCAGCCCGGTAAAATAAATTTGCTATCAAAGGTTTTATATGGCGCTAACGATAAGAACGAAGGAAGTACACGAGGCCGAGCTGGACGCTGTAGGACTGCGTATCGGCGAGAAAACCCGATCACAGACCATGCTCAAATGTCTCATGCAGCACAGGGCGTTATGCGACGAGATTGCATCACTGAGGGCAGAACTCAGGAAAGTACAGACAGAGTGTGACAGCTACAAGAGCCGCATAGAGCGCTTCAGAGACGCGCAGAGAGCCTTGTTCGAGTAGGTCAAGGGAACTAACGCCCTTCGGTTGTTCAATCCCGCTACGCATCACAGAGGATCTGTGACGCCTACCGGGATTCCCGGTAAAACCAGATCGGGATCCTTTTTGGATCTTTCTATCCTAGATAAAAGTAAAGTGATTAGTTATGATTAGCAGCAGAAAGAAGAACCCCCCGGTTATCCTGACTTTGGCGAGTAGGAGATAACCAGGGGGCGGGGGAAGCACCAGTTAGCTAGGAACTGATGCAGCGTAACCAACCTCTTGTGAAGGTTCACTGCCTCAATTTTAGACGTTCACGCTCGTGAAAGTCAACTAACCCTATCTGACTATTTTTTGTGCTTCCCCGTTAGCGGCTGCCGCCTCTGGCGTTATTCGTGTTTGTCCAGTTTGGGATCATGTGTTTGTTACTGGACGGGCGCGGCGGTCGGGCTGAACGGGGAGTTCGTGCATACAGCCCAGCTTGGAGCGAACTATCTAAACAGAGCCGAGAATCAGCAGCGTAAGCTATGAGAAAGCGCCACGCTTCCCGTAAGGGAGAACGGCGGTCAGATTCCGGTAAACTGCACGATAGGAACACAGGAGCGCACGAGGGAGCGACCCGCCCGGAAACGGCGGGGATCTTTAAGCTGTGTCAGGTTTCGCCACTTCTGACAGATTCACGGTTGAGCTTTGCTCCCACAGATACGCCTGAAAAGTGTCTGTTTATGTGAACTCTGTCAGGAGGGCGGAGCCTATGAAAAAAGGGTGTGCGCGGCCTGATCCCTCGCGCTGGCAGGCGGTTTTTTTAAAGCAGCTTAGATTATGATGTAACTACAGGATGATCGCGGAAGGTCTGATTGAGGTGAGTCAGAAAGGAATCAGAATGAATAAGGGAAATTATTACTCTCTTGTCCCTGTGGGTAAGTGGTCAAAGGCTCGTGGGTGTGGTCAATCCTTGTGGTCAGGCTTTGGTCAGCTTGCTGTCCTAGCCTGTCCATCAAGGTTGTCCATACCCTTTAAGAGCCGGTCGCTTGCGATTGTCCACTTATCCATAGGGTACTGGCACGATGCCGCAACTCAGCCAGGGCTCTTAGCGATTACTGCTTCATTGCCCCAGGGCATTACATAGGAACCGTCAGGCCGCTTCAGGCGAATCACTTCTTTCGGATACTGGCCTTCGCGTTCTATCGACCAGACCTCTCTTTTCAGTGATTCCCCGGCAGTGCTGAGTGTCACCGCGACTGTTTTATCATCCGGCTCTATGATGATACAGCCAGACTCTACCGCCTTACTCATCAGCGATTCAGGACATTTTTTAGTGCCGTACAACACCGCTTTCTTGCCGTGATCGTCGATGTTAAGGCCAGGCGATAATGCGATACCTGGCTTTTTCATACTGGTATCGTGAAAAGCAGCCGTTAATGCGCTATCTGCTGTGTTCTGTACTTGATCGCAGCCAGCGATTAAGAAGCAACCGGCAGCTATCCAGGTTTTTATCCTCATCCCCTGCCCTCCTTAAAACGGCTTTTCCATGTCAAAAATACCCAGCACCGGGATAATTTCCTGGCTGGCGCGACCGGTAAGCACCAGAAAGCGTCGCCACGGGCCATAGGGGATCTTCTCATCGCCGGATGTGTATGCGCGTATGCGACGACCGCCATTAGCCCCGGACAGGCCAAGCAGCGCCGCTAGTTTGTTTTCTGAAGCATATTCCGGGAAGCAGCTCTGAAAATGGGTGAACCACGCAGAAACGAGCGCCGCAGCGGGCGGTTCCCAGCCCTCATCGAGGGTGCGCAGGTGTTTGTCACCATAGGCAGCGGCATCGATGCCGGACGCAGCCGGATAGCGCGGGGCGTTCAGGTTTGCCCGTAACTGATCACAGCCCGCTTCAGCACCACGCTGAAGCAGCAACATACGTTGTTCATCGATACCAGGGAGATCTATTGAAATGCTCATACAATCCTCTCTGTGGAGAAATAAGGGCAGTAACCTGCCCTTATGCTTGATAGCGTCCTAACGCGATAGGTTTAACGCGGCTGAAGCGCGATATGCTTGATATCAGAAACGCGTATGTTCACTAAAGTCAGTGTGCCGGTAGCAACTGGTTCCCACATGCCCTGTGCATGTATGTGCATCAGGCAGTAAAACAGGTAGCGTGGAAGCAGTAAATCCGTCCTGACTACCTTGATCCCGATATGCTCAGGATTAAACGTGTATGTGGGTTCCCCTACCGCTTTCACGGTTCCTCTGCGCACAATCCAGAAATCAGCGTCTGGCGCGTTTACAGAGACTTTGGCTACATCTTGCAGTCTCATCGTTACTCCTGAATAACTAGCCTTCCCGGTCGGGCGGCTTTCTGTATTCGGGCGTAACTATATCAAGCAGTTGCGCTTTTGTGGCTCAGACTAACCCCACTAAAAGCCTTATTCGTTACCCTTAACCGATTTCAGTTCTTTCATGAATTTCAGCACGTCAGCGTACCGAAACCTGCGGGTTTGGCCTGTCTGGTGATACAGCGCAGGCGGCAACGCAACGCCATACACTTCACCCGTTGTCCTGTATTTGTGGATCAGCTCACCTTCTTTGATGTTTAGCCAGTCTGCGAACTCTTTGGTAGAAATTTCCATCTTTAAAACCTAGCATTCTTAGGTAAACCCTTAGGATGTTCTCAGGGATTCCAAAGGAATCCTAAGGGATTTCCTTAGGGTTTATATAAGGACTCTTAACTCATTCTGCCGCTTTCACGATCAGACATAAGTTTTTCATACATGCGACTTTTGTGACCGGGTAACAACGAAATGTTGGTTATGTTGAAACGGTCTAAAACGCCCTGGAAGTAATCCAGTGTCAGGTTTTCCGGGGCGTATTCATCCAGGTTACTGTAAAGCGGCTCATCGGCATCAGGATCGATTACCATAAAGAACCAGCTCATCGGCTCATCCCATCCAAGCAATACCTCTACTGTGCCGTTCGGTGTCTCTCCATTCAGTCTGTACTGACTCATCGTATTTCCTCAGGATGTCTTTAGTGTTTTCTTAGGAAATCCCACGGATTCCCTAAAGGCATTACAGCGCCCCGTCTCTTTCGAACTTTTCTCTTAACGCTTCCATGATGTAGCTTGAGAAGTCCAGAACGGTTCGGTTTGAATCGCGCAGTGCCTGGTGTGCGTCGAAGTAGCTCGCCGGAATCGCCTTGAGCGTCTTCGTGCGTACTTCTCTTTTAGCCGGTGCATCGGCTGGCGCTGGCGTGTTCACTTTCAGCATTGCATCACCGATCTGTTCATCCGCAACGGCTTGATACAGGCTTGTTTTGTTTTTCTTGTTGGTCATTATGGAAACCTCAGATAGTGCATAATGGAATTATATTAGGAATCCTAAGGATGTTTTAAGGATTCCCGTAAGGATTCCATTGTATATCATTCTTCGCTGGATAGCAGCGCCTGAATCTCAGCGACAACCTTCCGCAGCTCGCGCCCTGCCGGTGATGCCCTGCCGTTTTTAAGCTCAGTGATCCCCTGCCCGGTTTCCAGACTTTCCTGGAAGCCATAGCGACCGGTGCGATAAGGCAAACGGTTAGAGAGCAGTTTCATGTGGCGGCTTTCGGCTATCTGGCTTTCCATCTTCGGGAAGTTCTTTTTGTTCGGCGGCGTCTTGCAGAGCAGAACATGAGTGACCAGCTCAACGCCGATTTGCTTGCTGATATCTGCCAGGACGTGATCGAAAGACGCCAGGCCGATCAGCTCGGTCGGGGAGTCGTTCGCCGGAACAATCACCAGGTCAGCGACCGCCACCACGGAGCGGGTAAGCTCGGAGTCAAAGCCGCCGCAGTCAACGTAAACCAGCTTACCGGCCTCGTCGCGTTCGCGGATGTAGCTCATCAGCTCTTTCTTATTGTTGAAGGTCGAAACAGGCCATTTCGCCTCATCCGGGCGCAGGCGGTTAAGGATGCTGATCCCCTTATGAACATCGATATCGATAACGTCATCTGGGCGCAGCTCGCCGATGAGGTGAACTGACGTGGTGGTTTTCCCGGTGCCGCCTTTGTTGTGTGCTGCTGCGATAACTGTCATAGCCGTTTTCCTTGTGTGCATTGGATAGGGATATATTACATAAACCTTTTGGATGTTCAAAGGATTTATTAGGGATTTCCCTAAGATTTCCATAAGGAGTCTTTAGCGCAGCGCAAAAAAAAACCGAACACTCAGAGAGTGTCCGGCTGATCAGGCATTAACCTGTGTTAAACCAGCTTGATAAACTTCAGGTAAGCCCTGATGCCGTCAGCCTGGTTTTTCCTGTCTGCTTCCACAAAAAACGCTTCGAGCGCCAGTAACGCATCTTGAAAAGCCTGGTCGCGGGTGCGCTCAAATACAGCAGTAAGCACATCAAACGTCAGCGCCATGCCTAGCTGATGGTTATCTATCGACACTGAGAAGTTACCGATCCTGATGGTAAAAACCCGTTCATCTGCCGGACAGAAGTAGAAACCACCGTTGCTCAGTTCCATGAATGACCAGCCCTGCCGGTGAAACTCAGGCAGACCGGTGACGTACTTATCAAACAACCGGTGTATCAGCATTTCCAGCATAACGGCCTTACCGTTAACGCAGCTTTTCAGCCTGGACTCAACCGTATAAAGGTAAAACTCATCGCTGTTACGGATTGCGGAAATTTCAGGGGGTAGGGTTTTCATAATGGCTCCTGACGGGAACCATATCGCCAGCGGCGATACAGTTCGCCGTAGCTTGAAGGGATTAAAAGGTGCGTTGCAACCGGCTATAGCGCACGTTGACCGGTAGCTTCATCATAACAATGAATGGCACGACTCACCAGGACAGGGCAGGGGGGCAATTTTGCAATCAAATCTGCGACCGGCGCCGCGCAGCTCGCGCCCCGGATGATTGCAAATTTCACGGCCAGATCGCCCTGCAGGGCGTTCTGGTGATTGCAAATCAGGGTAAGCGCAGCGGGTTTTCTGGCGGGTACGAAAAGCGGATTGTGTGATTTAGGCCAATTCGGAGAGCATAAAAAATATTGGGGCAGCGTGAGCTATGCTGCCATCGCTGGTCCCTTCCCGTCACTTTGAAAACCCGGATACCAGCAGACAAATTTATCCTGCAGTTCGTTATTCAAAACGGCGGTCCGGGTCTGTAACAAATAATGAGCCCCTTTTCTGCTCCACTGCATCTGCTGCTTTTTGGCCATTCGTCTGGCGATCACTTCATTGATCGTGGATTCCACAAACGCGGTTGATACCGGCTCTCCGTACCGACGCATTTCGCCGTAGTTTGGGATCATCATCTTATTATTCCGGATGTAGGTATACATTTCATCCAGATGTTTTTGCAGGGATTTCAGGCTAGGATAGCTGAGTTCAGGGTCATCGCAATACATAACGCAATTATCAATATGTTCCAGCGCAGCGACAACATTGCCATGCCAGAGATATCGTTTAATGCTTTCCAGCAGTGCCAGAACTTTACTCCCCGCCTCTGGATCTGATACCAGCAGTCCCCGGGCATATTGCATGAGCACCGTCAGCCTCATGGTGATATGAAACCAGTCCAGCACATGCGTTGACTCAGGGTACATACCGAACTGGAGGTCCCTGAGATTATCCGCGCCGTCGGACAGAAAAAATATCTGCTGGTTGGCCTGCATTCCCTGCGCTGAAAGGTGGGTCATGAGCCTGCGTTCCGGATGACAGTCATCCTTCTGAACAAAACCGAAGCGGCGGGTGTCAGCAGGCGCACCAACGGAAAAAGACTTCCCGGCAATAATTTCAAAATTACGCTTTTTGTCATCCCGATCGCGAACATAACCACCATCTATACCCACCACAAGCGGTTTTCCTGGCCTGGGCAGGTTCCCCCAGTCGCGGGGGCAGCCGGAAAGAAAACCTGAATGAGCTTCAGCCTCAGCGTCAAGACGCTGCGCCACCTGGCATAAATGATTCCTCACCGTTGAGGCATTCAGGCTGTGGCCCACCGGCAGAATATCTTTCAGCAGACGAGTCGTCATTTCATAGGAGATCATCGAGGCCCAGCGGGTTTCAATATATTTCAGTGCCGGGTGAGAATAATCGCCGGCCCAGTCGCTGAGCAAACTGACTGTCTTTGTATCACTCTCTTCACAACGGCACCGGTACACCCGAAGCCCGGATACCGGAATAACGCCAAACAGCGTCCGGTACCGTATTTTCTGTTTGCCTTTGATTCTGCGCGCAGCAAGGCAGTGAGGGCACCGGATATGGTGTTGAGTATATTCGTCTGCCTGCAGCTGGACCACCGACTGCTGGACCGTATTCAGCAACAGCTTGGATTCTGACACCGATAATCCGATGTCGTTCCGGGTCTCCCCTGATTTCTGGATTGTCATCAGTTCCTCCGTTCGACTGGAGCCTGATTCATCGGTGATGACTATCTGGAGCGTCAGTTGCATCATTGCCTCCTGCTGTGGTGGATGACTATCTCCCGGCTACTGGTTGTTCATCTGGTGACGAAGCTTATAATATGTGGAAACGCCAAGGCCCGCATGGTCGCAGGCGATCCTGAGCCTGACCCCTCTGCTTCTGAGTGCGTCAATTTCCTGGATCTTTTTGATATCGGCGCCGGGGCGCCCTGTTTTTTCACCCCGTGCTTTTTTCGCGGCGATGCCGTCGGCCTGCCTTTCCTTCAGTAAGGCTCGTTCAAACTGGCTGAATGCCGACATCATGTGCAGCTGCAGTTCCTGCATCGGATTGTTTGTGCCGGCGCTGAACGTCAGCTGCTCTTTCAGAAAAATAAGGGTAACGCCCTGGTCACGAAGCCGGGTGGTGACAGCGCACATATCCGACATATTCCGGCAAAGGCGATCGATGGAATGAACCAGAAGCGTATCACCAGGGCGTAATTGCCCCAGGAGTTCCTGTAACCCCGGGCGGTTTGTGTCCTTCGCGCTGGCATGCTCAACACAAATTTTATCAGGCTGAAAACCCGCCTTTGACAATGCCTCTTCCTGACGGGCCGTATTCTGATCGGCCGAGCTTACCCTGATGTAGGCATATTGCACGCAAAACCTCCGGAAGGTCTTTAAACATCATAGAGATTTAAAGAATAATCCATAAACACTGATTTAGGGAGGTTTATAGACATTTTTTCGGGGATCTGAGAGGCATGCTGAAAACGTATACCTTTATAGACATCAGTCAGCGACGACGGCCCAGCCAGATAACTTCAGGCTCCAGTACCGGAGATGCAAGGTCGAGCCTGCTCAGTTGCCGGTTGATTTTGTGGCGGTTGAACCTGACAGCATCCAGGTCGTCAGCAAAAGGGCGGATCTCGCCGACCGTTGTTTCATCATCCGCATTAACGATAGCTTCAAGAAACGCCAGGGTTTTATCGAACTCATCCGCAGCTGTGGCTCCGGGCATACCATGGCCGCTTATACAAAACGGCGCTTTCAGCGTAGAGTTTTCATAAATGGCCTCAACACGAATGTCATGAAGCCAGTGCTCAAAGAAATTGTATTCATAGGTAAAGCGATCGCCAGCATCAAAAGCAAAATCATCAATCACGACCCGGAACGGATTATCGACAAAACCGATGCCTCCTTCGTAGGAGATACCGTAATCTTTGCCATAAATGTGAAATTGATGGAGATGGTCGTCCCCCCAGCCCTGCACTATCTGGAAAATGAAGTGAAGCGCGGCCAGTGACGTGTCGGCAGCAATTCTCAGCCGACGCCAGACCATCGGACTGACTCCATGAACTGCTATTTTGATGACGTAGATCTTCATAGTCAGCAGGTATTGTTATGAAATGATGGTGGTTATTTTAACCCCTGTAGATGGCATCATTCGATGGCTGCCCCGAGGTTTTTCATGCTCTCCGATCTGGATGATGCAATAAATTTGAGCGTGAAGCCCCCGGCGACTGCAGGCCAGCGCCAGTTCATATTCATTCAGCGCCAGAAACTCCAGCCGCTGTGCATCATCGAAATCAGGTAGACCATAGAGCGCTTCCTGCTCGGCGTCCGAAAGAATACTGAGGAGCTTATTTTTAGTAGGCATCTCTGATCCTTATGCCTATTTAAACGCGCTTGTCACATTATCATTAACATAGAACCTTTACGTGTCATAATTTAAATTACGGGTAATGTGACTACCGTTGACAGATTATGGTACCCAAATCAGAATGTCACATAATCGAACGTATATGTGACAGAGGAAATATGTTCATCGGATATATTCGGATGTCAAAAGCGGATGGTTCGCAGACGAATGATTTACAACGTGATGCACTGATCGCCGCAGGTGTTGATGCCGCACATTTTTATGAGGACCGGGCATCGGGCAAACGAGAAGAGCGTCCTGGACTTACAGCCTGTCTGAAAGCACTACGACCCGGAGACACGCTGGTCGTATGGAAGCTGGACCGCCTCGGTCGTGATCTTCGTCATCTCATTAATACAGTGCACGACCTGACCGCGAGGGGGACCGGTCTGAAAGTGCTGACCGGTCACGGGGCGACTATCGACACAACAACGGCCGCTGGCAAGCTTGTCTTCGGTATCTTTGCCGCACTGGCGGAGTTTGAGCGCGAACTGATTGCTGAAAGAACGACTGCAGGTCTGGCATCAGCAAGAGCCCGTGGGCGGAACGGCGGCCGACCTTATAAAATGACGCCAGTCAAACTGCGACTGGCAATGGCATCAATGGGACAATCAGAAACAAAGGTCAGTACGCTATGCCAGGAACTTGGGATAACCCGGCAAACTTTGTACAGGCATATTTCCCCTGTTGGTCAACTGCGGGCGGACGGGATCAAGCTGTTCAACCGTGGATAATTTGAACGGACGGAAAAATCTGGGGTTCCGGCGTAGTACCCCTATCACCTCCACATTTTTGCAACAGTGCCTTATAAATGGCAGCCTTATGTTTACTTGCCAAGATGGGCTACCATATGATGTTTTATACTGAGCAATATTAATATTATCTTTAATGGAAAAATTAAGCCCACTAAGTGACCCACTGCTATATGGCTCTATTGTGAAGACGCCTGAGGGTAAAAATTTATACATGGTTGTCCCTATGTCTATTATTGCAAGGTTGACAATATTATTCGTTTTATAAATTTGAGCGTTTAAAATCACACATCAAAGCAATTAGTCAGGATAAACAACAATACCCAGTGCTTCGAGAATCAGTTCTTGCTGCCAGGCTGCAATTTTGATACCTGATGTATCGACTTTGCGGGGATCTAAACCGTCGAGTTCGGCGTGGCATAAATTGGCACCCTGTAGGCTAAATTGCCCCCAGACATCTTCGGAAAAAACACCTCGACTTAAGTCTGACTCTTTCAGTGATGCACCCGCTAGGTTCGTTCCTATCCAGCGATTTTCAAACAACTCACATTTTTCTAAACAAACCCTCTCCATATTGGCATAGGAAAGATTACATCCAGAAATAAATGCTGAGCAAAAGTACATACGATTACTCACTTGATGGGCAAAGTTTGTTCGGGAAAAGTTGGCACCTTTTAAATCACACGCACGGAACTCTATACCGTAGCAATTGGCATTACTGAAGTTTGCCATCGCAAGTTGGCATTGTTGGAAACTTGCATCACGAAGATCTGCGACATCAAAGTGGCAGCCTTCGATATCACCCTGTTCAATGAACTTGCAGTTGACGAATGTCGTATCACGCAAGTTAGCACGTCGAAAGTCGCTGCGAATGAATGTGCAAGCGGTGAAGGTGAGATCACTTAAGTCTTTATGTGAAAAGTTGTGGTGCCGATATGTATGATTGTAGGTTTCCATGAGTACTCCTTGTTGAAAGGAGGGCTAGACTACCATTATACATATGCCAAGACATTAAAATAAAAGCCTGTTACATCAACACATTACAACCCCTCAATTTACCTGTTTTAAGTGGTCAAATTGGCGCGTAGAGCGCCTATCGCTCTTGCATTGGCACGCGGCCCTGTTGAAAAAAGTTATTCGCTTTAGATAGGGTTAGGAGAGCCGTGCTTCGCCGGTAAAAAATCGGACTATCCGACGCAGGGCGGACTCATCGGCGGAGAAGCAAACTTTGACTATATCTCCCTACACTTGGAAGAGGGCTAGACTGGCCCCATAGATCACCAGACACTTCGACTCTCTTAAAATAAGAGGTAGTCTTGGAACTATGTTTAATACCAGTCAGAACGATAAGATGGTTGGAGTGTTATCAGGACCTGAGCGGCGTCGGCGTCGTACACCGCAGGAAAAAATTGCCATTATTCAGCAGACTATGGAGCCCGGTATGACCGTGTCTCATGTCGCGCGCCTGCATGGCATCAATGCAAACCAGATATTCAAATGGCGCAAGCAATATTAAGACGGTTCACTGACGGCTGTTGCATCGGGCGAGGAAGTGGTGCCGGCCTCCGAACTCGCTGCCGCCAATAAGCAAATTCGCGAACTCCAGCGCCTTCTGGGCAAAAAGACGATGGAAGCCGAGATACTCAAAGAGGCCGTGGAGTTCGGCCGGGCAAAAAAATGGATTGCGCATGCGCCCTCGTTGCCTGGGAACGACGAATAAGCGACGTTTGCAGAAGTCTTGGCGTGTCGCGTGCGCAGTTGAGCATTCGGGTTCACCGGCCATCTGACTGACAGGATCGCAGACGGCAGCCCCGTTCTGACGATACCACCGTATTGTCCCGGATAAACATGGCGGTGGCTGACCTGCCGACGTATGGTTATCGCCGTGTGTGGGCGCTGCTGCGACGGGAGTCGGAGCGGGACGGCCTGCCTGTGGTTAATGCAAAGCGGGTGTATCGCATTATGAGAACGCATAATCTGCTTCGGCACTGTTGCAAAGTTAGCGATGAGGCAGCCTTTTGTCTTATTCAAAGGCCTTACATTTCAAAAACTCTGCTTACCAGGCGCATTTCGCCCAGGGGATCACCATAATAAAATGCTGAGGCCTGGCCTTTGCGTAGTGCACGCATCACCTCAATACCTTTGATGGTGGCGTAAGCCGTCTTCATGGATTTAAATCCCAGCGTGGCGCCGATTATCCGTTTCAGTTTGCCATGATCGCATTCAATCACGTTGTTCCGGTACTTAATCTGTCGGTGTTCAACGTCAGACGGGCACCGGCCTTCGCGTTTGAGCAGAGCAAGCGCGCGACCATAGGCGGGCGCTTTATCCGTGTTGATGAATCGCGGGATCTGCCACTTCTTCACGTTGTTGAGGATTTTACCCAGAAACCGGTATGCAGCTTTGCTGTTACGACGGGAGGAGAGATAAAAATCGACAGTGCGGCCCCGGCTGTCGACGGCCCGGTACAGATACGCCCAGCGGCCATTGACCTTCACGTAGGTTTCATCCATGTGCCACGGGCAAAGATCGGAAGGGTTACGCCAGTACCAGCGCAGCCGTTTTTCCATTTCAGGCGCATAACGCTGAACCCAGCGGTAAATCGTGGAGTGATCGACATTCACTCCGCGTTCAGCCAGCATCTCCTGCAGCTCACGGTAACTGATGCCGTATTTGCAGTACCAGCGTACGGCCCACAGAATGATGTCACGCTGAAAATGCCGGCCTTTGAATGGGTTCATGTGCAGCTCCATCAGCAAAAGGGGATGATAAGTTTATCACCACCGACTATTTGCAACAGTGCCAGTATCATTGCAGCAAAGATGAAATCAATGATTTATCAAAAATGATTGAAAGGTGGTTGTAAATAATGTTACAATGTGTGAGAAGCAGTCTAAATTCTTCGTGAAATAGTGATTTTTGAAGCTAATAAAAAACACACGTGGAATTTAGGTTTCATTCTGGCGACGTCCGTATTTGCCTTTCGGAAGCATAAAATCGGACGCGTTGTGGCTCGCTTCAGGTAAAATATTGACTATTCATGTTGTTGTTATTTCGTCTCTTCCAGAATAAGGAATCCCATGGTTAAAAAATCACTGCGCCAGTTCACGCTGATGGCGACGGCAACCGTCACGCTGTTGTTAGGAAGTGTGCCGCTGTATGCGCAAACGGCGGACGTACAGCAAAAACTTGCCGAATTAGAGCGGCAGTCGGGAGGCAGACTGGGTGTGGCATTGATTAACACAGCAGATAATTCGCAAATACTTTATCGTGCTGATGAGCGCTTTGCGATGTGCAGCACCAGTAAAGTGATGGCCGCGGCCGCGGTGCTGAAGAAAAGTGAAAGCGAACCGAATCTGTTAAATCAGCGAGTTGAGATCAAAAAATCTGACCTTGTTAACTATAATCCGATTGCGGAAAAGCACGTCAATGGGACGATGTCACTGGCTGAGCTTAGCGCGGCCGCGCTACAGTACAGCGATAACGTGGCGATGAATAAGCTGATTGCTCACGTTGGCGGCCCGGCTAGCGTCACCGCGTTCGCCCGACAGCTGGGAGACGAAACGTTCCGTCTCGACCGTACCGAGCCGACGTTAAACACCGCCATTCCGGGCGATCCGCGTGATACCACTTCACCTCGGGCAATGGCGCAAACTCTGCGGAATCTGACGCTGGGTAAAGCATTGGGCGACAGCCAACGGGCGCAGCTGGTGACATGGATGAAAGGCAATACCACCGGTGCAGCGAGCATTCAGGCTGGACTGCCTGCTTCCTGGGTTGTGGGGGATAAAACCGGCAGCGGTGACTATGGCACCACCAACGATATCGCGGTGATCTGGCCAAAAGATCGTGCGCCGCTGATTCTGGTCACTTACTTCACCCAGCCTCAACCTAAGGCAGAAAGCCGTCGCGATGTATTAGCGTCGGCGGCTAAAATCGTCACCGACGGTTTGTAATAGCGGAAACGGAATGGGGAAACTCATTCCGTTTTTGTTTATCGCCTTAGACGGCAAAAGTGCTGTCGCCCACCTGCGCTTGCGCATACCAGGCCATAAGCTCCGTGGTTCCTGGTTCTCCTTCCGCTGGAGCCCAGTGCGCATAGTCATCGGCAGCCACGGGTTGATAGCCACCGTGTTTTACTTCAAAAATTATGCCACCGGTATCCAGCGACAGCACGGCATGCCAGGTTCCTGCGGCCATCTCCAGCACCGTACAGGTTTCCCCCAATATCGCCCGATGGGTGACGGTACCCCGATCGTCAAAATTCAGCACCACGAAACGACCCCTTAATGGCAACAGTAGCTCGAAGGTGTGAGGGTGTCGGTGCGGGCGCACGTAGGTCCCAGGTTCCATGGCAATAGCCAGACGTTGGACCGAATCGCTTAATTCTGGATGGAAATTACGGTGCGCGCGGAGCCGAGGCGATTGCACAGCCGCTGCGCTCTGTTGCTGCATATCGCTCATGGTAATTTGTTTCATCAGGATGACCTTGTCGATTAATGAATTGGGGGGGATTACCGTATGACGTCAGGGTGACAGAACCCGCAGAGCAAGTGAAGAACTGGGTTTGCCAATTTTTCCCTATCCTGATTTACTGAAATGGTATTGACGGTAGTGCTGATATTCAGGCCACTTTTTTAGTTGATAAAAGTCTGTAATTCTTTTTACCGTCTGGGAAAAATTTACGGTGGTAATCACCCCCCAATTATTTCAGTATGAGTAAACTTGGTCTGACAGTTACCAATGCTTAATCAGTGAGGCACCTATCTCAGCGATCTGTCTATTTCGTTCATCCATAGTTGCCTGACTCCCCGTCGTGTAGATAACTACGATACGGGAGGGCTTACCATCTGGCCCCAGTGCTGCAATGATACCGCGAGACCCACGCTCACCGGCTCCAGATTTATCAGCAATAAACCAGCCAGCCGGAAGGGCCGAGCGCAGAAGTGGTCCTGCAACTTTATCCGCCTCCATCCAGTCTATTAATTGTTGCCGGGAAGCTAGAGTAAGTAGTTCGCCAGTTAATAGTTTGCGCAACGTTGTTGCCATTGCTGCAGGCATCGTGGTGTCACGCTCGTCGTTTGGTATGGCTTCATTCAGCTCCGGTTCCCAACGATCAAGGCGAGTTACATGATCCCCCATGTTGTGCAAAAAAGCGGTTAGCTCCTTCGGTCCTCCGATCGTTGTCAGAAGTAAGTTGGCAGCAGTGTTATCACTCATGGTTATGGCAGCACTGCATAATTCTCTTACTGTCATGCCATCCGTAAGATGCTTTTCTGTGACTGGTGAGTACTCAACCAAGTCATTCTGAGAATAGTGTATGCGGCGACCGAGTTGCTCTTGCCCGGCGTCAACACGGGATAATACCGCACCACATAGCAGAACTTTAAAAGTGCTCATCATTGGAAAACGTTCTTCGGGGCGAAAACTCTCAAGGATCTTACCGCTGTTGAGATCCAGTTCGATGTAACCCACTCGTGCACCCAACTGATCTTCAGCATCTTTTACTTTCACCAGCGTTTCTGGGTGAGCAAAAACAGGAAGGCAAAATGCCGCAAAAAAGGGAATAAGGGCGACACGAAAATGTTGAATACTCATACTCTTCCTTTTTCAATATTATTGAAGCATTTACCAGGGTTATTGTCTCATGAGCGGATACATATTTGAATGTATTTAGAAAAATAAACAAATAGGGGTTCCGCGCACATTTCCCCGAAAAGTGCCACCTGACGTCTAAGAAACCATTATTATCATGACATTAACCTATAAAAATAGGCGTATCACGAGGCCCTTTCGTCTTCAAGAATTTTATAAACCGTGGAGCGGGCAATACTGAGCTGATGAGCAATTTCCGTTGCACCAGTGCCCTTCTGATGAAGCGTCAGCACGACGTTCCTGTCCACGGTACGCCTGCGGCCAAATTTGATTCCTTTCAGCTTTGCTTCCTGTCGGCCCTCATTCGTGCGTTCTAGGATCCTCCGGCGTTCAGCCTGTGCCACAGCCGACAGGATGGTGACCACCATTTGCCCCATATCACCGTCGGTACTGATCCCGTCATCAATGAACCGGACTGCCACGCCCTGAGCGTCAAATTCCTTTATCAGTTGGATCATATCGGCAGTGTCGCGGCCAAGACGGTCGAGCTTCTTAACCAGAATGACATCACCTTCCTCCACCTTCATCCTCAGCAAATCCAGCCCTTCCCGGTCTGTTGAACTGCCGGATGCCTTATCGGTAAATATACGGTTTGCTTTCACACCTGCGTCTTTGAGTGCTCTGACCTGAAGATCAAGAGACTGCTGACTGGTTGAGACCCGAGCGTAACCAAAAAGTCGCATAAAAATGTACCTTAAATCGAATATCGGACAACTCATGTCTATTATTACAAATTTACGATTTAATAGACATATTAATGTAACAGTTTTACGATGTCCGATAATTTATAACATTTCGTACGGTTGGAAAAATGTTACTAAATGCCCGTCAGGCAGGGAGGCCGATATGCCCGTTGACTTTCTGACCACTGAGCAGACTGAAAGCTATGGCAGATTCACCGGTGAACCGGATGAGCTTCAGCTGGCACGATATTTTCACCTTGATGAAGCAGACAAGGAATTTATCGGAAAAAGCAGAGGTGATCACAACCGTCTGGGCATTGCCCTGCAAATTGGATGTGTCCGTTTTCTGGGCACCTTCCTCACCGATATGAATCATATTCCTTCCGGCGTCCGGCATTTTACCGCCAGACAGCTCGGGATTCGTGATATCACCGTTCTTGCAGAATACGGTCAGAGGGAAAATACCCGCCGTGAGCATGCAGCGCTGATACGTCAGCACTATCAGTATCGTGAATTTGCCTGGCCCTGGACATTTCGCCTTACCCGTCTTTTATATACCCGGAGCTGGATAAGCAACGAACGTCCTGGCCTGCTTTTCGATCTGGCGACAGGGTGGCTTATGCAACATCGTATTATTCTCCCCGGAGCCACTACGCTGACCCGGTTGATTTCAGAGGTAAGGGAAAAGGCGACGTTGCGCCTGTGGAACAAACTGGCACTGATACCGTCAGCCGAACAGCGTTCACAGCTGGAGATGCTGCTGGGGCCAACTGATTGCAGCCGCCTGTCTTTACTGGAATCACTGAAAAAGGGCCCTGTGACCATCAGTGGTCCGGCGTTTAATGAAGCAATTGAACGCTGGAAAACTCTGAACGATTTTGGCCTGCATGCTGAAAACCTGAGTACACTCCCGGCTGTGCGCCTGAAAAATCTCGCACGTTATGCTGGTATGACTTCGGTGTTCAATATTGCCAGGATGTCACCGCAGAAAAGGATGGCGGTTCTGGTTGCCTTTGTCCTTGCATGGGAAACGCTGGCGCTGGATGATGCATTGGACGTTCTGGACGCCATGCTGGCCGTTATCATCCGTGACGCCAGAAAGATTGGGCAGAAAAAACGGCTCCGCTCGCTGAAGGATCTGGATAAATCTGCATTGGCGCTCGCCAGCGCATGTTCGTACCTGCTGAAAGAAGAAACACCGGACGAATCGATTCGTGCTGAGGTGTTCAGCTACATCCCAAGGCAAAAGCTGGCTGAAATCATCACGCTTGTCCGTGAAATTGCCCGGCCCTCAGACGATAATTTTCATGAAGAAATGGTGGAGCAGTACGGGCGCGTTCGTCGTTTCCTGCCCCATCTGCTGAATACCGTTAAATTTTCATCCGCACCTGCCGGGGTTACCACTCTGAATGCCTGTGACTACCTCAGCCGGGAGTTCAGCTCACGGCGGCAGTTTTTTGACGACGCACCAACGGAAATTATCAGTCGGTCATGGAAACGGCTGGTGATTAACAAGGAAAAACATATCACCCGCAGGGGATACACGCTCTGCTTTCTCAGTAAACTGCAGGATAGTCTGAGGCGGAGGGATGTCTACGTTACCGGCAGTAACCGGTGGGGAGATCCTCGTGCAAGATTACTACAGGGTGCTGACTGGCAGGCAAACCGGATTAAGGTTTATCGTTCTTTGGGGCACCCGACAGACCCGCAGGAAGCAATAAAATCTCTGGGTCATCAGCTTGATAGTCGTTACAGACAGGTTGCTGCACGTCTTTGCGAAAATGAGGCTGTCGAACTCGATGTTTCTGGCCCGAAGCCCCGGTTGACAATTTCTCCCCTCGCCAGTCTTGATGAGCCGGACAGTCTGAAACGACTGAGCAAAATGATCAGTGATCTACTCCCTCCGGTGGATTTAACGGAGTTGCTGCTCGAAATTAACGCCCATACCGGATTTGCTGATGAGTTTTTCCATGCTAGTGAAGCCAGTGCCAGAGTTGATGATCTGCCCGTCAGCATCAGCGCCGTGCTGATGGCTGAAGCCTGCAATATCGGTCTGGAACCACTGATCAGATCAAATGTTCCTGCACTGACCCGACACCGGCTGAACTGGACAAAAGCGAACTATCTGCGGGCTGAAACTATCACCAGCGCTAATGCCAGACTGGTTGATTTTCAGGCAACGCTGCCACTGGCACAGATATGGGGTGGAGGAGAAGTGGCATCTGCAGATGGAATGCGCTTTGTTACGCCAGTCAGAACAATCAATGCCGGACCGAACCGCAAATACTTTGGTAATAACAGAGGGATCACCTGGTACAACTTTGTGTCCGATCAGTATTCCGGCTTTCATGGCATCGTTATACCGGGGACGCTGAGGGACTCTATCTTTGTGCTGGAAGGTCTTCTGGAACAGGAGACCGGGCTGAATCCAACCGAAATTATGACCGATACAGCAGGTGCCAGCGAACTTGTCTTTGGCCTTTTCTGGCTGCTGGGATACCAGTTTTCTCCACGCCTGGCTGATGCCGGTGCTTCGGTTTTCTGGCGAATGGACCATGATGCCGACTATGGCGTGCTGAATGATATTGCCAGAGGGCAATCAGATCCCCGAAAAATAGTCCTTCAGTGGGACGAAATGATCCGGACCGCTGGCTCCCTGAAGCTGGGCAAAGTACAGGTTTCAGTGCTGGTCCGTTCATTGCTGAAAAGTGAACGTCCTTCCGGACTGACTCAGGCAATCATTGAAGTGGGGCGCATCAACAAAACGCTGTATCTGCTTAATTATATTGATGATGAAGATTACCGCCGGCGCATTCTGACCCAGCTTAATCGGGGAGAAAGTCGCCATGCCGTTGCCAGAGCCATCTGTCACGGTCAAAAAGGTGAGATAAGAAAACGATATACCGACGGTCAGGAAGATCAACTGGGCACACTGGGGCTGGTCACTAACGCCGTCGTGTTATGGAACACTATTTATATGCAGGCAGCCCTGGATCATCTCCGGGCGCAGGGTGAAACACTGAATGATGAAGATATCGCACGCCTCTCCCCGCTTTGCCACGGACATATCAATATGCTCGGCCATTATTCCTTCACGCTGGCAGAACTGGTGACCAAAGGACATCTGAGACCATTAAAAGAGGCGTCAGAGGCAGAAAACGTTGCTTAACGTGAGTTTTCGTTCCACTGAGCGTCAGACCCCAATTCCGACATCCAGCGCGAACACGCGCAGATAGTGCTGGGTGCTTTTGAAATCCTTATGCCCCATGTACGCCTGCAACGCAACCGGCAGCGCCCCGTTCATCGCCAGGTGCATCGCAAAAGAGTGCCGGAAGGTTTTCGGGCTGATCGCGGGAATAGTGAATCTAACGCCGCGCAGCCCGCACTCAGCCAGGGCGTTTTGCAGCCAGTGACGGGCGGTGTCGTCGGTTATCTCCCATACCGGCTTTGTGCGGTGTCGGGTGAAGGTCGCCAGGTGATCGCGCAGCCGCACAACAAACGCCTCATCGAGCAGCGGCACGGCGCGTTTAACCGGCTCTCCCTTGCGCGGGCGTCCGGTGCGGGGCTGCTGTCGCTGTTTAAGCGTATACAGCACGACATACGGCCTTCTGGCATCGAGGACAATATCAGCCGGGGTGACGGCTAATGCCTCATTAATCCGTGCTCCGCTGTTCCAGAGGAAATCAAACAGCATCCGCTGGCGCAGGTCGCCCACGGCATCGAGCAACACGCCGACTTCAGGCGCAAGCAGATATTTCGGATAGCCGGTTGTCTCGGCGGCAAGGTCGCGCATGGCGGCGGCAAGAGGGTAATCCATACCAAACCGTGCCGACGGGGTTCCGGGCGTCGTGACGCCGCTACGTGAAATCTGAAGGATTTCGGGGGGGAAGCTACTCAATTTTTTAAATCTCCGCACCACTGGCCTGTTACGTCTATTTTGACGTAACCGGGCGGGCTGTGCGCGAAGAAAAACTCCGCTGGCGGTAAATCGCATTCGGGGAAACCCTCTCTCATCGGAGTTTTACCGAATAGCGCAGTGGGAAAACCGGTGCGGCCCGACCCGGCTCAGAGGGCCGGATCACTATATATTGTATGCATCTCAGCTGAGACAGGCACAACACGTAGTGTTCTGCGCCGCAGCGGCGCGGGGCGGGGGGCAATTCGGTGTTATAGGCGTTTTACCGAATGCCCGGAGAAGGGCGTAAAAAAACCGCCTGGCGGCGGTCAGATGGCAGAAACCCCGCTCTAGGGCGGGGTTTCTTACCGTTACGTCAGTTTCGCAGGCTGGCATAACGGTGTGGTTAACTTCATTCTTAGCTCTTTCAGTGTACGTCATATGACCTACCTTATCAAATCCCGCTTTGTTAAGTCGTGCTTACGCTTTATACTTCCGCATCGCTAAGTTGAATCCATATATTGCTTCAGTAAAAAAGCCGCGCAACATTGCGGCAATCAGTCATTTTAATCTCCTTAGTTAAAACTGATTTATTGGTAGCAGAGGGAACGAGCTGTAAGGAAGGAGTCCCAGACGAAGGGGGTCGCATCCCTGGGCCGGGGGCAATATATGTGTGGTTAACTTCATTCTTAGCGAAAGCGGAGTTCCGAAACCTTCTGGGCGCATATACGGCGGGAGGTAGGTAAACGCCACGCATCAGCATGAGGATGCGGGTTATGATCGAGCTTATTACGGCAGTGATTAATCTGGTGGCAGTCATACTGTCCCTGATCGAAAAGTTTCTTTAATCGGAGATAAAGTTCCTTCGGGAACATAAAACAGCTTCACGTTTTAGGCCGTCCCACCGGGGCGGCTTTTTTGTTGGCATGGCAAATGCGGCAGAATGGGGATGAATGCCTGGACAGAGGCGTAAAAAAACCGCCTGGCGGCGGCTTCTAATTAACAAGTAACTGTCAATCACCATTTGATTCAGTATGCGGCGTGATCGATACACCATGCTTTAGGAGTAAGTCCTCTATTGCCTCATCGAGTAACCGGCTCTTAGGGATGCGAGAACTCTTTGCCAGTTCATCAAAAAGCGGCACAAGGCGGTTCTCAAGAGAGGATGTAAAGCGGCGACGGTTCTTTAAATAGGGTTCTGCCATGTCAAAACTACCTTAATGGAAAATGGAGGTAGTGTAAGGTGACAGGAGATAGAATAAAGTGGTTGCAGATAGTCACTAACATGTTGCACATAGTGCCTATATAGTGCAATTATAGTTATGCCAACCGGCACCAGGGATTTATAAAAATAAGCACCTTTCAAGTCGCCTTAGGGCGACTTTTTTATTATCGTCCATACAGTGCCTTAGTAGCGTTTAAGAAATGATCATAGGCGCAATTAAAAGCGGCATTTTCTGTATCGAATACCTTATCTGTAATACTTTCCCATTCCTTCGAACAACGATATTTGACTCGCCAGAAGTCATTAGAAGGCCAGATGATGTAATGGTAACTGCAATCGTAATCCATATCCCCAGATTGCATCCTTTCGCCGTCAGCTAACATATAAAAAATTGTACCGCCTACGATGAATTTCTTCATTTATGCTCCGGCATTTTAAAAGATAATTCTATTTATTATCTATATAATTCAGTTGCTTATGTTTAGTGCGACGTTCTAAGAATAGTCTGCTTAACATAAATAGCATTACCAGTTTAAATCCTACTCAAAATAATTGCTGAATTAATATAGAGCTATTCGTCTTGTTGTATATACGACGTTTTGTTACTATCAGTGTACCGGTCAACGTGCGCTATAGCCGGTTGCAACGCACTTAATTAACCCTATCTGCCAAAGGCTTCTTCATGTTGCCTTATGGCACATGAAGATTGCCTCCGAGGTAATCAATCATGATCGATCAAATCGAAAAAGCTTTCTATGAATATCAAACCGCTCTGAATGTTCAGAATGTTGCGAAAGAGATAGATTCTGAAGTAGTTGAACTTCAGTTTTCCGGTTCCGATACTTATCAAAATCTTGAAGCTTATTTAAGCGAACGTAGATTTATTCTGCAAAAACTGAACCTTGATGATTTTAGCGATTCAACTGTGTACAAACGTGCCTGGTTGACTGATCGCGTTATCATTCATGCTTGCCTTTATCCGCAGACTAGAACTGTTGATCTTACTTTCTTTATGGTCAGTAAATCAGCGTTACTACATCTCGATATCGAGACTGTAGTTCTGCAATACAGGAAACATTTAGCCGATATGGTTAAGTGATCACAGGGGATTGAGCTTATGCTCAATCCCTTTTTTTTTATGTGCAGGCAAGGACAAAACAGGAAGGTAAGAGAAAA
>NZ_CP130154.1:0-363911 GCF_030505655.1 Klebsiella ornithinolytica
ATGGGTTCATGTGCAGCTCCATCAGCAAAAGGGGATGATAAGTTTATCACCACCGACTATTTGCAACAGTGCCGTGTACATCGAAATACGGCTTATCAGGCGTTAAAAGATGCTTGCGATGACTTGTTTGCAAGACAATTCAGTTATCAGAGTCTTAGTGAAAAAGGTAACACTATTAATCACAAATCAAGATGGGTGAGCGAGGTGGCTTATATTGATAATGAAGCTGTCGTTAGACTTATTTTTGCCCCTGCTATTGTGCCTTTAATTACTAGGTTAGAAGAACAATTTACAAAGTATGAAATACAACAAATAAGTAATTTAACAAGTGCTTATGCTGTTCGTTTATATGAAATATTGATTGCATGGCGTAGTACTGGAAAAACGCCTCTCATAACTATGTATGATTTTAGACAAAAAATAGGTGTACTCGAGACTGAATACAAACGAATGTATGATTTTAAAAAATATGTTTTAGACATTGCATTAAAACAAGTAAATGAACATACCGATATTATTGTCAAAGTTGAACAGCATAAAACAGGTAGATCTATTACTGGTTTTTCATTTAGCTTTAAACAGAAAAAATCAGCCACGCATTCAGTCGAATCTAAAAGAGATCCGAATACATTAGACCTCTTTTCAAAAATAACAGATAAACAACGCCATCTATTCGCCAACAAGCTCTCAGAGCTTCCTGAGATGAGTAAATATTCACAAGGCACAGAAAGCTATCAGCAGTTTGCTGTACGTATAGCTGCCATGCTGCAAGATGCAGAGAAATTTAAGGAATTACTTCCTTTACTCAGAAAATTAGGATTTCAATGACATTGTTAATTGAAATTGTTAAGTTAACAGTCAGGTATTAACACAAGTTGAAAACTGGTTTACATAATGAAAAAACTGTCAGTTTCAGAGTTAGCTAAGCTTTATGGATATTCAAGACAAGCCATATATGCACATATAAACAAAGGAAATTTATCTAAAGGATCTGATGGATTAATTGACTTTTCAGAGGCCCTAAGAGTTTTTGGGGAACCACAAAAAAAAGAGGATACAGTCAATCAAAGTCAATCAATTAACAGTCAAAACTTGACAGAAGTTGACTTACTAAAACGTCAAGTTGACATACTGGAAAAACAATTAAATCAGGCAATACAGAGAGAAAATCAATCTTTAGAACGTGAATCGTTTTATCAAGAACAGATTGAAGCTATGCAGCGCTTACTAGAAGCACCAAAAGCCAATATGACTACCTTTACCGATCAGAGCTTTAAACAGGATATAGCAACGGATCCTCGGTCGGAACTAGCAACGAACTATGACGAATTGACTACTCCTCAGCAAGACAATAAGCGTATTCCTATCCCGGAGCATGTTGAACCAGAACAGAAGAAGAGAGGCTTCCTAAGCCGCTTTTTCCTTCCATATGGTTAGCCAAGACTCCAGTTTTTTGAAGAGCCAATTTCAGTGCAAGCACTTGAAATAATGACTCCTCAAAAAACCGGATGATGTTTATTAAAACTGAATAAAACCGTGGAACATCGCTCAATTAGTGATCGTGGAACATGAATAATCAATAAAAAGCCGTTCTGGTGCCCTATACTCCAGAACGGCTTACGTTAATATAATGATATTTAAAGAGAAATATCAAGCTGTCAAGGCTCAATTGAAATGTCCGTTATCCAGCTCAATTAAAATGACCACTTTGATCTCTCATTCTCTTTACTGATAGACTTTCCTCCGACTGAAACAACAGGATGATTGAGCCCATGCTTCGATACGAGTTAACGCCGAACAATGCAGGTTTTATACTGTGGGGAGATTCAGAAGCCCTGAATGAATTACATGAACTCATTCATTACATCGTGGATGAAAGCCCACTGATTAAAGTTAAAGACGGATTTATGTTATCCCTTGCCTATGATATTCGTAAAGCACGGGAAGGTAATCATCGTGTTGAGCAACATCAGTATGATCAACATGATACATATAAGCTTTATGGTGTTGAGCTTTTATGGCCTCTGGTCCTGGTACAGTCCTCAATACTCAGAAACTCAATGGGTTATATTCAGACAGACAAAAACCAGCTGTCTGTCATGTATGCCTTTGAATACCTGATAGAATCAGCATTAACAGAGTCTGAGAGAACAACGTCGAATGATATTATGCTAACAGTAAAATATGCATCAGACTCTGATTTTAATTTCATTGAGGATAATATTGACAGCAGGTGCTGCTATTTTATCAGCCTATCTCCGGAGCAAAGAAAAAAGCAGTTAATCAGTATTGTTCGTTCTTTTCATTCATTATGGGGTAAGTATGCCCGTGAAAAGCAGGACATAAAGATGCTGAACGAAATGAATAATACATCATGGGTCTGGCCGGACAATATCAACTGGTGAGCAACCACTGTCCGGCCAGTGAGTACCATCAGCGGGCTCTTTTACCAAAAATGTCCTCTGAACGTGACTGAAGCTGTTTGAGTGCTTCGAGCATGTCATCATTATCCAGTGAGCGCTGGGATTTCTTCCCTTCCTGCTTTGGCCGTCGTCGGGAAGGGCCATCTCCAGCGGGAATTGACTGAGAGCGCGTGTTATCCCGCTTGCTCTGCACCAGACTGATAAACTCCAGGGTTCGGCCAAGACGCTTGTTATCGACAATCGCGCCCTGGTCGATTTCTGACAGTCGGTCGTAGGTAGAGTAGGGAAGTAGCGTACCGTTCAGGCGCAGCTCTTTTCTGCCATCAGGATAGTGATACACATCGATATATTTACCTATTGCACGGCGACTCAGTTCGCTGTCTTCAATCAGGTACAACATTTTATCATATTGTATCGTCAACGATTTTGAGACTTTACGTTTTTCACGAACAGTGAAAATAAGCCCCAGGTCCTCATCATGTTCTACAGCACGGTGTACGTCAAAATCATGTCGCGGTACTTTGCCAAAACGGCGGTTATAGTCAGCCATATAGGCCTCAGCGAAGTCATTTGCAGCCTCCATTGAACAAATGCCCTGTAACCGCAGCTCTTTGACCAGACGATCCTGTAAAGTGAGGTGAGCTCGTTCTACACGCCCTTTGGCGGGACTGGTTTCTGCACAGATAGTCTGGATGTTCAGTTCATGCATGGCTCGCCCAAACTGAGTATGCCCGTCTCCGCCTGTGGCGTGTTTATTGTTAACACGAAAAACACCGGCTTTATCGCTGTACAGTGCCAGCGGTTTACCATGCTTATCGATATAGCGCCGCGTGGCTTCGAAGTAAGAAAACGTGGACTCCGATTTAACAAACAACAGTTCCATCAGTTTGCTGGTTGCATCATCAACATAGACCAGCGCGGTGCAGGCCGGGCCACGGCCTTCAAACCAGTCGTGATCACAGCCATCTATTTGTATCAGCTCACCAGTACACGGACGCCGGTACCGTGGTTGAGGGATCCTTGCGGCACGTTGTTTACGGGGAACCCATAAGCCAGCCCGCACCATGATGCGCCGGACAGTTTCTTTGCCAAGAAACAGTCCGTGGAGTTCTTCGAGCTTTTCACGCGCCAGAGTCGGACCGAAATCAGCATAACGCGTCTTGATCAGTTCCAGAGCCTGATCTGCGAGCCCGGGTGGCAACTGGCGGTTACCACGCATGCCACATCGTCTGCTGGCCATACCAAGCGGTCCGCCTTCACGGTAACGGGCAAGAAGTCTGCGGCATTGCCTGTCGCTGATACCGAGGTGCTCGGCCGCACGGCGCGTTGTGATGCGACGTTCAATGACGTCCTGTATAATCTTGATCCGGTTGATCTCTTTCAAAGTAAACACTCCTGAGCTTTCTGCGCTCATGATATGCCTCCCGGTAGTTTAAACGGACCAGTGAAGCTTACCATAGCGCGGACATCTGAATTGAGCCACAGGCGGACATTACTATTGAGCCATTACACAAGCATTTCGTATAAGAAATTTTATGTTAAATGATTGTTAGAAATGCCCCTTGATCGAGGCATTTTCTATAAAGAATACTAAAAACTAATTAAAGCCAACCAAGTTTCAAAACAAGGCAGTTCTCAGCAATCATATTTTTAAATTATATAACTCCCAACTGAGCTTTTGCTCCAACGATAAGGCTTTCATTTTGAGTTTCTAAGGCAAATAAACCATACATCAAAGGAGAGGCCGCTGCTCTTTCTAAAGTCTGTTCATATAGTTTATTCCAAACTTTACCCCCTAGTTTTTCATACTCGATGATTAGAGTTTTGAGGCTTTCTTCTCCAAACAAAGTTACATGCCCAGCAAAATCAATCGCTGGGTCATCTATATGGGCTGTTGACCAATCAATAACGCCTGAAACAGCTCCATCCTTTGAAGCTAGTACATGCCCAGCATATAAATCGCCATGTATAAATTGGGTGAAATCTGCCCATAGAACATCATTATCCAACCATTTTCTGTAGCGGGTTTCCAATTGCTCACTTATACCAATTTCAGATTTTACTAACTGCAAATTGTTTGCTATTTCAGGTCTTAAATCTGAAGGTTTCATAATTTTCAAATCATTTTCCCGAACTTCTTTTTCAGGAATACTATGGATTTCAAATAAGGTTTTTGCCAAAGATGTTATGTATTTCGGGCTATCTTTGTCCATATTCCAAATTATTTCATAGGTTTCAGCATCCAAATTTAAAACAGGATTATCTTTAAGTATGGGATAAGCCACTAATTCTGTAGATGAAATTCTCCAATCAGGAACCTCTACAGAAAGATGTTTTTTTACCAATTCTAAAATGCGTTTTTCTTTCTTGATTTGTTCCCTCATGCCATCACGACGAGGAATACGCAGCAACCATTGTTGCCCCTTTGTATCAAGAGCAAAAACGACCTTAAAATCAATGCCCATTTCATTGAAATTCATTTTGTCCGTAAGCAACAAGCCGTGTGCTTCAGCAAGTGATTGAATATCTTGAATTGTCATTTTTAATTTCCTTTAAAGAGTTCAATAATTAATGTTCGGATTAGATTGGCTATCATTAACAATCTCTCTCAAAAGTCTTGATGATTTTGTGGTCTTTGATCTCGTAGATAATGTCAGCAATATTATCGACCAATTGCTTGTCATGAGATACGAAGATAATAGTTCCTGCATAGGACTTCATCATTGTTTCTAATGCGGCAATACTTTTTAGGTCAAGATAGTTTCCTGGTTCATCCATAAGCAAAATATTATATTTTCCTAAAAGCATTTTGGATAAAAGCAGTTTGATGATTTCACCTCCCGATAAGTCGGATAAGTTTTTTTGAATATCATTCGCTCCGATCCCCATTGAAGCCAATACTGCACGAATTTCCGCAACTGTGTACTCGCACTCTTCCTGCATAAAGGAGAGCACAGATTTATGCGTGTTAAATTTATATCCTGTTTGTGTAAAGTAGCCAATTTCAGCTTTTGGAGATATGGTTAATCCATCAGCACGTTCTGATATCATTTTTAACAAGGACGTTTTCCCTGTTCCATTCGATCCAGTTATAGCGACTTTAGCGCCAAGCGGTATTATAAAGTTAGCGTCATCAAAGATAGTACGGCTACCAAATTTTAAGCTCAGACCATCTGCCGTAATCGGGAACTTATTGTGCAGTTCTAGGGCTGAACTTTGACGAAAACGAATAGAACGCAAATGCTCTGGTGCTTGAATATCTTCTAATGCAGCCAAACGCTTTTCCATACTCTTAGCTGCCTGATACAGTTTTCTTTGCTTGGTGCCAGTCATTTTTGCATGCCCAAGTCGTCCAGCACTTTCGGTAGAGTTTTTGGATTTTTCTCCTTTTTTCTTATTGTCTAATCGATTAGCTTGCTGGCGTTTTTCTTGCACAGCAGATTCTAATCGCTCCCGTTCCTTCATCATCAGCTCATATTCTACGGCTTGGTGTTGTCGCTCTTCTTCTTTTTGACGCAAGTAATCCGAGTAACCACCCCAATATTCCGTAATTTTACCGTCTTTTAACTCCCATATCTTGTCTACAACCATATCAAGAAAATATCGGTCATGACTGATAACAAGTAATGCTCCATCAAATGCTTTAAGTTGACCAATAAGTAGATCTATTCCATTGAGATCAAGGTGGCTGGTTGGTTCATCCGCTAGAATGCCATGTACTTGTTGGGAAAATGCGGCAGCAATTTTTGCACGAGTTTCCTCTCCGCCACTCATTGTGTCGTTTTGTACATTGGAAACACCAAGGCGAGATAACATTGCCCGGTCTTCGACCGTTTCTATTTCGATTCCGCCCAGTTGGCTGATATGTGCAAAATCACCAAAACGCTGTAATGTCGCTTCGGCTAAAACAATTTCGCCATTAAGTACTTTGAGTAAACTACTCTTTCCTGCTCCGTTATCACCCACAAGACCAATACGGTCATAAGAGTGAATTTCCAATTCATCAATATCCAAAACATCACGCCCAGCATAATCCAAGCGTATGTTTCTCGCTTTAATAATTAAACTCATTTTTATTTACTCCTGTTTAGCTCTTGAAATTTTTTATGCAGCAAACAGGATTTAGGTGAAAACAAAAGCTAGCATCACAGTGTCCTCCCAAAAAAAAAGCTATTCATCCACAGGGTAGGGTATAGGAAGTATAAACCACCTTTTTGCTCCTCATCCGAAGTATCTTACCTGAAATTCCCTCACTCGTTTACCGCTCAAGCCCCAATTTTAACTGCCGGTCCAGCCTAAACCGCTCTAATAAGGTTCGATTTGGCGGTAAAATCTCTAGCCTGATAGCTCGAGAGATACAAACTGCCCCACCGCCCCGTTTAAAAGTTGGCAGTGTTGAGCAGTGTTGGATTTGGGGTCGTCAGTCAAAGAGACGACTCTGTGATGGATCGAACAGGCTGGGAGTCAGTGGCGGCGCTCGTTCTGGTGGCAGCTCACGCTGCTTGGCGGCATTCGCCTTGGCTGTTTTCTGTTTCAGATGCTTGAGAATCTGCTCAATGACCTTCGGATCTTCGATGCTGGCAATCACTTTGACGTGACCGCCGCAGTGTTCGCAGACTTCAATATCAATATTGAAGACTCGCTTGAGGCGTTGCATCCAGGTCATGGCGCGGTGGCGCTCTGCAGGACTCTTGTCACGCCAGTTAGTATCGAGACCTTCCGATTTGTCGGGCTTCTTGCCCCGCTTGGCGGGTGTTACTTGAACTCGGTGTTTGCTGTTCGGTGCAAAGACGCCGTGGAAGCGTGTGAGGTTGACTCGCGGCTTAGGTACCAACGCAGCGAGTTTGGCGATGAAGTCCAGCGGCTCGAAGATCACATGGGTGGTGCCATTGCGGTACGGAGTTTTGAGCTCGTAACGCACCTGCCCATTGGCGGTTAATGCCAGACGTTTTTCTGAAACCGCTGGCCGACTAATGTAGCGACACAAGCGCTCAAGCTTATCCCGCTGATGCGCTTCGGCCATCACACCGGCGTGTAGCGAGAAACCAGCATGGTTGGCTACTCGACTGCTTGAGTCGGCTTTATCCTCACGCCCTGGCAAGGTTTGCAGGGTGAAGACTTTGCGCCCTTGCTGGGGGCCGACGGCAATGCGATACGTAACCGAAGCACCATGTAATTGAGTCAGCGTATCGTCTTCGCCCTCTTCCAGTGTCAACCACGTATTCTCGGCATCACGCTCCAAAATCCCACGCTTTTCCATGCAGCGAGCGATGCGATGGCTGAGGGTGTGAGCGAGCGTATTCAGCTCATCGTAAGTGGGTGCCTTGACACGATGGAAGCGTTGCTTGCCATAGTCATCTTCGGCATAGACACCATCGAGAAACAGCATGTGGTAGTGGACATTGAGATTTAGCGCGGAGCCAAAGCGTTGGATAAGAGTCACTGAGCCAGTTTGTGCAGAGGCTTTGGTGTAACCGGCTTTTTTGATCAGATGAGTTGAGAGTGTACGATAGACGATACTCAAGACCTGGCCCATCAGCTGGGGATGGCGAGCCAGCAAAAAGCGTAGCTGGAAAGGAAAGCTGAGCACCCACTGGCGAATGGGCTCCTTGGGGAAGACTTCGTCTATCAGCAGCGCCGCACTCTCGGCCATCCGGCGGGCACCGCAGCTAGGGCAAAAGCCGCGTCGTTTACAGCTGAAGGCGACCAGACGCTCGTGATGACAATCCTCGCAGCGAACCCGCATGAAACCATACTCCAGACGGCCACATTGGAGGAGGTCGTTGAATTCTTGTTGGATGTAGCGAGGCAGGTGTTGACCTTGGGCTTCGAGTGAGGCTTTGAAGGCTGGGTAGTGCTGCTCAACCAGCTGGTAGAGCAGCGTCTGGTCGGGTTGGTGGCGTTCGTAACCGTTTGTTTGAGTGGGCGATTGACTCGCCGTGGCGTTCCTTGCCAGCGACATGGGTATCCTCCGCTGATACTGTGGTTATGTACAGTATCAGCGGCTTGCGTTCAGACGTCCAGTCTGGCCCTAGACATCGCTAAATGCTTAACCCGCAATAGCCCTCACGAGTTGTTATCAGCCACTACCGGTTGAGCGAGAAGGTTTTGGGTTCAGGGTGCTATTGCTCCACCAATCACAATACTGAAGCCCCAACTGTTATCAGTTGGGGCTTTTTCTTGTCTGTTTGCGGCGGTTGCGTTTTATCGGTAGTCGTCGAGCTCTGCACCATCCCACATAAGAGCTTAACGGTGCGATCTTCAACGCCATCACACAAAACTTTCTTTTTCACGCACAGTCAACTTATTGGATGTTTTATTAACAACCCAAAAGGAGATATTTAGCGGGCGGCCGGAAGGTGAATGCTAGGCATGATCTAACCCTCGGTCTCTGGCGTCGCGACTGCGAAATTTCGCGAGGGTTTCCGAGAAGGTGATTGCGCTTCGCAGATCTCCAGGCGCGTGGGTGCGGACGTAGTCAGCGCCATTGCCGATCGCGTGAAGTTCCGCCGCAAGGCTCGCTGGACCCAGATCCTTTACAGGAAGGCCAACGGTGGCGCCCAAGAAGGATTTCCGCGACACCGAGACCAATAGCGGAAGCCCCAACGCCGACTTCAGCTTTTGAAGGTTCGACAGCACGTGCAGCGATGTTTCCGGTGCGGGGCTCAAGAAAAATCCCATCCCCGGATCGAGGATGAGCCGGTCGGCAGCGACCCCGCTCCGTCGCAAGGCGGAAACCCGCGCCTCGAAGAACCGCACAATCTCGTCGAGCGCGTCTTCGGGTCGAAGGTGACCGGTGCGGGTGGCGATGCCATCCCGCTGCGCTGAGTGCATAACCACCAGCCTGCAGTCCGCCTCAGCAATATCGGGATAGAGCGCAGGGTCAGGAAATCCTTGGATATCGTTCAGGTAGCCCACGCCGCGCTTGAGCGCATAGCGCTGGGTTTCCGGTTGGAAGCTGTCGATTGAAACACGGTGCATCTGATCGGACAGGGCGTCTAAGAGCGGCGCAATACGTCTGATCTCATCGGCCGGCGATACAGGCCTCGCGTCCGGATGGCTGGCGGCCGGTCCGACATCCACGACGTCTGATCCGACTCGCAGCATTTCGATCGCCGCGGTGACAGCGCCGGCGGGGTCTAGCCGCCGGCTCTCATCGAAGAAGGAGTCCTCGGTGAGATTCAGAATGCCGAACACCGTCACCATGGCGTCGGCCTCCGCAGCGACTTCCACGATGGGGATCGGGCGAGCAAAAAGGCAGCAATTATGAGCCCCATACCTACAAAGCCCCACGCATCAAGCTTTTGCCCATGAAGCAACCAGGCAATGGCTGTAATTATGACGACGCCGAGTCCCGACCAGACTGCATAAGCAACACCGACAGGGATGGATTTCAGAACCAGAGAAAGAAAATAAAATGCGATGCCATAACCGATTATGACAACGGCGGAAGGGGCAAGCTTAGTAAAGCCCTCGCTAGATTTTAATGCGGATGTTGCGATTACTTCGCCAACTATTGCGATAACAAGAAAAAGCCAGCCTTTCATGATATATCTCCCAATTTGTGTAGGGCTTATTATGCACGCTTAAAAATAATAAAAGCAGACTTGACCTGATAGTTTGGCTGTGAGCAATTATGTGCTTAGTGCATCTAACGCCTGAATTAAGCTGCGCCGCGAAGCGGCGTCGGCTTGAATGAACTGTTAGACATCATTGGCGTGGAGCCGAGCAGACTGGCGGCTTCGTGCTTCACAAAGTAAATGAACGCAGTCAACTGATCAGCGCGTGAGGCCAAGCAATCCATCCCTTGTCCAAGGTAAGCCTGCTGGGCTTCAAGCAGCACGGGCTGATGTTGGACGGGCAGGCGTTCCATTACCCAGTTGGCAGCTACATCCTTCGGCGCGATCTTGCCGGTTGCTGCGCTGTACCAAATGCGAGACAAAGTAAGCACTACATTCCGCTCGTCGCCTGCCCAATCCGGTTGTGAGTTCCATAGTTTCAAGGTGTCGGCCAGTGCTTTGAATAGATCGCTTTCCGGGACTGAGTTGAAGAAATCTTCCGCGGCCGAACCTGCCAAGGCAAGGCTGTGTTGCCTTGCTTTAGTTAGCAGAATAGCCAGATCAACATCGGTTGTCGCGGGCTCGAAGATGCCCGCAAGAATGTCCTTGCGCTGCCACTCCCCGAATTGCAGTTCCCGTCTGGCTGGATAACGCCAAGGAACAACATCGCCGTACACGACGATGGTAACTTCCAAGGCACGGAGAGCTTCACTTTGGCCGGGAGAAGCGGAAACTTCCAGGAAATCTACGAACAGAGCCTGCCGCACAGTCTCATCGAGCTGTGCAGTCACAGTAACCAGCAAATCAATATCACTGCATGGCTTCAGGCCACCGTCGAGTGCAGAGCCGTACAAATGCACGGCCAGCAACGTCGATCCCAGATGATGCTCGATGACGTTGAGTGCCTGTGATAGCTGTACCGAAATCTCGGCGGGCACTGCGTTGCTCATGATGTCTAACTCCCAATTTGTGTAGGGCTTATTATGCACGCTTAAAAATAATAAAAGCAGACTTGACCTGATAGTTTGGCTGTGAGCAATTATGTGCTTAGTGCATCTAACGCCGCTAAGCAGCGGCACATTTTGCGTTTTGAGCGCAGCGAAGCAAAATGTGTCCGATGGCTTGGATGGTTAACCCCTTTGCCAGATTTGATAGCGATAATTTATATTTGAATGAAATTCCTGCTCGAACACCACATTGAACTCTTTGGGGATTTCCGGAAAGAAAACATTGCCCTCTGGCTCGGAATCTATTGTCGAGATATGTAGCGTGTCGGCATGGGCGATCAGACTCTTGTAGATCTCTCCACCACCAGAAACAACAACATGGTTCGTAAGAGTCTTTAGCTCCCTCATTGCTGCTTCTATAGATGGAAACACAACCACATCATCGTTAGTAGCTACCGATCCTGAGCGGCTGACAACTGCATACTTTCTATTTGGGAGAGCCCCCATTGCCTCAAATGTTTTACGGCCGACTAAGAGCCATTGATTGTAAGTTATTGCTTTAAAAAGCAGCTGCTCACCTTTAGCGTTCCACGGGATATCCGAGCCGCAGCCAATAACCCCATTTCTTGCTTTTGCAGCCATTAGTGATATTTTCACGATACTCCTTTGGGTTAACGCCGCCATAAACGGCGACAGGGTGGCGCGCCTATTGCGCATAAAATGGCGAAGCCATGCGCAACAGGCGCGGAATCTCTGGCGTCCGGTTTGATGGCTTTGTTATGCAAAGGACTAGTCTTCAATGACGTGTAAACCACGGCGCTTTAAGTCCTCCAACGAATCCAACATTCCCCTTATTAATTCAACAGGATGCCCCTCCCAGTCTTCAACAACGCCAACAATTCTCAAGGGTTCGCAGGTTCTATAGGACTGTGTTGGATTACCGGGAAATCTTTTGTTCGTAAGATTCGGATCGTCTTCGAACGGTCCTGTTGGCTCAACTATGTATATGTAGCCGCGACCCTCGAGGCCAGACAGTGACATAGCAAGTTCAGCTCCCCAAACTGCTGGCTCCATCAAGGCTGAAAAGTAGATGTGCTTAAGAATACGACCGTCCTCGAAATGAGAGATGAACCCTGTGGTTAGCAAGTCACCAATCGCCAAATTGGCTTTGGTTCCATGATAGAACGGTCCTTGCACCTGCTTGTAATTATCATGAGAGATGGGAATCCAATCTTTTACCATTTTAAGACCCTTAATTGTTGGGATTTGGCTGCATAACGTTTGACATGAGGGGCGGCCAAGGGCGCCAGCCCTTGGACGTCCCCCTCGATGGAAGGGTTAGGCATCACTGCGTGTTCGCTCGAATGCCTGGCGTGTTTGAACCATGTACACGGCTGGACCATCTGGGGTGGTTACGGTACCTTGCCTCTCAAACCCCGCTTTCTCGTAGCATCGGATCGCTCGCAAGTTGCTCGGCGACGGGTCCGTTTGGATCTTGGTGACCTCGGGATCATTGAACAGCAACTCAACCAGAGCTCGAACCAGCTTGGTTCCCAAGCCTTTGCCCAGTTGTGATGCATTCGCCAGTAACTGGTCTATTCCGCGTACTCCTGGATCGGTTTCTTCTTCCCACCATCCGTCCCCGCTTCCAAGAGCAACGTACGACTGGGCATACCCAATCGGCTCTCCATTCAGCATTGCAATGTATGGAGTGACGGACTCTTGCGCTAAAACGCTTGGCAAGTACTGTTCCTGTACGTCAGCAAGTGTCGGGCGTGCTTCTTCTCCGCCCCACCACTCGACGATATGAGATCGATTTAGCCACTCATAGAGCATCGCAAGGTCATGCTCAGTCATGAGGCGCAGTGTGACGGAATCGTTGCTGTTGGTCACGATGCTGTACTTTGTGATGCCTAACTTTGTTTTTGCGTTGCTCATGATGTCTAACTCCCAATTTGTGTAGGGCTTATTATGCACGCTTAAAAATAATAAAAGCAGACTTGACCTGATAGTTTGGCTGTGAGCAATTATGTGCTTAGTGCATCTAACTTTGTTTTAGGGCGACTGCCCTGCTGCGTAACATCGTTGCTGCTCCATAACATCAAACATCGACCCACGGCGTAACGCGCTTGCTGCTTGGATGCCCGAGGCATAGACTGTACAAAAAAACAGTCATAACAAGCCATGAAAACCGCCACTGCGCCGTTACCACCGCTGCGTTCGGTCAAGGTTCTGGACCAGTTGCGTGAGCGCATACGCTACTTGCATTACAGCTTACGAACCGAACAGGCTTATGTCCACTGGGTTCGTGCCTTCATCCGTTTCCACGGTGTGCGTCACCCGGCAACCTTGGGCAGCAGCGAAGTCGAGGCATTTCTGTCCTGGCTGGCGAACGAGCGCAAGGTTTCGGTCTCCACGCATCGTCAGGCATTGGCGGCCTTGCTGTTCTTCTACGGCAAGGTGCTGTGCACGGATCTGCCCTGGCTTCAGGAGATCGGAAGACCTCGGCCGTCGCGGCGCTTGCCGGTGGTGCTGACCCCGGATGAAGTGGTTCGCATCCTCGGTTTTCTGGAAGGCGAGCATCGTTTGTTCGCCCAGCTTCTGTATGGAACGGGCATGCGGATCAGTGAGGGTTTGCAACTGCGGGTCAAGGATCTGGATTTCGATCACGGCACGATCATCGTGCGGGAGGGCAAGGGCTCCAAGGATCGGGCCTTGATGTTACCCGAGAGCTTGGCACCCAGCCTGCGCGAGCAGCTGTCGCGTGCACGGGCATGGTGGCTGAAGGACCAGGCCGAGGGCCGCAGCGGCGTTGCGCTTCCCGACGCCCTTGAGCGGAAGTATCCGCGCGCCGGGCATTCCTGGCCGTGGTTCTGGGTTTTTGCGCAGCACACGCATTCGACCGATCCACGGAGCGGTGTCGTGCGTCGCCATCACATGTATGACCAGACCTTTCAGCGCGCCTTCAAACGTGCCGTAGAACAAGCAGGCATCACGAAGCCCGCCACACCGCACACCCTCCGCCACTCGTTCGCGACGGCCTTGCTCCGCAGCGGTTACGACATTCGAACCGTGCAGGATCTGCTCGGCCATTCCGACGTCTCTACGACGATGATTTACACGCATGTGCTGAAAGTTGGCGGTGCCGGAGTGCGCTCACCGCTTGATGCGCTGCCGCCCCTCACTAGTGAGAGGTAGGGCAGCGCAAGTCAATCCTGGCGGATTCACTACCCCTGCGCGAAGGCCATCGGTGCCGCATCGAACGGCCGGTTGCGGAAAGTCCTCCCTGCGTCCGCTGATGGCCGGCAGCAGCCCGTCGTTGCCTGATGGATCCAACCCCTCCGCTGCTATAGTGCAGTCGGCTTCTGACGTTCAGTGCAGCCGTCTTCTGAAAACGACATTTGAACCGGGAACCTTCCCTTTTTGGCTAGGCGTGAAACAATGGTCATTTTCCCTATACCCAAAATGACCAGGAGGCCCGCATGAAAGTCGCACGCATCTACCTGCGCGTGAGTGTCATTTTCAGAAGACGACTGCACGGAATATCAGGAGTCGGCTGCACTGGTGGATTGCAGCGCGGTGTACAGGGCCGTCTTGCTCACCTTGAGCCGTGTAGCGGCCTCTCGGACATTAAGCCCGTTGGCGATGTGCTCCCGCGCTCGCTGCAACTTGTCGGCGGTGACAACCGGCTTTCGCCCGCCCTTCCTCCCACGAGCGGCGGCGGCAGTCAACCCGGCCTTGGTGCGCTCGCGGATCAAGTCGCGCTCGAACTGGCCCAGCGCGCCGAACACGTGGAAGATGAGCCGCCCGCCTGGCGTGGTGGTGTCGATGGCTTCCGTCAGAGAACGGAAGCCGACGCCTCGCGCTTCCAGCGCGCCTATCGTTTCGATTAGGTGCGGCATAGAGCGCCCGAGCCGATCCAGCCGCCAGACGGCCAGCACGTCGCCGTCGCGCAGGTAGGCCAGCGCATCAGCCAAGCCGGGGCGGTCGGCCTTGGCCCCGGAAGCCGTGTCCTCGAAAACGCGCTCGCAGCCTGCCTTGCGTAGCGCATCCGTCTGCAAGGCGGTGTCCTGTTCCGCCGTCGATACCCGCGCATAGCCGATCAGTGCCATTTGCCGCCTCTCTTGTCCGTCATTCCGTCCGCCTATCTTAATGTCCGACAACCCGTTGTGCAATAACTTTGCTGGACAGTGTCCGGCATGGCCGACTAATGATCGTTTGGCGGACAAGGCGACTGGCATCAGCCGAACAGCTCGCTATGGGAGCCAAGCCGCGCCAGTCGCAGGGTGTCGGCGTCGGACTTGCGGTAGATCAGCAGCAGGTCGGGCTTGATGTAGCATTCGCGGTAGCCCGCCCAATCGCCGGAAAGATCGTGGTCGCGGTATCGCACATCCAGGGGCTGATCGGTCGCCAGCGCGACCAGAACCGGCTTGAGGTCATCATTCGTGCAGCGGACTCCTGATACTGTTCGTTCAATAGACGACTGCACAACAGCCTTCAAACCGCGTTGTCTGGTGCAGTCGTCTTCTGAAAATGACAGTGGCCAGCAAATCCAATCATGTAAAGAAAACCATCGTTATTTTTACGCCTATTTTGGATTGCGCAATCCAAAATTGAAACACTAGATATGGTGGCCGCGATCAGCTGCCGGCGCACAAGATGTTGTGTTGGTGATGGCTGTTGCTAAGTTCAGATCTGGACGCCAGAAGTAAATCAACAGCTCAACCAGGTGATCGCCTCGATGCGGTGAGACAAGTCCCCCCCTATTACAGGCGGCAGCTCGACCAGGTGGCCAACTCACCAGGCACCGGCAGCAGCTCAACCAGGTGATCGCCTCGATGCGGTGAGACAAGTCCCTCCCCTATTACAGGCGGCAGCTCGACCAGGTGGCCAACGCACCAGGCACCGGCAGCAGCTCAACCAGGTGATCGCCTCGATGCGGTGAGACAAGTCCCTCCCCTATTACAGGCGGCAGCTCGACCAGGTGGCCAACTCACCAGGCACCGGCAGCAGCTCAACCAGGTGATCGCCTCAATGTTGTGAGACAAGTCCCTCCCCTATTACAGGGCGGGCCTGATCTATTGTTGAAGTTTACCAACTAGGTTACACTTCAAAACACATCATTCTGATGAGGGCTTATTACATGAACCAATCACGACCGGCCACACCTGGCCAGATACTTGAAAGGGAATTCTTGGCCCCGTACGGAATCACTCAAACAGACTTGGCCACCCATACCGGATGGACAAGAAAGCACGTTAATCAGCTATGTCGCGGGCGAGTGCCTGTTACAGTCGATAGCGCGTTTATCCTGGCAGCAGCTACACGAACAGAGCCGGAATACTGGCTAGGGCTGCAAAGTGCCGTGGATCTATGGGACGCAGAGAATGACGAGGCGTTGCGTAGTCGTCTAGGACAGGTGAGGCCGTTAGCGGCATAGAAAGGGAAAACCCCGGAAACCAACTTGGCGGGCGGTTTACCGGGGTCTAAATTTGGTGGCACTTTCGGTGAGCTTGGCGGCAACCGAGGTGCCGGAGCCTGGATAAGGCTAAGGGTTGCACCTCCTATTATAGCGGGAGTGTACCCCTTGGCAAGTTAGGGGTGCATCAATAATGGCGCAAGCTCAGTTGTCCTTGTTCGGTCAGAACGAGGCAGAAACATATCACGACACAAGCGCAAGGGGCTTTTTCTCGCTCCTGGTGCAATGGCCAACCGGCAAACGTCAATCCTCTTTCCCTCTTGAGCAGATGCCAACAGTCCTTAATGCTGTTGATCATCGTCTTGATACCTGGCTATCACAGGCCGAGTTTATGCGGCCAAACAGGCGAGTCGTGAACCTCCTTCGGATTGGTTTGTTATTCGCTGATCTCGATACCTACAAGATGCCCTGGGCTCAAGGTCGCAAGCCTGAAGAACTGGCGGCGGCCATCACGTACTTTTGCCAGTCTGAAGGCATACCGCAGCCATCCATCATGGTCTATTCAGGGCGTGGCATTCAGGCTAAATGGCTACTGGAAAGGCCAGTACCTCGCCAAGCCCTGCCCCGCTGGAATGCTTGCCAAACCCATCTAATCAACAAGCTGGCCGAGCTGGGCGCTGATCCAGGGGCAAAGGATGCAAGCCGAGTGCTTCGCCTGGTCAATACCGTGAATTCAAAGAGCGGGGCCGTGTGCCGTGTGGTTCACGTACTGGAAGAAGGGGGCTTACCCATTCGCTACAACTTCGAGGGCACTGTTGCAAATAGTCGGTGGTGATAAACTTATCATCCCCTTTTGCTGATGGAGCTGCACATGAACCCATTCAAAGGCCGGCATTTTCAGCGTGACATCATTCTGTGGGCCGTACGCTGGTACTGCAAATACGGCATCAGTTACCGTGAGCTGCAGGAGATGCTGGCTGAACGCGGAGTGAATGTCGATCACTCCACGATTTACCGCTGGGTTCAGCGTTATGCGCCTGAAATGGAAAAACGGCTGCGCTGGTACTGGCGTAACCCTTCCGATCTTTGCCCGTGGCACATGGATGAAACCTACGTGAAGGTCAATGGCCGCTGGGCGTATCTGTACCGGGCCGTCGACAGCCGGGGCCGCACTGTCGATTTTTATCTCTCCTCCCGTCGTAACAGCAAAGCTGCATACCGGTTTCTGGGTAAAATCCTCAACAACGTGAAGAAGTGGCAGATCCCGCGATTCATCAACACGGATAAAGCGCCCGCCTATGGTCGCGCGCTTGCTCTGCTCAAACGCGAAGGCCGGTGCCCGTCTGACGTTGAACACCGACAGATTAAGTACCGGAACAACGTGATTGAATGCGATCATGGCAAACTGAAACGGATAATCGGCGCCACGCTGGGATTTAAATCCATGAAGACGGCTTACGCCACCATCAAAGGTATTGAGGTGATGCGTGCACTACGCAAAGGCCAGGCCTCAGCATTTTATTATGGTGATCCCCTGGGCGAAATGCGCCTGGTAAGCAGAGTTTTTGAAATGTAAGGCCTTTGAATAAGACAAAAGGCTGCCTCATCGCTAACTTTGCAACAGTGCCGAAGCAGATTATGCGTTCTCATAATGCGATACACCCGCTTTGCATTAACCACAGGCAGGCCGTCCCGCTCCGACTCCCGTCGCAGCAGCGCCCACACACGGCGATAACCATACGTCGGCAGGTCAGCCACCGCCATGTTTATCCGGGACAATACGGTGGTATCGTCAGAACGGGGCTGCCGTCTGCGATCCTGTCAGTCAGATGGCCGGTGAACCCGAATGCTCAACTGCGCACGCGACACGCCAAGACTTCTGCAAACGTCGCTTATTCGTCGTTCCCAGGCAACGAGGGCGCATGCGCAATCCATTTTTTTGCCCGGCCGAACTCCACGGCCTCTTTGAGTATCTCGGCTTCCATCGTCTTTTTGCCCAGAAGGCGCTGGAGTTCGCGAATTTGCTTATTGGCGGCAGCGAGTTCGGAGGCCGGCACCACTTCCTCGCCCGATGCAACAGCCGTCAGTGAACCGTCTTAATATTGCTTGCGCCATTTGAATATCTGGTTTGCATTGATGCCATGCAGGCGCGCGACATGAGACACGGTCATACCGGGCTCCATAGTCTGCTGAATAATGGCAATTTTTTCCTGCGGTGTACGACGCCGACGCCGCTCAGGTCCTGATAACACTCCAACCATCTTATCGTTCTGACTGGTATTAAACATAGTTCCAAGACTACCTCTTATTTTAAGAGAGTCGAAGTGTCTGGTGATCTATGGGGCCAGTCTAGCCCTCTTCCAAGTGTAGGGAGATATAGTCAAAGTTTGCTTCTCCGCCGATGAGTCCGCCCTGCGTCGGATAGTCCGATTTTTTACCGGCGAAGCACGGCTCTCCTAACCCTATCTAAAGCGAATAACTTTTTTCAACAGGGCCGCGTGCCAATGCAAGAGCGATAGGCGCTCTACGCGCCAATTTGACCACTTAAAACAGGTAAATTGAGGGGTTGTAATGTGTTGATGTAACAGGCTTTTATTTTAATGTCTTGGCATATGTATAATGGTAGTCTAGCCCTCCTTTCAACAAGGAGTACTCATGGAAACCTACAATCATACATATCGGCACCACAACTTTTCACATAAAGACTTAAGTGATCTCACCTTCACCGCTTGCACATTCATTCGCAGCGACTTTCGACGTGCTAACTTGCGTGATACGACATTCGTCAACTGCAAGTTCATTGAACAGGGTGATATCGAAGGCTGCCACTTTGATGTCGCAGATCTTCGTGATGCAAGTTTCCAACAATGCCAACTTGCGATGGCAAACTTCAGTAATGCCAATTGCTACGGTATAGAGTTCCGTGCGTGTGATTTAAAAGGTGCCAACTTTTCCCGAACAAACTTTGCCCATCAAGTGAGTAATCGTATGTACTTTTGCTCAGCATTTATTTCTGGATGTAATCTTTCCTATGCCAATATGGAGAGGGTTTGTTTAGAAAAATGTGAGTTGTTTGAAAATCGCTGGATAGGAACGAACCTAGCGGGTGCATCACTGAAAGAGTCAGACTTAAGTCGAGGTGTTTTTTCCGAAGATGTCTGGGGGCAATTTAGCCTACAGGGTGCCAATTTATGCCACGCCGAACTCGACGGTTTAGATCCCCGCAAAGTCGATACATCAGGTATCAAAATTGCAGCCTGGCAGCAAGAACTGATTCTCGAAGCACTGGGTATTGTTGTTTATCCTGACTAATTGCTTTGATGTGTGATTTTAAACGCTCAAATTTATAAAACGAATAATATTGTCAACCTTGCAATAATAGACATAGGGACAACCATGTATAAATTTTTACCCTCAGGCGTCTTCACAATAGAGCCATATAGCAGTGGGTCACTTAGTGGGCTTAATTTTTCCATTAAAGATAATATTAATATTGCTCAGTATAAAACATCATATGGTAGCCCATCTTGGCAAGTAAACATAAGGCTGCCATTTATAAGGCACTGTTGCAAAAATGTGGAGGTGATAGGGGTACTACGCCGGAACCCCAGATTTTTCCGTCCGTTCAAATTATCCACGGTTGAACAGCTTGATCCCGTCCGCCCGCAGTTGACCAACAGGGGAAATATGCCTGTACAAAGTTTGCCGGGTTATCCCAAGTTCCTGGCATAGCGTACTGACCTTTGTTTCTGATTGTCCCATTGATGCCATTGCCAGTCGCAGTTTGACTGGCGTCATTTTATAAGGTCGGCCGCCGTTCCGCCCACGGGCTCTTGCTGATGCCAGACCTGCAGTCGTTCTTTCAGCAATCAGTTCGCGCTCAAACTCCGCCAGTGCGGCAAAGATACCGAAGACAAGCTTGCCAGCGGCCGTTGTTGTGTCGATAGTCGCCCCGTGACCGGTCAGCACTTTCAGACCGGTCCCCCTCGCGGTCAGGTCGTGCACTGTATTAATGAGATGACGAAGATCACGACCGAGGCGGTCCAGCTTCCATACGACCAGCGTGTCTCCGGGTCGTAGTGCTTTCAGACAGGCTGTAAGTCCAGGACGCTCTTCTCGTTTGCCCGATGCCCGGTCCTCATAAAAATGTGCGGCATCAACACCTGCGGCGATCAGTGCATCACGTTGTAAATCATTCGTCTGCGAACCATCCGCTTTTGACATCCGAATATATCCGATGAACATATTTCCTCTGTCACATATACGTTCGATTATGTGACATTCTGATTTGGGTACCATAATCTGTCAACGGTAGTCACATTACCCGTAATTTAAATTATGACACGTAAAGGTTCTATGTTAATGATAATGTGACAAGCGCGTTTAAATAGGCATAAGGATCAGAGATGCCTACTAAAAATAAGCTCCTCAGTATTCTTTCGGACGCCGAGCAGGAAGCGCTCTATGGTCTACCTGATTTCGATGATGCACAGCGGCTGGAGTTTCTGGCGCTGAATGAATATGAACTGGCGCTGGCCTGCAGTCGCCGGGGGCTTCACGCTCAAATTTATTGCATCATCCAGATCGGAGAGCATGAAAAACCTCGGGGCAGCCATCGAATGATGCCATCTACAGGGGTTAAAATAACCACCATCATTTCATAACAATACCTGCTGACTATGAAGATCTACGTCATCAAAATAGCAGTTCATGGAGTCAGTCCGATGGTCTGGCGTCGGCTGAGAATTGCTGCCGACACGTCACTGGCCGCGCTTCACTTCATTTTCCAGATAGTGCAGGGCTGGGGGGACGACCATCTCCATCAATTTCACATTTATGGCAAAGATTACGGTATCTCCTACGAAGGAGGCATCGGTTTTGTCGATAATCCGTTCCGGGTCGTGATTGATGATTTTGCTTTTGATGCTGGCGATCGCTTTACCTATGAATACAATTTCTTTGAGCACTGGCTTCATGACATTCGTGTTGAGGCCATTTATGAAAACTCTACGCTGAAAGCGCCGTTTTGTATAAGCGGCCATGGTATGCCCGGAGCCACAGCTGCGGATGAGTTCGATAAAACCCTGGCGTTTCTTGAAGCTATCGTTAATGCGGATGATGAAACAACGGTCGGCGAGATCCGCCCTTTTGCTGACGACCTGGATGCTGTCAGGTTCAACCGCCACAAAATCAACCGGCAACTGAGCAGGCTCGACCTTGCATCTCCGGTACTGGAGCCTGAAGTTATCTGGCTGGGCCGTCGTCGCTGACTGATGTCTATAAAGGTATACGTTTTCAGCATGCCTCTCAGATCCCCGAAAAAATGTCTATAAACCTCCCTAAATCAGTGTTTATGGATTATTCTTTAAATCTCTATGATGTTTAAAGACCTTCCGGAGGTTTTGCGTGCAATATGCCTACATCAGGGTAAGCTCGGCCGATCAGAATACGGCCCGTCAGGAAGAGGCATTGTCAAAGGCGGGTTTTCAGCCTGATAAAATTTGTGTTGAGCATGCCAGCGCGAAGGACACAAACCGCCCGGGGTTACAGGAACTCCTGGGGCAATTACGCCCTGGTGATACGCTTCTGGTTCATTCCATCGATCGCCTTTGCCGGAATATGTCGGATATGTGCGCTGTCACCACCCGGCTTCGTGACCAGGGCGTTACCCTTATTTTTCTGAAAGAGCAGCTGACGTTCAGCGCCGGCACAAACAATCCGATGCAGGAACTGCAGCTGCACATGATGTCGGCATTCAGCCAGTTTGAACGAGCCTTACTGAAGGAAAGGCAGGCCGACGGCATCGCCGCGAAAAAAGCACGGGGTGAAAAAACAGGGCGCCCCGGCGCCGATATCAAAAAGATCCAGGAAATTGACGCACTCAGAAGCAGAGGGGTCAGGCTCAGGATCGCCTGCGACCATGCGGGCCTTGGCGTTTCCACATATTATAAGCTTCGTCACCAGATGAACAACCAGTAGCCGGGAGATAGTCATCCACCACAGCAGGAGGCAATGATGCAACTGACGCTCCAGATAGTCATCACCGATGAATCAGGCTCCAGTCGAACGGAGGAACTGATGACAATCCAGAAATCAGGGGAGACCCGGAACGACATCGGATTATCGGTGTCAGAATCCAAGCTGTTGCTGAATACGGTCCAGCAGTCGGTGGTCCAGCTGCAGGCAGACGAATATACTCAACACCATATCCGGTGCCCTCACTGCCTTGCTGCGCGCAGAATCAAAGGCAAACAGAAAATACGGTACCGGACGCTGTTTGGCGTTATTCCGGTATCCGGGCTTCGGGTGTACCGGTGCCGTTGTGAAGAGAGTGATACAAAGACAGTCAGTTTGCTCAGCGACTGGGCCGGCGATTATTCTCACCCGGCACTGAAATATATTGAAACCCGCTGGGCCTCGATGATCTCCTATGAAATGACGACTCGTCTGCTGAAAGATATTCTGCCGGTGGGCCACAGCCTGAATGCCTCAACGGTGAGGAATCATTTATGCCAGGTGGCGCAGCGTCTTGACGCTGAGGCTGAAGCTCATTCAGGTTTTCTTTCCGGCTGCCCCCGCGACTGGGGGAACCTGCCCAGGCCAGGAAAACCGCTTGTGGTGGGTATAGATGGTGGTTATGTTCGCGATCGGGATGACAAAAAGCGTAATTTTGAAATTATTGCCGGGAAGTCTTTTTCCGTTGGTGCGCCTGCTGACACCCGCCGCTTCGGTTTTGTTCAGAAGGATGACTGTCATCCGGAACGCAGGCTCATGACCCACCTTTCAGCGCAGGGAATGCAGGCCAACCAGCAGATATTTTTTCTGTCCGACGGCGCGGATAATCTCAGGGACCTCCAGTTCGGTATGTACCCTGAGTCAACGCATGTGCTGGACTGGTTTCATATCACCATGAGGCTGACGGTGCTCATGCAATATGCCCGGGGACTGCTGGTATCAGATCCAGAGGCGGGGAGTAAAGTTCTGGCACTGCTGGAAAGCATTAAACGATATCTCTGGCATGGCAATGTTGTCGCTGCGCTGGAACATATTGATAATTGCGTTATGTATTGCGATGACCCTGAACTCAGCTATCCTAGCCTGAAATCCCTGCAAAAACATCTGGATGAAATGTATACCTACATCCGGAATAATAAGATGATGATCCCAAACTACGGCGAAATGCGTCGGTACGGAGAGCCGGTATCAACCGCGTTTGTGGAATCCACGATCAATGAAGTGATCGCCAGACGAATGGCCAAAAAGCAGCAGATGCAGTGGAGCAGAAAAGGGGCTCATTATTTGTTACAGACCCGGACCGCCGTTTTGAATAACGAACTGCAGGATAAATTTGTCTGCTGGTATCCGGGTTTTCAAAGTGACGGGAAGGGACCAGCGATGGCAGCATAGCTCACGCTGCCCCAATATTTTTTATGCTCTCCTTTCAGCACAATCGGAAAAAGAGAAGCGTGAGAACAGCCGGGTATTCACATTCAGAGAGACCGGATTTCTGAAAATTTATCCATGGTTCGTTTTTTATCGATACGTGCCTGCCGCCACGCCTGAAAGTCCGGGCGTGTTTCAGCCATCCTGACGACCTCGACAGAGAAAACCTTATATTTGCCCTGCTGCTGGGGCGAGCCAAGCCAGCGGCGAATGGCGGCGTCTGTCCACAGACAGGAGTTCTTAAGCCTGTAGACGGTGATCCATTTTTCTGACCATGCATCAAATCTCTGGCAACGCAGCTGATACCGTCGCTCTTCTTCCCGTCTTTTCCAGTCGCTGTCTGCAGCAAACTTTCGGTGACCAACAAAAATCCCCTGGACTTTGCCCATGTCCTGCCTCCCCCGGAATGTTGTCATTATCAACGGTATCAGGTCAGAGCCGTAACGGCCAGCAGTGCCAGGCAGAATACACCGGACGGCATCTTACCCGGAGAGGTGTCTACTGTATGCGACAAAGTGGTCAACCCCGGAGATGGCCATCTCCACAATTTCTGAATGTCAGCATGACCATCAGTGATAATACAGCAAACGTAAGACAACATACCTCCCGCCCTGCAAAGCATTTGCTCCGCAGCGCCACGCTCTGCGTGGGTCACGACTGTGCACATTATCGACATATTCTTTTTTTCTTTTTTTTATTTTTTCTCTTTTTTTCACCCGCGCGGGGAGGGCGGCCTGGCACCGTAAAGGGCCTAAGGCCTAGAGGCATGTTGTCTTACGATTGGGTGCGGTTGTCGGCCACTCCCTTTTCGATGATTGTTTCGCCTGAACTCACGCTTTAACATCCATCGCTGGTGGCCCGCCGTCACGGCGAAATTTCTAACTGAGCGAGGTTTGTGTGAGCAACAGAGGCAGAGAAGACAGCGTTACCGATGTGTTTAAATCTCAGGTGCGGAATGCATGCCGTGAACACGGAATGAGTGATCTCATTGCCTCACTGAACGGCCGCGACCGGGATTTTAATGCCGATACCCTGTTCGGAGTATGCGACCGGTTCTTCCTGGTCGAGATGAAATCGTACAACCGTAATGTTCGTGATGAGGCCAAAAAACCTGCTGTCTGCCTTCTCTGCAATGGATTACAGAGAAACTCTCAGGTCCGTCGCTGGCACAAAGCATGTCACTTCATCATGTGGGGGCGTGTTGTTAAGGATTCGCTTGAAACCCGTTTCACCATCTACCAGGACAGTGTATGTCGGGATTCTGTCCTTCCGAACTGCAGTGGTCTCGGGGAGCCTCCTGAACCAACCATCTATCGGGGGGAAGACCTGGCAAGGGGAGCAGCTTTAGGTACAGCAGGCTTATCAAAACCAGATTTTTTCCATTACCTGTGGTGGCTGTTAAATGGCAGGGCTGTAGATGTAGACGAATTTAAAATCGCGCCCGGTAGCAGGTTAGGTTTCAGTTTGTTTGGTACATCGGATACAACTGGTTCGGTAATCAGTAAAACGTTCAGCACTTACGGTGAACTTGAAATGTGGGCTGACGAGGCATTAAGACGATTACTCAGCACCAGGAGATAACCATCTGAAGATATTGCGCCGGTGTGATCCACGTTTTTGCTGTCGGATACAGTAGACCTTATCCGTGCTTCAGCCAGCTCACGCGATTTAGCGTCAGATTCATTAAACCCGGGTCTGCGGTACCACCGGTTATTTTGCGTCTGATGCCACAACAGCGTCTCCTTTGGTCCTGGACATTATACCTGCTTCACCCTCCCCCCCATTTTCAGTCAGCATGATATCTGCAGACTGTACTTCTCTACCGGCGATGCGTGGTTTAAACATTTCTGCGATCCCCTGATTATTTTGGAGTTATCCACCGGATAGAATAATTAATTAAGATTAATGAGGTTTATACAAAGAACAACAAAGGATAAAAAAGATTAGCGATCGGCTTAGCCCTTTATTCATGCGGCTTTCAGGGGTTCTGTATCATCGCTGGCGGGTAGCTCATCAACGCTGGAGGGCAAATGCTCAACGCTGGAGGGTCAGTAATCAACGCTGGCGGGTTGTTTATCAACGCTGGCGGGTTGTAACTATCAACGCTAGCGGGTATTCTCCATAAGTATCCACAAGCGGGGCTTTTCTCACAATGAACAGTGAAAACAATCAATTACCGTTAATTATCACTGAAATGGAAAAAAGTACGGGCGAAGTTATACAGCTGATCCCCAACTCGAAACAAAGCATCCAACCTAAATCGCTTCTGCGACTGGGTGTATTTGTTCCGACCCTGAAAGATGGCTCTGATTCCATGTCCAGAGGACATCACATCGACGCCACCAGGGAGTTGTGCAGAATGTCCTCTCTCTCCGGAGAAGGTTACGAGAAGATCAGCATTTTCGGCCCGCGCCTTGATATGGATACTGATTTTAAGGTCTGGTTAGGGATTGTGGATTCACTGACCAATAAGTACCTGGAAAAGGACGGCACTGTACGAATGAATTTCATTGATTTTGCATGCAGCTGCGGACTGGCGACAAAGCGTGTCGACTCCCGGTTACGCAAGCGATTCAGTGACTCTCTGACGCGAATTCAGCATACGCATTTCCAGTTTATAAAGCCGTCTTCGGTTGAAGGCAAAAAAATCAAAATTGATATGAGTCTGGTCTCTACCTCTTACTATGATGAGGGAACCGATGAGGTCATCATCAGGCCAAACCCGGACCTGAACACCCTCTACCAGGTCGATGGTAAAACCAGGCTATACCTTAAAATTCTGAAAACCCTGGCACGAAAAGAGTCAGCACAGGCGCTGTACCTGTACCTTGTGGAGTTACCGGATAACTTCTATCGCATTGGCTTTGACCGACTAAGGGAACGGCTGCAACTCACTGCACACAAAGGCTCTCAGAATGCCACCATCAAACGGGCACTGGAGCAACTGGAAGAAGCTGGCTTCCTGAAGTATTCGATCGAGAAATCCCGTGGCGATTATGTGCTTGTCATTCTAAACAGAAATAAGAAAATAGCCTGACTACTCCCGCTCTTAGCTGGCTACCACATACATCCCTTCTTCTCGTGCCCCCCGCACAGATCTGATATCAGGTGGCAATCAGCCACCAGCGTTGATACCCGTGGGCGTTACAGGCCCCGTTTACCCGCCAGCGATGATATCTGTGGTCGCTTCAGGCCCGGTTTACCCGCCAGCGATGATACCCGTGGCCGCTTCAGGCCCCGTTTACCCACCAGCGATGATACCCGTGGGCGTTACAGGCCTCGTTTACCCGCCAGCGGTGATACCCGTGGGCGTTACAGGCCCGGTTTACCCGCCAGCGATGATACCCGTGGCCGCTTCAGGCCCCGTTTACCCGCCAGCGATGATACCCGTGGGCGATGCAGAACCGGTTTACCCGCCAGCGGTGATACCCGTGGGCGTTACAGGCCCGGTTTACCCGCCAGCGATGATATCCGTGGCCGCTGCAGAGCCGGTTTACCCGCCAGCGATGATATCCGTGGCCGCTGCAGAGCCGGTTTACCCGTCAACGATGATATCTGCGGCCGATGCAGAACCGGTTTACCCGCCAGCGGTGATATCCATGGGTGTTACAGGCCCCGTTTACCCGCCAGCGGTGATACCCGTGGGCGTTACAGGCCCCGTTTACCCGCCAGCGGTGATACCCGTGGGCGTTACAGGCCCCATTTACCCGCCAGCGGTGATAACTTTAGGTTAAGTACTTGACAGAAAGGGGGGAAATGTCTGAGCGACCGTTTTACTTGTTCCGGTCATTGAGGAGAAACCAGTCATGAAAAGCCTGTTTGTCATCAAAGCCAGGCATGTTATGGATAGACATGTTCCAGTTGATTATTTTGACGATGAACCCTATGAATGCCAGTTCAGCATCATTCAGTTCACCATCACCTCTTTTACGTAAAAAAAAGTCGTACCAACGTTCGTAAGCCGGGACATTGATAGATTCTGAAGCCTCAAGCAGGCGTGGGATAAAATATACCAGCTCATCAAACGCTTTACTTCCTGGAGGTATATCGGCACGGCTTAAGCTACAGAGAAGGTTTATAGTGCACCTTAAATGATGCCACTGCAGAGACGGTGACGACGGTAATACATTCATGCTTATCGGCAATTCATGCGGGATCAGCGCAAGAAGCTGATTACCGCTGCTGGTGAACTCCCTCTTGTACTGGTGTAAGGCTTCAGGCTTAACCCTTTTCATCATTGGATGGTAGATCCATTTTTTCGCTTCCTCAGAAACGAAAAGTAACTTTTCTACCGCATCCATCAGCTTTATGCCTTCTCCCTTCTCCCGGTATGGAGCGACGATGCTTTCTATTCGAACCGCGTCTATCTCAACCAGCGCCAGCTGGCCGGTCTGGGCTAACAGGTCTGGATTTGGCTGGATGTCCTCAGCGGTATCATTGATGAAGATCCCGATAGTTGTGTCATTACACTGTCCGATAAGGTCAGCATTCAGCCCGCATACAATCCCACCAGCGGTGATGTTTTTCAGTGTGACAACACCTTTTTCCTTACCGTGCAAAAGGTGTGGAAGAGCCAGGAATTTTTTCTCCTGTATCTTCATCTGAATGTATTTTTTGAAATGTTGTAAGGTCAGTTCACTGCAAACGCCTTTAACATCCGTGGAGTGGCTGAAATGCCATTTTTTACTTTGTCCCTGTCTGGCTATCAGTGACGTGCCACAGATGAGGCAAATACAGTTGCACGAAAGACCATTTTCAACACTGGCAATATCAACAATTTGATTGGTGTCCTTATCAAAACCAAATGGGATCCACTTTCGTGCATTGCGTTTCATGTTGGCTCCTCGTTTTATGCAGATAAAATATTCTACATCAACTGGTTTACTCAAACCGGAGATAACATGATTAACTAAAGAATTATTTAAATATCATCAGGGATTAGACTCCATACAGAAGCAGGTATTTTGTCATATATTTTTTTCATATAAATTTCAGCTCTTCGGTGGTCATACGCACCATTCAGACTGGTAATTTCGTTTATTGCGCCGCCTTCATCATTTAATTTATCCAGGATACGTTCGAAAACTTTATCAAGGGTTTCTGTTGTGCTGCATTTTCTGAACTTCAGAAGATAAACTTCTCTGAGGTTGCTTTCAGCTTTAGGGCTTTTCAACAACGTTGCTCCAGGACATGTTTAGAACTCTCAATATGCTCGAAACAATAAATGAATCCCCACAGACTGGCAAGTCAGGTATTTATGGTTTTTTGTGATTGTTCCTGGCTTTGAACAAAAATACTGTTAGTATACTGTTTATAAAACCAGTACTGTTAAAAGACATGAGATCTTCCATGACAGATAAAACTAAGCTGATAGCCCTTTCTCGTCCCGATGACATGAGCGCACTGGATGCGCTTAAGCTGTTACGTTTCCGACGCTACAACACGGCAAGAAGCCAGTTAAGGACCACCCGTGTCTGGTCGTCATGGTGTGCCAAAAATGGCCTGACGCCCTTCCCTGTGACGGCTGTTGATGTTGAGCGTTATATCAACGGGCTGAATGGTTCCGTCAAAATGGCGACCATTTCTCATTTCATTGCGTGCCTTTCGAGTGTTAACGGGAGCCTCGGGTTCCCTGACTTCCGCAACGTTCTTATTAAGGCGCTTGTCCAGGTCTGGCGGGCGCGGGAAAATGAGAAAAAAGTGATTACCGGTCAGGCGCTCCCCTTTATGGTTGCAGACCTTAATATACTCCGTCGGGCCCTTCAGAAGAGCGACGACATCAGGGATATCCGCGATCTGGCTATGATCTGGGTTGGTTTTGAAACGCTGCTGCGCAACGTGGAAATCCGGAGGATTAAAACCGGTGACCTCAAATGGCAAAATGACAATGACTGTTACCTTCTGGATGTAATGCGGACCAAAACAAGCCTGTCGAGCAACCTGACGTTTCAACTTTCGCCACAGTGCAGCCGACACGTCAGGCGACTGATTGAAACGGTGGAGTATACGGATACAGAAACCTTCGGGAACCGTTACCTGTTTCAACCTGTCAACGTCCATACAAACCGGTATTTTCCGGCCACCAGCAGTAAGCTGTCCAGAGGCAAATCTATAGATAACATGCTCCTGAAGGCTGGCTTCAATCAGTCGTTGCTCACTCAGCTGCAGAAGGACTCACAGGTCACACGAGAGGATGTCGGTATTCTGTCCTCCAATTCACTGAACCAGGCATTTTCGCGCCTGTGGGATATAGCCGGTAAAGTGGGTGATAACCGGCAGTCTGGCCGGTACATTAAGTGGACAGGGCACAGTGTGCGAGTCGGGGGGGCTATTGAACTGTTCAGGGACGGATACACTCTGGAGAAAATTACGGAGATGGGGAACTGGTCTGATCCGAAAATGGTTTTCCGGTATATCAGGGCATACCTTGCCAGTGAAAAAGCCATGGTGAGCTTTATGCGCAATCATCTTGACGATATATAACCATAGCCCGGGGATGCCTGTAAACAGGTGTTAACGTGCTATGGGGTTAATGAAACGTCGTTAAATATTAATCTCCTTTAAACCGGTTAATACAAAATTACCTTTTTCAGATAGAGTGTCGAAGTCATTCAGACTGAACTCATGGGTATGAAACCAGACAACACGACACGTAGGACAGGTAACCGGTAATTCATCTTCGCCTATTTTCTCGCAATTATGGATAATTTCACCCTGCTCATTCCTGTCGATATTATAACCACTTGTGCAGAGTGTTTCATACCCATGTGCACCTGTGACAATATGAGTGGCTGTTCTTTCTTTAACCTCTCCATTTATTTTTATCTGTTCGCGGGTGGTAATTGTTCGTTTATTGTTCACTGTGCCTCCTGAACGAATGTGGTAATATTATGATACTAATCTTGTATTAACTCTTTCTTCGGTCGGGGAAACGCCTCAGGAAGGACCACGCGATCAAGAAATTTAAAAAGCTCATCACCTTTCAGAAACGTTCTTGAACGGAGTTCATTTACCATATCGTTGTGTACCGAGCGATTAATGTCAAAAAAAAGATCAAGCATTAACTGCTGCTCCGCTTTGAGAGCTATCAATTTACTCTCATTATGCTCTACCTGTTCTTTCGTTTTTGGATGCATGTGATATATGCCACGGGTAAGGTTAGACAGATAAGAGTCTGCTGTTTTCAACCATCGGGCATGATCATTGGAGCTCCCTAATGATTCATGACCGGTATGTGAGCGTTCCCCGGCATTCCCGGCCAACAGTAACAGCATGAACCATTCAGCCATTGTTTTTTCATCAAGGTTATGAGGCTTTAAGCCATCCTGTACATAACCCAGTGAGCCCGAATTATCCGCTTTAGCCTTAGCCACGACCAAAAGATTTGATGGGTACTCATCAAAAGCAGCGTATACCATCGCATGACCCGCTTCATGTGCGGCGATAAATAACCGGTCCTGAACCGTAACCCTGGTCGTTACAGGAGTGCCGTAAGAATAGTTGCCATGATCATGCCGCAAGGGATTGCAATATGATATGCCGGTTTTCGAACAGGTTAAAATAAATTGAGTGAGAGCAATGACAAATAACACACTAATAGCCAGGTTCGGTGTATCGATGAGCTTGTCACCGAAAATGCCAATGGCAGACAGAACAGCAATATACGCGGTAGACCCGTATAACAATGAGGGGTATGTGTTCGGGGAAAGATATAATGGATAAATAAGTATACAGAAAAGTCCACTAATCATAACAAATTTCTGGACTAACACCGCGTCATAGTGTTCTGGGGTGCGGAATAAATGCAGAGACACCCACATTATTAAGCTGCATGCTCCCAGCCGTCCTGTTTCCTTCAGTATGCGGCCGTAAGGAAGAAAGACAAAGAAATGCCTTAACTGTCTCCAGAATCGCTTCTGGCGAGTTTCACGAAGAAAATTTTCAAATAATTTCATTATTTATCGCTTTTGCTCTGCCTTTTCGGTTTTCCGTTGTTTTTTCATTCTCCGTTTTTCCTTGATACCCGCCAGGGTGTAAAGAACAACTGAAGCAATGAAATTTACCAGCGCAGCAAATTCTACCCCCAGATGAATCACTGCCGGTGTGATGGGTAAGAATAAAGCCACAAGAAGCAGAATAAATGAAATGATACACCGTAAGGCCTTCCCTTCCCTACCGTCACCCTGATTATTATGGTTCGCACCGGCACCGATTTTGCTTGTCAAAAAATTCAGGCCGTACGCACACAGGGCGGTTACGACCATGAAAATTGCATAATTCATTATTCCTCCTGGGGTTTTAATCTCAGCCTGACCACATTGACCAGTTTCTTAATGCCGTCCTCGCCTGGAACAAACACATAGCGATACCTCGGCCATGTAGTGTGAGTAAAAACCTCACCAGCTGTTTTCATATCAAGTGGCAAGAATCTTTCTGTCATGCTCTCTGGTAATTTATCTACGGAGATCATCCCTTTCCTGAAACTTTTAACCATCAGAGCAAGCGGGGTTTTGCAATTTTTATTACTCATGGTTTCTGTGTAACGGATCATCCCTCCCATCGTGACCTGAACTTTACCGAGTTCACAATCAAACAATGGCATCACAGGCCAGAAAGGAATTTCAAGACTCGTGCTGGTCAGAGCTTGTTCGTAGCCCTGCTCACTGGTTTCCACCGTTGTGTTAAGTCCCGGGAACAGAGCATGCATAAACCGGATGACCTTGACCACCCCGGGTGTACTGGCTTTGCGCTGATAGATATCAGGCAACCACGGCGATGTACTGGCCCATAAGGTAGTTGAGGCATAGACCTGTTTCTCCATATGCCACAGAAGGGAGGGATCCGACAGAAAATGATGGACTGTAAGCAACTCAGCCAGGAATCTGTCTTCACTCGGTTGTGTCATGGCATGTTTAAAACTGATCTGAACCCGGAAACGTTCCTTAGCGTTCAGAAACGATATTCCGCGACTGACCGCAACCTCGTATCGCCTGTTGGCCGGGTCCGCATGACAAATACCGGTTAAAATCCGGTTCATGCCAACTCCTTAATCACTTCTACCAGCCCGATGCGGGGCAGGACAGAACGATATTTTTCTTCAAAATTCCCGCGCTTCTGCCTTTCACCTTTTTCGTAATCTTTTAACGGGTTAAAGCGGCCCGGTTCACTGAACAAAATTAAAGGTAAAGGTGCCCGGAAGTTAAGTTTGTACGGTCCGGACAGGTCATCAGGATCATCAGGGCTGGTGTACCGGATATTGACGTTAACAGCAGGAAAGTTACTTTCCCGAATGAAACGAAACTTCCTCAGCTGCTCATCTTCATGACAGGCCTCTTCATTGAGCGCTGACAACATCATGATTTCCTCAATGCGCTCCTGCTTCAGTCGCTTAACATCCTGTAATGTCAGACTGATATCGGGCTTTAATTCCGTTAGTTCCCTGCGTAAGCGATCAATAACCGTTTCCAGACGAGTGAACTTATGAACGACCGGAATTTGCCAGGTGAAACCGAGAGTGCGAATTTTCTGAGTCACTATGCGGATGTTACGTGATACCTGCAGGGTTACCAGCCACGGGCAGACCTGATGCAGTATTTCTGACCGGGTGTCCTTATATTGAGTGATACCTTTGACCACATCAGCGAAGTTGTCACGAAGGCGGTTGATTTCACCCACCAGCTCAGTCACCAGGTCATGGTTGTTGTTGACTACAATATACCCGGGATATTTACGGGTGATTTTAGTTGAATAAGGTTCATTTTTGGCCTGGCTTTTATCAACCCGCTGCTGCCGGTAGATATCTACCAGGGTATCGAGATCGGGCTCCGAGTGAGACACTTTAATATACTGTGGCGGGTCATATTCCTCCACGCTACGTGGCTCCGGGAGCGAAGCAAGGTAAGTTGACCCGATATCGCTGTCCCGGAGCAAACTGTGCAGATCATCGAGTTTGCGTAGTTGCTCTTCATTGTAATGTGCGAAGTCAGTATTCATATCTTCTCCCGTTTCAGGTGACCAACGTTGGACGGTAGACGCTAAATGAACTCAGGTAAAGTCTTAAACGTGAGCCACACCGGAAGCCGACGTCCGTCCTGACACACCCGAATCAACCGGTATCGAGTTTTCTCCATTGACACAAGCCAGTAACCAGCAGGGACAGGCCGGTTAATCGTTATCAGCTTCAGTCCGTAAAACCCACACGAAATTAACATGCGCCCGTCGTGCTCCCTGAAAATGAAACTGAAGGAGGGATAAAGCAGCCAGAATGCCGTCAGGTAAATGTACCAGGTATAAGGGACCGTTAGCTGCAGGATTTCATAGTTACGCACCGTCGCTGTAATGAGTCCAAGGCTTAATATTGCCCCTATACCTGCATAGAGTTTAAACGATGGACTTTCGTAGTTCTTCCAGGTAATGCTTCCAATACGGTGCACTTTACACATCGTCTTGCCTCACTGAAATTGTATTTGGCCTTTCATACGGGGAATAATTTCCTTCTCCCACAAAGACCTGGAATTGCCATGCCCCCCCTGAAGTTGCATAGCACAGACTCTGTTAAAAACGGATATCTCTTTCCTGATTGCCTGGGTTTGACGATCCGTGAGTACAATGTATTCCGGTACCAGTTGCATGACACCGTTCATCATTTCAGCCTTCATTATTCCTGGGCCATCTTTTTTGTCAGCCTCATCGGTTTCCTTCACATTGAATCCAAATGAACAAAGAAGCTGACCCTGGGCCTTAGGCCCCATCTGGACACCCCGGCTGTCGACCGTAAAACGAACGATCGCGTGGTCCCCCCCTTCATCACTGGTTATGTTTCTTACCAACATGCTGATTGGAGTCATATGTAACCAGCTGTAGATTCCCAAAACAATTTCTTCTTTTAAAATCATATTCAATTTGTCGGTTCTCTTTTTCTCATTAATGAATATGAAAACATAAAAAACGGCTCTGTAAAGCCCTAATCTGTCGAAAGCAGAGGTTTTGTATTTTTTAATTTGTACTCAATAAAAATTCCGGCCGCATCAGCTGTTGTTATTTCAGACAATATGGCGTCAATGATTTCAGGCTCAGTGATGTTATTAAATCCCAGCTTACGGACCATTTCTTTGACGCGCTCAAAACGTCGAGCCGTGACGGTATCGATGACAAAACTATTTACTGGTACGTCATCAGATACGACAGGCATCTCAGTTAGTTTCATGTTCTTTCTCCAGATCCGGGATGTAAGCAAAATTGAACGCAATGGCTTTTTCCGGGGAATCACCCGCAATGAGCTTTAACCATGAGTAAGAGTCGTGCTGGCTCAGAAAAATAACAAGATAACCTTTGTCTGCACCGTTGCGCTCTTTGATAAACTTTATCTCTTTATCCATTCCGAAGCCCATTGGTCCGTGTATGACACACGATTGCTCAGGAAGCATCGAACTGAACATGGATATAACGACATCTCTTAGCTCTAAATTTTCGTGGGCAATGAAAGCTACCTTTTTACCTTCGTTAACCGAAGCTACAATGCTTTTCACACTTGATTTCACGTTATAGCGATAGACAATCAAGCGGAGGCGAGTCATGCAGAGGCAAATAATACCCGCGCAGCTGACCAGAGCGCCGTACACTGACCCCTCTATAAACCAGTTTAGGCCCCCAACAACCAGTAGCCCCAAAAAAGTAACTATGCTCAGAATGAAAATAAAAAAGTTAATTTTGTGGTCTTTAGGGTACCAGGTAGATGCAACGGCCATGATAGCCATTGCGCCGACTAATGCATACATTGAAAGGTCATACGGGTTACTCATCAACAGTCTCGCAATCGTGACCAGGGCAACCCCTGATAGTTGAAAAATTAGGACATTCCTGGGGAGTTATAAGTCGCTCACCGGCCTCATAACGCTTTTGTAAGTCCATACGTAAAGCTTCTGCGTTGTCACTCCCCAGGAGATAGAGAAGTAACTCGTCATCGGCCAAAAGTAACTTTTCCAGGTCGTAGCATTCGTGTTTGTAGTCCATCATCCCTCCTTGAAACTATTAAATCACAGAGAAAAGGTTAACTTTCTGGACTAAAGACCTAAAATTGCGCATTAGCGATAAATTTTTGATAAAAAAAAAGCGCATAAAATATGCGCTCTTTTTTATAGACAACAATGGGTAATTAATTCATACAGAGCATGTGATTCTTAACTCTTTCTATGAAGTTACTCATTGAGGGAAGGTTTAACTCGTCCCCTATGCGTTGACAGTCAAAAAGCGACTGTGCAGGGGAATAGTTAAATCCTTTATTATTGACAAACTCTAAAATCTCTTTCAGATAGGAGTTTTTGCTACCGGCACTGAAGGAGTTGAGTAAAGGCCCGCGATCTAAAAGTTCACCAGCTGCTTTTTTCGACAAGCTAATGCTTTGCTTGCTTATGATCTTACAATGATAGTAATCAAAGTTATCACTTCCTTCCCAGTCAAGATACTTAGAAGAGTGAAACTCCGAAAGCAAAAGCAACATTGTGCCATGATCGCGAACAACATATAAAAATTCGAAATTACCATTCATCAACGCTTGTTTAACTAAGCGCAAATCAATCTCTATGTCGTAGTCATACCACGGATTGTTAACGAGGGAAGCTGAATGCTTCAGAATGAAGTCTTCTTTTACCCAGTTAAAAACCGCTTCGATATCAAAATCATAATAAAAGTTCATAGTGGGCTCTCCTTAATAAAAAAGAGAGAGAGCCCCCACAGGGAGAACTCTCCCTGTATGGGTTATGAAATTAGTTAATCAGGTCAAAAAATCTTTCTTCCAGTCTGGCCGGGAAAGCTTCATGACCCTTGAGCATCAATACATCATTCCAGTCGACACCTTTTGCACCATCAGGAATGTCCAGTTCAGGTAAATGAACATTAACGCAGACTTTCGCATCAGGATACCGTTCAGCAAGTAAGGGCTCCATACGGCTCTTAAGAACACGTGCAGCGAACTCACCAGCTTGCTTACCGGTTTTGGGGTTAAGCCGATCTTTATCTGCCCAAATCGATAACTCAATGAATTGGCAATCAGAAGGTGGCATTAAATGCTCTGGTATTTCCAGCATTTCCATAAACGTTGAACTTGAAGATGCCCAGCACGGAATTGAGGTCGCCTCTGTGACAGATAACGCATTCTCAATACCTTCACTAATACCCAAAAACCATGACTTTGATTCTTCACAGTAAGTAGGCTTAAATAACTGCATCGAACCACCATTCATCTGGTAGACCGGTTTCATTATTAATTTAGGAAATTGAACATCAGCTTTTTTATGTCCATCATCAGTTAGATGGGTTTTATGGATGGTGCAGTTGCGACCATACTTGTCGTTAAAGATAGTAACCATCGTTGGGTGAAAACTAGCTGGTTTATTATCACCAGGCCAGTAACGCATTTTAGCATTTACCCCCAAACTGGCTGGTAGTTTTGTGAGCATCCTTTTTATTCCGCGCCCTGATAGATAACGAGCAACTAATGAATCGGGTGTCACAAATTTCGTGTACTTATAAACAGCTTCTAACTTGTTTATGCGACTAAGTCTTTCTTCCTCTCCAATATCTGAAAAGGATTGAGCCTTTTTCTCATAAAGAACAATGTTAACACGGTCGGCTTCATTTAACTTTCTATCCTTGGAAACTCCAATCATATCTAGAATGTCTTTTGCAGCCTGCGTTTTACTAAAGTTTTTAAGTTCAGCAATTAAATCGATGCCATCAATGAAAGCATTATGTGGATAATCCTCATGAATAGCATGAACACTTTCTAGGGTCCTATCTTTAAATCTGAATTTCGTTTTGCCACCACCAGTAAACGGGCATTTGACAGAACGCGGTGCTTTTTCCAAAGCCTCCTGAAACTCAGGATAGTACGTTAATACATTACGCCAACCACCCAGCTGCTGCACATGAGATTTGACTAGGTCAAAGGTATCTTGTGCGTGCTGCATAGGGGATTTAGCCGATGAATTATAATTTGTAGAATGACTCATAATACTCTCCTAGCTGACATTGTGGGTTTCACAATGCCTACTGCAATGCAGATAACATTGAGAAACCCACAACGCAGAATGAAGATGTGCCACGAGGTGGCACAATCATTTATAAGACTTCGAAACCATTAGAACGATATTTATTCACCAGTCTTTCAACCGCTGAATCCATCGCTTCGGAGTTAGCTTCTGAAAATTTAGTATCACGTACTAAACGTTCTACTGGCATAATTCCATCAACAACTTCACCTTCAGTGATGTATACCTTGGTTCCAAACATCCCACTGTCTAATTGACGAGAGTCAACACGTACACGTTTAATATATTTATTACCTTTCATATGTTTGCTCCTTAAAAGGCGAGCAAACATACCCAGGCGGGTATATAAGCCCGCAGGGGAAGATAATTAAATTTAAATAAGGCTTCTGATTAGATCTCGATACAAAGAGTTCAATTCAGAAATATCGTTTATTTTTTGAAAATAAACTCCATCAAAGCCTTGAGGTTTACTTATGCCATAACCGACACAAACGATTTCTATGCCATGTTTTTTAGCATTTTTAACAGCTGCACAAACTTCCTCTACTGTGTCTGATGGATCACCATCAGTAGCAATAAAGATAACTTTTCGCGAAAAATTCAAACGATTGAAATATTCAACACACGAATTAATCGCTTTGGCAGTTGGTGTATATAATCCGCTAGAGACATTTTCATAATTAGAAAAGCTTGCAGATACTGTTTTATTAAAAGATTTAATAACATCAATACAATCTACTTGTTGAACTGGATACACAATATCAGCAACATCAATATTGTTTACCGTTTCACAAGCCAGGGTAAAAGCAAGGTTTGCGTTTAAAGCTAAAACAGATACATCACACATAGATGCAGAGATATCACGAAGGTTAATTACACCGACATCAGACCTCTTGTATCCTTCCCCGCTTTTCCTAAACACAGATGTGGCACCCATTGGGACTTCAACAAGCTTTCTATCATGAAGACGAACTCCGCGATCGCTTAGCCTGTTGTTACGCCGTACATTCTGTTTATTCAAAGAAGAAAGTAACTTTCTTAGCTCACGAGAGTTATCCCGTGCGTTGTTATAGTCCTCTTCGGTGAGCGAGATAAAACCAAATCGAAAACCGAAGTGTTTTACATCAGCATCGCTGAAACTAGATGCCATTTGGCAAATAGCTCGTTTAATAGATTCATGAAAATCATGGGAATTATCCTGTTCAAAATCTGTATCCAGGTAATTATCAAGATCTTCAATAGCCTTTCTTAGCTGTGCCGGTGAGAAACTTGGTGTTGAACGTGAAGAAGAATCAGAGTCATCAGAGTCGTCTGACTTATCAGAGTCATCAGAGTCATCAGAGTCGTCAGAATCATCAGAGTCGTCAGAATCATCATAGTCATCAGAATCATCAGAATCATCAGAGTCATCAGAGTCATCAGAGTCGTCAGAATCATCAGAGTCGTCAGAATCATCAGAGTCGCCAGAATCATCAGAGTCAACAGAGTCATCAGAGTCATCAGAGTCATCAGATTTGTTCTGCTCCTCTTTATCTTTTAGATCATCACGTAACTTTTCAAATTCTTCATGTAGTTTTAATCCTAACTCGCACGCCATAAGAGTTGAATTAACTCCAGTAGCTTCGAGAATTAAAGAATCAAACCTGTCTTTCATGTCGAACAGAACAGTATCAGCAAGTGCAAAAAAATCATTCAGAATCTCAGGAATACCATCTTGCCCAAGTTGATTAACACGAAGTTTGTTTAAGATATACATTTCAATGTATGAAACGATATTTGAACCATCACCAGTCATACATCCGTCACTAACCATAAATGAATACATTTCTGCCAGCATGGTTTTTGAAAGCCGAAAGAAATTTCCAGTTTTCTCTTCCATCTGAATGTCTTCAAAAAGATTAATGCAGCGATGAAGTCTTTTAAGCTTAATTAGCGCTATTCTTTCATCATTTTTTGATGAAAAACTAGGGTTGCCATCAGGTAGAATACTTTCGAAACCAGGTTGTTTTGATAAATATTCATTTCTAAAATTTTCATACGTTTCAAGTTCAGTATAACGATTATGACCACCTTCATGACATATCCAGCCGCTACATAACTTCCAGTATTTGTCATTACTAAAGTCACCATTTGGTAAAAAAATAGCCTTTGTCTTCATGTTAATGCGTGGTGTTGTATTTGGCCCAAGAAAATGAACATTGAGATCAGGATCAGCACCAATAACACGAGCCATATTATCTACAGCTAACTTACTACGAACTGAGTTGTTAAGTTTAATCGTCATATAGCACCCATAAAAGTTAATGGGCGCACCCATGTGGGTTTGCCCACAAGGGATTAGAAGGAATCAAAAATTCAATGGAGTAGAGAAAGTTACTTTTTTCTGTACCGCATCAGTATTCGAGACCGGGGGTAAAGTAGAAGCCGGGGTATTAGCCTGGGTTACTTTTGTAGCAAAAGGATCAACAAATTTGGATCCAGTTTTATTAGCTAATTGGTCATCTAAATCGTTAAAACGATTTTTGATTTCGCTGATAAAACTAGTCACAAGATCGTCACCATCCATGATTTTGTTCAAACGATTAGTATCACTTAACAGTAACAACCATTCGCGGAACAAACTCATATGAAGTGGTGAATCCAGATTACCAGAAGGAAGATGGTTTAGTACGCTTTGGATAGAATCCGCAATTTTAGTTGCACGATTATCCAGAAACATAAAACTCACAACCTTATCTTTTAAATTAGACAACTTTTCTACAAAAGCCTGGTCAATCTTAGGCTTGGTGCAGGAAGCATAAATAGATTCAGCAGTCAGAGCAATATCTTGAATTAATCCGACTGAATAGCGATCACCTAAATCGTTTCCATCAATTGACATTGGTGTAAATGGAATTGGGTGACTAATCTGGAAAAGAAATGAATTTTCGAAATCCTTTCTTGTCATTCTTAATTTCTCAATTAAGTCTGCGAGTTTTGGACTTCTATCTTTTTCCATCTGAATGTAATATTCATAGTTATCTAGAGCATTCTGAATTCCTTCCTTGAAATATTCGCGGACGGCTTCAACTTCAATTAAATACTCTTCCAGCTTAGAAGTTGGGAGTATATTCATAGAGCTGAACGGAATGCAGTATTTACGTTTGAGTGTACTCAATCGCGTGTGAACAGCGCTTTTAAAGTTCAACGCTTTAGTTGAAATCCATTGGACTTCGACCTTGCTCACACTCGACTGGTCTGATACTTCATCTTCATCAAGAAACTGTCGTATTTCATCGGTTCTACGACGACCCTGACAACCTTCGACATCTACCTTAATAATAACGGCACCATCTTGTAACTCAGGATTACGGTCGATAAAATCTTGAACAGATTTACTGATTTCAGAGGTATCAGCAATAGCAGTGATTTTGACTTTAGCCATGATATTTCTCCAGTATAAACCGGAAAAATATCTCCCAGAGGGAAATATATTTCCCGGTGGGGGTAGGTTAAATTGTTTGTTTAAAATAGGTATCTATTACAATTGCGAAACTGAACGTGATACTTCTTCCGGGTACAGTTGTTCAAGCAAAATTTCAGCTCTACTACATGCTTCAGAAGATAACTTAGAAGTGAATGCAATTTTAAACCCAACAGAAATTTCTTCATCAAGGACTTTGGAGGTAGAAATCCATGAAATCAATTCACGAATATCCATCACCAGTTCGTCATCTTTGAGATTGTTAAGTTCAAAAGCAACTTTTGCAAACATTCTTAAACATGAAGGTTTTAAATCAGGAAAATGGGCTTCGGCTGCACAATACATAGTTTGTTCATCAGGTCGAATCATCGGCAATATTAAAAAACGCTTAATAAATGCAGAGTCCTGGGACTGTGATGAAGCGAAACGCATATCCTCTCCACTCATGTTGGTATTAGCGGTACCGATAAAACGGGTAAAGCGATTTGCATAAATCAACTCGCCACCTTCTTTACCAGTTGCCCACGGTTTACGTTCAAGCGGCATATGAAGCTTAGCGGCCGTATCTGGGTTTATTTTATCAATCTCATCAAGAAGAATGATATGCCCATCACGATAGCCTTGCACAAGGTCACTATAGACATAATGTGTATTGCCATTTTCTAACGTTCTCATACCTTCAAGGTCATCAACAGATAATTCATTATTAATTTGCTTGATGGTGATAGGCCAGTTCAGCATATGGCTGATATATAATGCTAACTCCGTTTTACCAGAACCAGACTCTCCTTGCAGGCAGATACCAGCAGTTACCTCATTATTTAAAAGTAACTTCACCGTACGGCGTAGGGTGATCGGGTTCGGACGATATTTAATGTTTAACGGAGCACGATAAGGCGTAACTTTTTTGAAAATGGGTATAAAATCATTTTCGTTAAAGCAGTCTACATTAAAATGTTCGTTTGCACGGACAACAATATATTCCTCCTCATCCATGTATTCCTTTGCTTTGGTTAACTCATGAGCTTTGAAATATTTAATTTCTAAATCAGAGTTTGCGTTCAAAGTCAGAACATTAGCATTGGTGTTAGCAGCAGTAGCGTGTGTCATATATAACTCCATTAGATATGTATAAAATTAAATGTTTTTGATAATAGCTTTGGAAGTGCTGAAAAGTAATCCGTAGTCAAAACCGTATGCATGAGATATGACCTTACAAGCATCAGAATGTAACCACAGAATATAATCAACAGCTTCTGTTTTGAGAACGTATGAATCGGTACTTTGATCCAGTGTCCAAGCGCCATTTTCACTTAAATAATCAAGGATAAGCATTTGCTCGTCGAAAATCTTTTTTAAGATTTTCAATCTGTCAGCTATTGACCATCGGATTATCAATGATCTCCTTGTGTCACAATATCTTTCATCCAGGAAATATGTCCATTTAATCGGCCCTTTGATGGGATGAGAAAATGTTAAGTTATCAGTTTCCAATGATTTAATAAGATTTTGCATTGACTCTCTTGTTCGTATCTCAAGTAAAAGTCGCGACTTAATAAAACTAATAATTTCATCAGGGTCATATCCAAAACGATGACACACAATTTGAAATTGTTTTGTACAATACCAATCTAACTCAATTTTTAATTTGGGAGTTAAATATCGAAACCCATGGGCATCAATTTTATAAACCATAGACTGGTCTATATGGTACTGAACAGTTACAAACGATGATTCCATTATTTTGTAGAAGAACGTGGAGATATGTTCATCGGACCAACTGAAATCATCGAGCTCTTGGTAGTTATGGTACGATACGTTGTTACCATCATCTTCATCGATTGAGCTTGACTCCACAGGTATATATACCTTTTCCTTAACCTCTTCATCTTCAAATAAGAATCTGAAACTAAGTTGGTTTTCATTCACAATCTTTTTAAATTTACTACTTAAATGCATGATAGGGTTCTCCAAAGGAGAAACCCAAATGGGATTTCTCCCAGTAGGGGGTAAAAAATTATTAACGTGTTAAGAACCGGGAACCGCCGAAACCTTCAATAGGCTTAGGAGCTCTGTGAATCAATTTCTGGGCCTGGACTCTTACAACAGTCAATTCACCAGAGTGAACTTTATCCGTCACCAGACAACCAGATATCATCAGGTTATCGCCTCGTATAATCTCTTTAAACTCCTTATCATACAGGTCTTGAGGTATTTTCACCTGAATCGATGAAACTACCATTTCTATTTTACCATTTCTATCCATTTCCTGTTTGTTATCCAGTATTAGCATAATAGTGTCATATTCAGGACGAATAATAACCTTATTAACTTCACCGGATACGCAAACGGTATTAATGTGATTTGTATACATATTAGGTCTCTTTTAAAAAAGTAAAAAGAGACCCAGAAGGAGTCTCTTTTCTCCTTACGGAAATGAAATAACAAAACTAAATATTAATGCAATCATCTTTAATCACCTTCCCTTGAAACAAGAAAGGAATTAAAAAAAACCAGAATAACTAAAAAAATTATAAAGACTAACAGAGATACCATATGCAATAAGAGCACAAGCAGAACCTTTCAGTACTCTTGAAACTGTTACATCATAGAGTTTACCTGAGTCTTTAAGATCGTCTTTCTTAGCTTCGATCATAACTTCATTATCTTGATTCTTTTCCATTGCTGCTCGGGCTTTCAATTCATCATCTTTCAATGATGCTTCAAGCTTAAGCAGGCGAGGCATTAAATCAGCAACAACAAAATCAAAACCATTTACTTTGTGGATCATCATTTCTTTGAAAGATAAGTCATAATGCTTATCCTTAAGGCCAAACTCCTGCATCAAAGGCTTCAATTTACCATAAAGGTCATTGAGGTCCTGATGAGGGGATTCAACAGTCTCAATAAAGTGCTGACGTTTATAAAAAACATGCACCTCATCTAAGACCATTTCAAGCCATTGACCCACTTTAACAGCTCCAAGCTTAATCAGTTTTTCTTTACCGAAGTTAAGATTTTCTGATGTGATGATAGAGCTAATATTCAACTCAACAAATTTTTTATCTAGAGATGACAAAAAATCTTCGAGGTTTTTTTCACGCGGAATATCAGGAAACTCTTCAAGAAGTTGCTCAGCCTCATCGAGGTCGATCTCCTTAATGAATGCATCACCAACATTAACGCTATAGATTACAGAACGTTCACAACCAACTAAATGCTTCAGTTTAGAACTTTCTTCAAGCGCTTTTAACTCGATTACGCGGCTGACAGATTCTGTCATGTACCAGACGTATGTCTTATCGTTATCAGAGCCCTTTTCTAATTTAGATATATCACTACCAGTATTTGATGGTGGGATTTCTTCACCATAAAATGCTTTAGCATGAGCCATCAAAATTGAGTCTTTATCAATTTTGTTAGCAGCCGGTCGTGAAGTTCTAGCAGTAGTGGAGCTTTTAGCACGAGTAGCAGCTGTAGCATTAGATTTAGCAGTAGATTTAGCAGTAGTAGAAGTAGTCATTTTATATACCTTTAAATTTAGTGTTAATTCAATTGAACCGTGTTTACAGTTTTGTTGAAATTGGCGAATGCCGTCGTTTATCACCCGGAAGCAACAAACCGCCTGAATTTATACTTTTCTGGCATTAAAAAGTCCGTAGAAAGTCACTTTTAAAAAAGTAATTAAGCTACGAGTTGTGGAAATACAGATGTGAGAAATCGCACCAGCGCCACTTTTTTTTGGAAGAGGCTCTGGTGTCGAAACTCAAAATTGAGCTATCCATTTATGGATATCTTAGAAGAGATAAAGGTATTAAAAGTAAATCTATTGAGAAGTTTATACATCATTCGTGTTTCATTGTAAACACAAATCTTCATTACCCTCGATAACTGCATTTTCTTCTGATAACTCAACAACTTTAGGGAACGACTCAGTTATAAATTCTGATGGTTTGCCATTCCAGGTAATGTAAAGCTCTAGCTCTGCCCTGGTCATCCCAACAAAAAACAAACGTCTCTCCTCTTCTATTCCTTCCTCACCAATAACCTTCGGTGAAGGTATTTGATCATGGTTACAGTTAATGATGATTACTTTTTTCCATTCGAGTCCTTTTGAGCCATGAAGCGTACAGAGGCAGATCCCGTTTTGCTCTGTTTCACTGGTTTCCTTTTTACTTCCCATGGTCATTCCAGCTGCAATATTCAGCATCTTGAGCCATCCATCTTTTATGGCCCATCGGTAACAGGACATTAAAGAGATACGGGTTACAGACGGGTCTCCTTTTGTATTCGACATCTTGTAACCGGCCATCCCCAGCCAATCTTTGATTTTTTTAAAACGGTCTTCAATTTCTTCTTTTATCAGTGTATCTGTCATCATCGATACCATGTGCTTATGAAGCGTTTTTGTAAGAACAGATACATCATGAGGGAGGTCAATTTGTTGAAAAGTTACTTTTCTGGTGCTCATGGTTTTCCAGACCATATCCAGAATTTGCTCATCCTCATTGAAAAAGGACAGCACTCTTTTCATCAGCCCAATGTTGCCAGGCTGTCGGAAAAAGGAGAACAGGTGAAGGATGTTACTTGGCTCTAACCCTTCCCAGAATGATTTACCCCCTATCCTTGTTACAGGCATTTCAAGGTAGCTTTCCATCTTGTCTAGGGTTGTGTTGTTTCGGCTGAGGATTGCCCAGTCATGAGGGTTTCGCTCCACCAGCTCCTTAATCACATCGAATTGGTCCTCAGCGTTAGCTGACCGTATAAAAGTTACTTTCCCCTTATCACCTTTTCTGCCAGAAACGAGGCTCTTCTCATAACGGGCCTTGTTCTTCCTGATAACGGTATCTGCATACTTGAGGATCAGCGGAGCGCACCTGAAACATTTTGTCAGGTGAAAAACGTTAGGGTTGTATGCTTTGTCAAACTGACGAAAAATCTTTACACCACCGGCATCTCTGAAACTGTAGATGGTCTGGTCATCATCTCCAACAATCGTTGTGTTGATTCCCCTCTTTGCATGCTCAGATATCCAGGTAAATTGAATACTATCGGTGTCCTGCACTTCATCAACAATCAGATGCGTGATGCTTAATGGTCTCATCTTGTCGGCACTCAACATGCCCACTACATACTTTGATAGTGAGTTGAAGTCAGCAACATTATCCTTTTTGCAAAAGTTCATGTACTCGTTGTAGAAGGCCACCTGTTCGCGTGTATATTTAATCCTGATAATGTCTGGGTTCAGCTCACGACCAATCCCGTCAATGAATGGCATAATGTCGTAGACACCTTCATGGTAGTTAAGGTGTTTTTGAACTCGGGAAACCATTGCCATTTGCTTGTGACCAATCAGCAGCCCACCGTTCCAGCCTGACTGGTTAACCATTTTTTTTATAAACCCGTGGAAAGTATCTACCTCTATCCTACTCATAAACTTAGGCTCTATCATTTTCTGGAGGCTATTTTTTAATGAGTCTGTCGCTGCCCGGGTAAAGGTGACTAGAGAAACCCTTGCCAAAGGATGGCGCTGAAAAATGGACTTTGTACCTTCTTTCATCGTGAATGATTTCCCACTTCCTGGGCAGGCTATAACCATAGTGTTTTTATCCATGTTTCGTATAACACGGTCTTGTTCTTCAGTACTCGATGCCATCTTAGCTCCTATATTTCCAAGTGTTTATCATGACACAATCAGGAGGATTTTTTTGGGAATAGTGTCTATTTAAGAAGGTTGTCAATTTTTATTCATTTTAATGTTTGCTCATCTGTAATTAACTTGCACATAAGAAGATCAATCTTAACTCAGTTCACTCTTATAAACTCTCACTGTTTATGACAAAAACAAAGCTGGAACAAAAAATACCCCCTTGCACAATGAATTTTATATGGAATAATAAAATTAAATAAACCACTGGGACACTTAAATGAAAAAGACACTGACCACTGTATTGGCTTGCACACTTCTTGCAGGTTGTGCTACGCAACCAACCAGTCCGGAAAACCGCATGTTTACTAAAATGCATGACGTCTACTGGCACTCAGATCCTCAGAAATCCCTAGCAGTAAACGCGTATTCGTTGGCTGGGGTTCAGGTAAACGTCGAAGAAGCTGAGAATGCCTCTGGAGGCGTCGATGAGGGGCTTGCCTCTAAAATGCTTTTGAACACGGCGACAGGAGCTATCACCGGCGGACTCAAAGCTGGAATTGGGATGTTTACCGCATCACTTTATAGTGAAGCAGATGCGGAATACATCCAGACCCCACAATTTGTCGTTTTCGTGCCAAACCCAACTAAACTTCCATACAATGATTCGGCACTTGTAAAAAATGGGGCAAAAATAATTATCGATGCTATCAAAGATCATCCTAAACTAAACAATGCTACTTACTCACAACAAATCAAAGCTCTTTCTGAATGTACAATAAGTAAGTCCTTTATGGGGCCTTGGGATACGTGTGAGACTAAAACTGAAGTACCGCAATCTGGTAGTAATGGAACAACCTTCTTTAAGTATCAAGTAATCCGTCCAGCCACTGGGTCAGAACTAGATGAATTACATATGAAAGCTGGTAATTATACAGTTATACGATATGTCTACTTTATGGTGAAGGGACTATCTTTTGATACCACTGGTTTCCCTGGGTTTACACTAATGCCTCAAACACCAAAAACGGCCCCGGGCTATGCAAGTGTATCTATAAATGGCGGAGAATATTACTTTATCAAGGGTGGTTTAGGATATAAAAAATTCCCTTTAAAAAAAGGCATTGATTAAAAATATTATAATCTGACCGGGCTATACCCGGTCAGATGGTTATTTGATAATAGCTCCGGTAATAGGGTCCGTGTAAACTGAACCTACATCGCAGATTGCTGGTCTTGGTAAGTATGAACAGTCAACATTTTCTGCTTTCAAAGCCTGCGTATTCTCTTCCCTAGCTTTTGTCATGTTGACATCACCACCCATTGACTCTAATGCTCTTTCAGAAGGTAACTGTGCATTGTCGTTCTTATAAGGACCCATGTTAGCAACTGAGCTTTCTGTAAATGTTGCATATTCATCGGGGACCTCCCCTGCTACAACGGCAGACTCAATATACTCAGTCATGTCTATTTTATCCCAGTCAAGTTGCTGAACCTGAGATATGGTTAACCCTACACAACCACTTTCTATGGGATTAATACCTAATTGAGGATAAGCCTGCTGCATTATAACTCGCGATAATAACGAGTTGTAACAACACATATCAGTTGCTTTTTTAATACATTTCTTTGTGAATCCAACGTTCAGATATTTAACACAACGGTCGGTATCAATTACAAAACATGCTCCTTGATTCTTGTGTATTGATGCCTCCATTTCCTTTTGGTCACAGGCAAGAAGCATTTCGAGAAGCATTTTTGTTATTTGATAAGCTGTATAAATCCAACCAATAACATTCAAGGCCAACATAAAGTTGGTAACAGCTGAGGAAAAAACAGCCTGCCCGGCTGCACTTGCTGTTTTATCAAAAACAAAGTCCCTAATTGCGTCGGGTAACATGTCGTAAGCTTTATTCATTAACTGCTGTTTAATTGCAGCGAGTCCTCCAGTCTGTAACCCGTCTTTGGTAAGCTCAGTTGCGGCTGCGGAACCACCCCCCTCTACTGTGGTTGATCCAATCAGTTTAGAAACGTTGCCTGTAACTGACTCATACACTGACGTCAGGGGTTCGGTCACTCGTTGCCACATTTGACCCACACTTGACGATACTCCGGACGTCCATTGCCCTACTGAATTAGTCATAGAGGCCCAGGTACCGGATTCGCCTCCAGTCCAGGTCGTCAACTTAGCTGAGATTTTACTCCAGTTTGTATTTCTCAACATGGTACCTGCCAGGATAATGGCTTCAAGCTTACCAGCTGCTCCTTCAGGAGCTTCGCAGCAGTCAGTTTTTGCGAGTCCATTAACAAAACCTACAGAGCGACCGCACCATTGCTTCTCACCAGAAAAAACAATGCAGGAGTTTGAATCATTTGGGTCGCTGCACATTGCGTCACCCTGCATATTCTGGACCATGCTTGTGTAGGCAACAACTTTTCCAAAATCTTTATTTTCCTCATTTGCACCAGTATTACACGTACCACCAGAACATGGGATCATACCTATGCAAGTATTAGACTCATTAGTAATAGTAACGGTTCTTGTTGTGCCTTCATCGCAAGTCCATTTTTGTTCATACATATAGCATTGATTCGTGCCTTCATCGAACCATCCTTCTGCACACGATTGTTTTGACATCGAACACGACGAGTTTGTGGAGTATTTGGAGCATGCATCTGGCATGGTCTTTATATCATCGTAGTTGTAACAGGCATCATTCCCATCAGCATCTTTCAAGATATTACCTGATGCGTCATACTGACATAATTTTTCTTTTCCTAGTGGGTCACAGAAATAACCTTCTAGGTTTGTTTTCCAGGTTATATTGTTTGTGTCTCCGTCATAAAGAGGTGACGCATATTGCAGAATAGACTGTGGTAGTCGTTTTGTTCCAACATCCAAATCGTTAAATCTATCAAAGCGACAAAATGAGTCTGTTTTTTTTACAGCTTCATAGCACCCTGCTGGTTCTTGTATGTGTTTGTCTTCAAGTTTAATATTTTCAAATATCAATTCTACTTCAAAATACCCTTCGCCTTTACCACCTACCCATACAGTGGATGACATTTCAACTTCATTGTCTGACTCATCGTATACTGATTTTTTGACTTGTTCAGTAACATCAATAGGCTCTTGTAGTTTATTTGATGTTTTTCTCTCAAGACCATTTCTTGGCGAACCATAACCCGGATCACGATATTCACCATCTATATGTGCGAAAATTTGGGTGTTATCTATTTTGACCTGCATGTGATCATCCCATTCTGCAGAAACTATTTTGGCAGATTTAATGACAGCATCCTGGTGAAAATGAAGTGACATACTATTTTCATGCACGCCCTCATCAAAATAGTCATCACCATGTCGTCCGAACCAGACTCTTATACAATTGTCACCACATACGCTTAGGTCGCCATTTCCTCCTGAAATGTATACAGGAACACTAAATTCACGAGTTATCGTACAACTGCTGTAATTATCCTTTTTAGGTGCATTACAGTAATACTCCTTATAATCTGGAGTGTGTTTGTCAATTGTTGAAGTAGTTGTCTGCGTTGAGCAATTCTGTAGCCACTGCCCTGTTCCGGCTGCTGCATTGGCAATCTCGCTTCTTCCACTCGTGAACATAGGGTCATTTGGTGAAATATTAGGTATAGGATTCGACTTGGTAGCAGACACCAGCGACCGGTAGGCCTGGCCGTCATAGCTGTTTGCTGTAAAAAGCTGACTTTTCCTGTTTTTAATATCCTCTACAAACCCCTTCTCATCCCCATAACTGTCATCTGCATTAAACTGAACATCAGCATTATTTTGCTCTGAACTGTACATTTCAGCCGTATTGGTGCCCGTTATTCTGCCACCAGCATTAGGGTTAGGTTTAATTGATATACTTCCATCTTCATTCCGGGAAAGTAACTTTCCTCCATTTTCAGTTCCATTAATTGTTATGTTATTCCCACTCATCTTTGGAAGTGAAACTGTTCCTGCTATATCAGCTCCGTCTGTTTTTGCAAAGTTTAATACATCCTCATTAGAAAACTGCTTACCACTGTACTTACTCATATCAACACTTGAAGAGCCAGTGTTGTCGTATGAATTCAGTTTCTCAGTGTATGAACCCCCTTCACTACTCTTATATTTTTCCAGAATATTATCTGTCGTAACCGTTGCGGTTCTGTTTGCAGCGGGGTTACTTAGGTCAAAGGTATTTTCAAGACTCTCATATATTTCGTTTGCGGCATAAACCCTTGGGGTCAATACCATGTTTATCAGGGTGACATAATATGCCCAACTCAGTGTGTTAGTTATTATGGATACGGATAAAATCAAAGAAATAATTTTTTTCATATGTTTTACCGTTATCAAGGGATATATCTAACGCAACAGTCATTATATCTCCACAGCATATATACGTAGTTATTAACACCTATTCGTTTACGCCCGCCTTTTCTAGTGGACCAGTCATGGACTGAATCACCTAATCGATGGCAACACTCAGGCCCTTCTGCTTCCGGAACGGGGTATAACATCGACAAACGATATTGCGATCTTGGCATGAAGTAACTAAATCCTCGCTCACACATCGCATCCTTACCCATCGTTTGCATCAGCATTCCTTGTCTGTGAAGTTTTGTTATCATTCGTTGTGTCAGCAAAGATGAAACTCTGACTGAATCGTCGTTCGCAAATACGTGGCCCGTTAACGGATATAGATTGCCATCGCATCCGGCGCAAAAGTGTGCACTCAAGTTATCTGCCCCTGCAGTCACTTTGACGCAGTCTGCTGCACACCACATAGAAGCAATAGGGTTTGCAAACACTACAGCCTCTGGATTCAGAACGAGCGTAAGAAGGTCATTTTCCCAAAGAGGGTCTACCTCACTTATATATGTCAGAGACGGATCAATGTATGGCTCGGCCGTACAATCCCCCATGATGAGAAGCTTTAGCATGACCAGTATCGGGAATTCCCATAAATGAACATCATAAAACCCCGCTTCGTTACCACCTTTCGGTTTATTGGTAGCGCCTTTGCCCATATCAAAACTCGATGCCTGCAGGCTTACACCTTCGAGAACTGGTGAACACCACGGGGACTGAACTACTTCAACCATTTTTACTGGTTGAAAGAACGAAAGCTGCCAGCCAACCTCAGGAACCCCGTTCTGGTCAGTACAGAAACAAACAGGTTCTGAAGGGGCTGCTCCTTCTGGTGCTTTACCTACTCCCATAATTCTCATAGGGAAAATACAGCTCCAGCAAATATTTTTGATTAGCCCTTTCCATACGCCAGCTGATTGACAAATACCACTACCGTTTTCAGCACCTATTGCCATACGAGGGAGCGCCAGAGAAAGCATAAGGGCAGTAAATGCGGGCAAAAGTAACTTTTTAATCATTCCGCAATTCCTTTCTCTGATTGTTTGTTTACGCGGGTATATTCACGCACATCTGCCTGAGCAAATTGCTGGACTTTAAAATAGGCCCCTTCAACTGAAATTATTGATGGTGTGGCTTTAATGAGAAAACGATTAATGATTTCAGGATTAATTTTGTACATCTGGCCGTAAAATTGACCCCGTAGCTCTTCAAGGTGTTTCCAGCCGTCATCCCGTTTCAGACGAGTAAAGATAGGCATAACCTTACCTTCCCCAAAACGATGCATAAACTGTATTTTTGCCCAGTCGAGCTGCTCAGAGCTCATTGGATCAAAGATAATCATCGTCAGTTTTTGCGGGAACTGTGCGAGCGGGTTGCCTCGCTGCCCTGCTGCGGCCAGCAGGTTGCCCTGGTTGTCTTTGATGTCCTGGTTAACCTGAATAGTCGGGTCGATGTACCAGATTTTATTTTCATCAGTAACGGGAAGTGATGCCATCCACTGATTGTTCCAGGTGTCTTTAATGGCGTTTCTTTTTGCCGCCTCCCAGTCATATTTGCTGCTTCTTTCTTCGAGTTCCTGAATAATGCTTTTCTCTTTAACAGGGAATGTTTGAGCTGTCACCGGGAAGGTCGTCCTGTCTGGATCTTCCTCAATCTGTTTCATGAAATATTTAATGTTAATAGAACCACTGATTTTGTAGGTCTTATCATCTTTTCTGTAAACCATCGTAGGAACTTCTTTCACACCGTACTGGGTGAAGCTTTCTGGATCGAGGGTTACTAACGGCTCTGTTTTAACTTTTGAATTGGCGATATAGGCTTTCAAAACTACCTGCATCTGAATGAGGTTATCTACCCCATCTTTAAGTCCACGGAAAACAACACGTGCTTTATTCTCAGATGCCGTCTTTATCAGGTCATTTAATACGTAGTCTGGCATACTAAATGATGCAAAAATTGTTAACCCGTTATCTGTCGACAGCTCTTCATTTCGGTTGTTATCTAATTTACGTTCGAAATCCTGTGCCGTAATACCCGACTTCCCAAACATTTTTTCAACGTTAGAAGACTGGGTTCGCATTGTCTGGTTTTTCGAATTGTTGATAGTGTCGGCTTCTTCTGCATAGGCCTCAGTAGGCTGATTCTTTTTAATGTCCTGCGCTATATCACTCATTGCATTAGATTCACGCATCTTACCAGTGTGCTCTATTACTGCACGAACACTGTCAGAAACCGAGCTGGGATTGTATCGAGGTGTACCGACAATAGACTCCATGCTTTGCGGTTTCGAAGGGTTAATCGCGTCATCTGCATATGACAGAGGGGTGGCTAAAAGGTAGCAAAAAAGTAACTTTTTAAGGCATTCAGAATACGGCATATGCTTTTCCTGTGATTGTCGTTTCTGGTACTGTTCCCCAAAAACGGGAATCCCATGAGTAATCGGTTTGGCCTACAACGAAAATGTGACCTGCGGGAACCGTAATTTCACGGTTCAATGTCTGCGAGTCAATCTGATATTTTTTGGCAATACGTCTGCCGTCCACCGGGAAAATACGTTCTCCGTTTTTGACGAATGTTTCTGTAATCTGGATTTTGTCCCCACCTTTACCAGCAACGATTTTTATTACCTTATCACCTGGTTTAATGAATCGAACATCTCTGTCCATGGTGAAGTTAATCATGTCCCCAATTTCATAACTCTTATCATGGTTATCCACCATGTAATACTCAGCAGGAATACAGCCGTACAGTAGCCCGTGGCCCAGGGTGAAGCGGGAAAAGAACAGGTGCGTTAATACCGCTATGATCACAAGGTGCAGAATAAGAGATTTATCTACTCTTAAAAAACCCCTTTGGTGCGGAGAAAGATATCTTAGGGACATCAACATAAGATGGGTCCTGATTGATTATTTCTGAATATTATGCCCCAAAGAAAAAAACCATTTTCTTAATAACAGGATGATTTTAATGATTTACCCAAAAAAAATAGCCCCTGTTTCAGGGGCTATAGTTGTTAAGGGCTCAGGCTAGTTATTCAGAGTAATGTAGCTTGTCGCCGTATCTCCGCTGTCGTCGTATGCCGTGATAGAAACCACCAGCTTACCTTTGTTTTGAGCCTTGGACAGTGTTGCAGTGCTTCCGAACACACCACGAACCTGTCCATTTACCTTCCAGACATAACTGGAAATCTTACCGTCAGGGTCACTACATTTCGATGTAAATGACCAGCTCAGCGGGGTCTCAGTGTATGTCAGGTTACAGGTCGGCGGGGTGTTCGGTATCACGTCAAAGTCTACCGTGACAACCCCTCTCTGGCCCTGCTTACTGACCACGTCCATTTCAAGCTTATATGTGCCTTCCATGATGTTCTCAAACGTCTGTGACCAGTAGTTTTTCCCACCATCAACAGGCTTACCATTCAGCTTAAAGGTTACATTATCAATTGAGTCTGCCGAGTGGGCCAGCTTCACACTTGACCTCATGGACAGATCCAACGGTGCCCTCATAAACTTGCTGGAGTATTTCGGGTTAACCGTTATTTCCATCGGGCTCTGTTCGTTCACGACGAAAGTATAATCAACCCGGGCCTCATTATTCCGGTTATCCTTCAGGACATAAGTGAGTGTATGGGTACCTGATTTTGTTACCTGGAATACCTTGTTACCGTTATTGTCGCTGGACAGCGTCATCGCATCTTTGTTGTACTGCCAGTCCTGGGTGAACACAACACCCGGATAAGATACATCCACGTCAGAGACCGATACAGCAAGCTCTGAGGGGATCATGGTGTATTTCAGTTTTGTATTCAGGCGCGGTTGCGGGAATTTGTATACCCAGGATTTCACGCTGATTTTACGTTTCGCAATGGTCCTGTCCTGTGCCTCCGGCATGTAGGCCTGATAGGTAAAGGCTGCATACCCACGGGCATCTAACATGTCTTCGGTCAGGACAGTATCCAGCAGACCACCTTGTTTAATGCTGCCATCAGGGAGCACCCACTCCTCGACAACCTTAGCATCAGATGAATACTCGATATTTGGGTTCGTATAGGTACCCTGCAAAGTTACTTTTTTACCTACCTCAACCTGCGAGTTCCCATCGACCCTAACAGACAATTTCTTGTGCTTAATGACGGTTACTCGGGCCCTGGTTTCTTTCCATGCCGATGTCCCGGCCATATCGTCGGTCTCGGTATACCGTACTTTTGCAAAGATATATTTTGGAACCTCAGAGGACGTGATCATGTATTTCACGCCGCCCTCAGTCCATTCCTCTCCATCCTCGGACCACTGAACTTCAACTGCACTGCCCTGTACATCTTCATTGTTGTCAGTCAGTGTTACCGGGATGCTGTGGCCCTCAAGAACCTTGCCCACTGAAATAACCGGTTTCGGCTCTCTGTACGCAACGACTGTGAGATTATCGGTATAGGAGACCTTACCGGTGTACTTGTTGGTCAGTTTGGCACGGTAAAGCCACTTACCAACCTCTTTTTGTTTAATACTGACGCTTCGAAGACCCGTCATATCTTCAATCGTGTTCCAGGTCGAACCATTGTTACTGGAAATCTGCCATTCAGTTGGGCTCAGGGAATCATAATCATCGGTACTTTTCGTCCTGAATGAAACCATTGCCGACAGAGGAACACGGCCGACAATAAGCGATTTAGACAGACCACCTTCGAGGTCAGCCCCTTTATAAACCCTTATATTGGTTGTTGACGTCTCACGTTTGAGAACAAAATCTTCAAACGGGCTGCGAACCGTTGCAACGGCGATAATGCGGTGGCTACCCAGTGTCAGATCATCCATGTTGAGCTCACCAGTCGCAATCCCCTCAGAGTTGACGGCCAGATTACCTGTCAGTGGTGTGCGCTCTGATACCGATACATCTTTACCGGTTTCTTGATCAGTCACCCATTTGGAAGTGACTTTATACACCACCACATCCCAGTTACCCATAGTGGAAGCATCGTACAATGTACAGTTACAACTGTTATTCCATTGCCCAATGTTAACCGACACCGGCACCTTGAGGCTTGTCGCTGATTTACGCTCTTCAACCTTCATGTAGGCACGAATACCGAAGTTAGGAACTGTATAAACCTTAAGCACACTGGATGAATTTATGCTGGCTTCATTTTCATAGGCCGCATCGATATTGACATTCGTTTGCGTCCACAAAGGTGCTGCCGGGACCTTTATACGCTCAGAATAAGTGACCGGTGTATCACCCCCCGACTTATTCTTGTAGGTTTTAGTTTTAGCGTCCTGGCCCTCTACCTTAGTCGTAAGGACAATGTTTGCAGGAACTGATTTTGCCAGTACCTTAGCAGCGTCCCCGCCAGTGATGTAAACCAGAGCTGTATTCTTACCGAGGGTATCTACGGTTTTACTTAGTTTGTAGGAAATCTCCGGTGCAAACGGTTCAACGGCATTAAGCGTTTTACGGTTATGGGTGGCTAGGGCTTTGGAGCCTTTTGTATTAATCACATAGACGTTGTAGTCAAGGACGTTATCGCCAACTTTAGAGAAGTAACCTGTCAGGCCTGGCGCCTTAGATTTCGAGTAAAATTCGAGACCTGATGGAACGTTGTTCCACTGAACATAACAGGCTGTGCCGTAAACGCCTGTACCGAACTGGCTCAGGAGCGCCTGTGCATCTTCCTCAGTGGAGAAAATCTTACAAGTATTCCCTGATAGCTGTGTAACCAGTGAGGTATAAGGACGCACGTAACTGTAAATTGTGGATGCAGAGTCAATGGACTTCAGCGTGAAAGTCATCGGCATATAGGTGAAATCGATGTTATACGTTTTCGATATACCGTTAACGTTCTCAGCCACAACCGTCAAAGTATGGACTTTGTTTGTTTCGAGTGACGGCATCGCCTGCAACCGGTAGATCCCTTTGACGTTGGTCGGGCTGTAGGAAGCCATGACATTGTCAATGACGACACTCTTGATATCGGCCACGCCCTCTTCACCCTGGAATGCAGCAATAACGATTTCATTCAGGAAGTAAACCTGATCACGCTTAACAAGCTCTGCGCCCTCCTTATAGACGGAAACAGATGGCTCATCAGAAAGAATAAGTTTTGCTTCAGGCTCTGTGTAGTTCGAGTCGTTACCCGCTGTATTCGAGACAGAATACGTCGCATTGTAAGACGCGCTAGCCAGATCGCTTATGTCAAAGAAATAGACAAATTTACCCGCAACTTCCTGGTACCCGGCAACCGGCTGAAGAGTTCGGCGGGATGGTGATGACCAGATTTTGTTGAAGTTTAGCTCCGTACCATCATCTAAAGTAACTTTTGTGGTTGGAGAGAAACTACCATCAGGTGCAAGTGTGAGCGACATTGCAGCCGGTTTCCACCAGTCACTGGTATCTGACCGGGCCGGTACCGAAACAGCGACAGCGATCGTCTGGGGAGCAACGTAGATATCTTTATCGCCGACTTTGAATGCGCGAGCTTCTTTAGAAACGTTCCAGAAAGTGGTATCTACCGCTGGAGCACGATAATCCCAGCTTAGTCTGACGTTAGACGTCACGGGTGGTGAGAAGTAATTATTGAATGAATTTAAGGTAACACCTACATCCCTGGTGCCGAAATCTGAACTTCCATCGGTAATACCCACACTGCCGGTCGTAATGGTACATTTTGATGCACCAGCAGCAATGGCGCATGAGGTTCCGGAGCCGACAGAAGCGACCATATCATAGTCACGCGGTTCGACGGTGATATCAATATTCGAGAGCGTTTCATTTTTAATGTATGAAGTCAGCGATAGACCGGTAGAGCCGTTGCTCATTGAACCTTTTATAGTTGAAATCACAGGCGCGACTGGGGCAACAGTCTTGAAGATGTACTCCCCTTCCCTGACGATGACTTTTTCTCTTTCTGTCCCCGAGTAGTAGGCGATTTGCCAGGGCAGTTTGATATCACCAGCTATCGCAGGAATACCTTTTAGAGAAAATCCATTGGCAACCGGCATACCTGAGTTATTAGGCAACCATTCAAACACACATTTAAGGCTACCAGTGGTACTTTTCACATTGGGATCAGAAGAAACGTCGCAACCATCCGAAACCGGAATGGCAGTCACCGTGCTTTGTTTTACGAATGCAGTATTTACAGCTGGGCTGGTCGAAAATTTGACATCAGGTAATGACGTTTCCAGTGTTCCAGAAACCATTATCGATTCTGCGTTTGAAAAAGCACTGAACACAGAACAGAACATCAGCAAAGAGATTTTGTTAATTTTAGTCATGGAACGCTCTGAACGTAGTTATGCCATAGTTGCACCTACTGTATCCTATGAACACAGTGTATTTTCCCAATTAAGAGAAGTGTTTTTTTTGAAATTTCGTGAAAACTGAAAGGGGGACCCGAAAAAGTTACTTTTGAAATTGCGCGTTGGCATTAAGACGCATACACGTTAAAAGCGTGTCAGAAGGAACACCAGGATTTCGTGCCAGTATGACGGACAGGAGGAAAAGACCTAACCGAAGGCATGCGGCCGGTGCAATGCTAATTTTATGTATAAAGTTTGCATCTCGTTCATCCCTGTTAATGGCTACGACTCCAGCCTCAAGCACTGCAGTGGGCTTGCCATCAAAAGTAACTTTTACGTTTTTGTACACCTGCTTGTTCAGGTGCTTTGTTTTCTTATCTTTAAGGACAGCGTCATGAGTAAGGCGAAGGAATGCCATGCACAAGGTGATCACTTCATCGTCACTCAACTTTGTTGAAAAGACCTTTTGACCCGTCCAGTCAAATGCACCCGGCTTGGATTGTAGTGGTCCAGCCAGGATTAGATTGACAGCATCATTGGACTCAGAAAAATTCAGCTCAAGCGCTGATTTACCAGAATTAAAAACCTTTTCATTTCTGAACTTTTTTTGCGGAGAGTCATAAGGAGTTAGAGTTTCCACCAGATATTTCCCTCACCTTCGTTAATTAAATCCTTAACCAGGCCAATGTAGGTGTTTCCCCCAGATTGCTTCATCGCGATGATATAAGCGCTGGTCTCAAGCATTAGATAATTTCCCGAAGGCGCTCCGGGAGGAACCTCATTAGCACTAAGGTTTTTATTGTACTTTTTTTTAACGACCGAAGGGATGTTGTTAATCATTATTGTTTTTTCGTCAACAACCTGAAAATTCAAACTGGTTTCAGCACCTGCCAGACTTACGGCATGAACCGAATCTTGCTTGAAACTCACCAGGTCCGGTTTATTCATAGTTACTAAATAAATACCTAGAAGAGTAATGCATGGAATTATGAATAAACTAACTATTTTAATACTCACCTTCTTCATCTTCATCATATCCCCCGTGGGTCTGGCAAGCAGTAATGTAAAGAATCCTAAGCTGATGTAGAAAATTCTCTGCTGTTGCTCCACCTACAAATGTTATCATTCTGTTGATTCTGGTACCGGCATCCTCAAGCTCAAACTCAGCGACTCCACAATCTGACATAATAGTCATAGTGTTTTCGTCTGGGTCATCATCAAGCGAAGGGGGGATAATAATAGATAGGATAACAGTATCTACTGGTGCTATTTCCCAGTCGTGACCTTCACGTGCCATAGGAATTATCTGAATAAAATACCCATCCAGAATCAATGAAAGTGGATTTCGCGTGCTATCAGCAAAACCAAATGTATTGGCAGCTTCTTCGAAGTTTAAGCCAGAACGCTCAATAATCTTGAGAAGTTCCTGCTTTCGTACCCCATGGTAAATCATGCCATCTGTCATCTGTAGTTACTCATGTGCTTTGATGGATAGTGTGTTGCTAAAAATCATATCAAAAACAGACTGCTCCTACCTTAACCAGAGCGAGTAAAAAAATTTAACCTTCGCACTGACTCTATAGGTTTATCTAATCTTAGCTTAACATGTAAGCAACCATCCCTCGAAGTTTTTAAACTCAAAAGCTCAACGTAAACGAGCTGAAACCAGCAAATGGCACGTATTATTCACTTGTTCAACAAAATCATCAATCCAAAGACACATTTTTAAATGCAACAAAAGTCACTTTTTTCAGAACTGGCCTAATTTAACCCGTATTAGAAACTGGGACTGGGATTGAATAGCGAGACCTTAAACTGAAGCATTCAGGAAATGCATCGCTTTGATTTTGATGTACCGCCTTGTAAAACAACACGTTAAACTTACATGACGATACAAAACGTTATGCTTTCTCTTCGGTTCTTTATCGTTTGATGTGCCAGTAAGAGAGCGATTAAACCCTGACGGAGAATGAAGGCAACGCACAAGGGGTCTGACCTCTGATAACTTTTTAGCCACGCCTGTTTTCACTCTACTTAGTAAGGATTCTCATAAATAGCTAAAAAAGTCACTTTTACAGAAATCTGACTATGTCATGAAAAAAAATAGTAAAAAAAGAGCATTTTGGCTCGCTGGCGACCTCATCTCCGCACGCATAAAGGTATGATCTAGCAGAGGTGATAAATGACTATTCTTTCAAATCTAAGTATTGACCTGAATGATTTCACTGGACGGATTCTAATCGTCAGTGACCTTTTTGGTCACTTTGAATTATTAATCAAAGGGCTTTCAAAACTGACACGGCCCGGCGATGAAGTGGTTATTATAACAACCGGTAATTTATTTGACTGGGGCCCGTCTGCCCCCCAACTGCTTGAAGCGGTTGTTTATAAAAAATTTGGTGACAGAAAAGTACACTTTTTCACGGTGGTAGGTTTTCATGAAATGCTTATGACTGATGCTATCACTCAAAAGAACCTGAAAAGCTTCCGGTACTTTCCAGATACGCATACTCGTAAACACTGGAGAAGTTTAGGTGGTAGCTGGCATGACTCATACGATCAAATTTTGCTTGAGCGTGATATTTACAAAATCGACTACCCACTGTTCATCAATCTCAAAACAAGGCTTGGTAATTACATAATCGGCTCCTCCGATATCCCTCAGGATGGCCGGGACTGGAGCGATATCATAGCTACCTTAAACAAAATGGATAATCAGAGTCTTCGAATTATGGCGAGCAACATCACCAGAAGCCGGTATTTCCTTGAATCAGGAAATTCAATAGAAGGCATATCACTTGTCGTTTTAGGTGCGCATCAACCCGATCACATAGGACAGATTTTCAAAGGTGAGGCTGCATTAGCTAAATCCACTGTTTGTCTTTTCCCTAACAACTGGGATGGGTTATCAGCTGCACCACTGGACTTCAAAATTCGATTTATTGACATTACCGAAACAGAATCCGGGAGTTGCTATGAATTTTAGAGCTTTAGCATGTCTTTTCTTGTTGCTACCCACCGCAGGTAATGTTATGGCCGATTCTCAGCTTCAGCTCAGTTCGGATGTTATTGTTGACCAGCACCAGGAAACCGTAAAAGGCAAAACGAGTTATTTTAAGAATAAAGTCGACGATGCGAAATACATCCGGATTAGCAATCAGGCGGCATCGTTCCCATTAATCCTTTCGCTACCAGAAGTTAATTATTCTGTCATTGTTAAGAATGGACACGCAACGTTGGCATCTGAAGGCAAAGATCTGATTTGGGTAGAACCAGGCAGCTACGTTATACTGCACATTAAAGAAGGCGCGAAATTCTATGATTTCATTCCCGTGGTCTACATCATTGGGAAAGACACCCCCAAAGCTCTTACCGTTATACCAGGTAAAGAAATAAGCGCTGCAAAATTGACAGAAATAATTGATTATAAAAATTCTCCAGTGCAAAAAACACTGACCAGCAAAGACAAAGTAACTGGCTTATCGGATTTTAAAAACATAAAGAAACTTAAAACAGGATTTTATAAAATACAAGTCAATCAATTTACATCCGTGAATTTTGATAAGGAAATCTACATAATTTCACGAAACAATATGCTGGCAGGTTCGCAATACTTCACTAGAAAACTGATTGCCTATCCACGCGAACAAATAATTATAAGCATTTCCGGAGAGACTCATGTTAAAAAATAGCCTGATGCTTCTGGCCGCGTTATTTCTTACCGCATGTCAACAGTCACCGGGCTGGCATAAAACGCTTCCTGCAATAAGCTATAGCCCTGTTAAAACTATTGATATGCCCGGAAAAGTCTCAGGCAATTATACTGTCCGCGTAGTTAATGCTGGAATAGAAGTCTATGTTCTAATTGAAAATGGTTATAATGAGTTTATGACTGTCAACAAACTGTCATTATACGGTAATCGATGCGGGTATGAGTCTCAAGAGGAGTTACTCATTCCTCCCGCCTCAGTCAGTACCTATATGGTTCCTAACATTGCATTATTAGGTCTGTGCTATACAGATGATATCAAGATGATTTTCGTAAACAATAAATTCAATGGGTTATCCAGGAATAAAAAGGATACACCTGTCCCTCTCGAAGTGTTGATGCAGTTTAAACTTACTTCTGCAAAAGAAAATGAGGAATATAATGACGTTATTTATAGCTCGTGGAATTAAGAAAATAAGCGTAGCTGCATTCGCTTTAGCAATGACAACTGTCCCAACCTGGGCCTTTACCTACACCATTGATTCCAATCCACAGGGTGCAGCGGTCATTAATGTGATTACAAAGGAAAGAGTCGGTGTGACTCCCGTTAAAGTGGAGATACCAGATACGCAGGAAGGAAAGACTTTCGGTATCCTGTATAAAGACTACCGAAATGTAGCCCTCATGATTTACAAACCAGCGCCAACAGCAGAGAGAGCCTTTACGAACAGTCCGCCGGTTGTGGTCACAAGCGCTCTTCCGGGAGAGTATCCGTTAGGTGTAAATATCGATGAAGCTCGGGATAAAGTAGTTGTTGATTTGCGGCCAGTAATGTCACAACCAGTAATCCTGCAATAAAAAAGGGGCCTTAGCGCCCCTTTTCTTTTTAAGCTACCTGCCGTGTTTTCACACCTAACTGAATCAGTTCTTCTTCGTAAACCCTGTCAATTGCTTCCGCATATGTATATCCGTCACTAATAAGGTCCCAGATTTTGCGACGGTCTGCCGGGTCAGTTGTAAAACAAAGTTCCATCTTACGGTCAACATAAAGACGTACGATTTGCTGTACATTCTCAAAACGGATCATAATCTCCGAAAAAACAAACTTTTCAGTCCTGATCAACTTCATTCTTTCGTACTCTGCTGAGGATGCTGAAATGTATTTGTTCTTCTCCATGGAATCAATCGCCTCTGGTGACTGCTTCATGATAAATTTCCATGGCGAGTTGTTGGCAATTGCGATACCAATTGGAGACTTGTAGAAATCTTCGAAGCTCTGTGTAATACAGATACCAGCACAGTTTGTTTTACGGAAACGACGCCATGCTGCTTCAAGGAATTTCGTAAAGAAATTCACAGCAGCGTCATCACCGTTACTTTCACCGATATATTCCCACGCTTCATCAAGAATGAATAACCGCCGACGTCCATCCTTCTTAATAAACATAGCATGTTGAGCAGCCTGAATAATCGACATCAGCACAACCCACTGTAAATGAGGGGTAGGTTTAAGCTCTTCCAGCTCAAGTACAATAAACCGGCTATCAAAATCAATTGGTGGCAATGATGTGGTGAACCTGCGCCCATAAATACCGTCCTCGCACCACGGCCCCAACTGCACACCAATATCTTTAATCTCTTGTTTCGAGTGGTTTTTACACTTTATGGCAAACCCGGTGACAGATGGTAAATAATTATCCTCAGGTGATTTAGCCTCTTCTATAATTAGGCGAAGCATTTCAGCTTCCTGGTAATCTGTAATATTACCACTACTGGATGCCATCAATTTAATCTGATTAAGAACCATAATAGTTTGTGAAATCAGATCCGATTCCTTGTTTGTGTCATCTTCCCCTTTCGCGATTCCATCCAGATTTTCATCACCAGTGTATTTCTTAACCATAAAAGCGAATGGGTTAAGAGAAAAAGTAGCATCAACGCCAAAATCGATAAACTGGGAATCTTCAAACTGTTCAGCAAGACCCTGATATGAGCGACCTATATCGACGACAAACACCTGAGCGCCATCTGGTGACGCATTAAATTTGCCATTCAGATCCAGCGGTGGAGCGAACTTGTCGGAAGTAAGTATTTGACGCACATCATCAAAATGGTAGAGCGGGTTTATATGCTCACCAGAACACAGATAGTTAAGAATAATGTTGTTTGCTGCAAATGATTTACCTGCCCCGGATGTTGCGCCTACGCATACGTTGTAACTAGCAGATGTTTCAAAAATATCAATCATGACCAGCTGCCCTTCGCGTGTTACAAAGGGTATAACCGGATTCGCAGAGTTTCCTTTCCACGGCCCGAAAATAGGAGCTAAGTGAGCAGCGCCCGTGTTCGTCATGACATCTCCACGATCCATATCTCTGAATGTAGATGGGTCATTACATAACGGTAAAGCTGACATTACGCCTGAGAAGCAAATATAACTGTCATCTGCTACAATTATTTTTTTCTCACTGTAGTAGCTCATCAGACTTTTTGCAGCCGTTTTCACTTTTTCCAGAGTGTTGTCCATGACAATAAATGTCATGTACGTCTGTAGTAATTTTGCTTTATCTTCCAGCTCTCTTGTCAAAGCCGAGTAATCTTTATCCATATCGGCGAGACGAGGTAGATATTTTAGGACAATTGGAATTTTTGACTGGTTATCTGTAATTGCCTTATAACGCAGATATTCTTTCTGTATTTTCTTTTGATATGGAAACTGGACGCAGTAATTGATAATGAATGGTGAAAAAATGGTTTTACTTCCAGTCATCCAGTCAACCACGAGCTCATAAATGGCCCCAAAATTGACATATTCAGGAAATTTAGTCATAGACAGGTGCTTGAAATAACGCTGAGCCGTTTCATCACCATCAGAGGTCAATGAGGAAAAATAATCTTCCCCTACCTCATACTTCCGGCCTGGAATGTTGACCTGTTTGTTAAGTGGCATTAATGAACTGGATTCAAGACCGCCATATTTCCATCTGGAGTCTTTGCCTGGGTTCAATATTTTATCAACGCTGTATAACCACATATCAGCGTCACCTATAATTGGAGAAAGGGTTAACCCTTTCAGTTTTGCCAGAAGGTCTTTAAACAGTGCATCGAGTCGCATTGCTTCGGATTCGCTTGGCGAGAAACCCTTAATAGGTATCCGCACGGTTACCCATAATTCGAAATTCCTGAGCTTTAACTCATCGGCCTGAGTGATTTTTATACCATCAGCAACCTTCAACGGATCATATTGGCTTTTCGTCAGATAGTCGAGTGAGTATACAGTCAGCAGGTCAGCTTTTTCGTTATCCCGCCCCCCCATTCTGTTACCGCGTCGGCGTAACCATCGGGACAATGAAGTATTGACATCAGGTAACGCTGTCAATGTCATTTGCATAATGGACTCAGCAGGGAAATCCATTTTAAACAGATCCGTCATCAGGTTTTGTTGGTTATCATATAATCCAGGTGACGGGTTGCAGACAAAAAAGAAGCCTACTGCATTATCTTCCAGCAAAAAATAAGGCGCATCCACCATTCTGTCGACCACCGGAATGAAGTGACCTAAGTTATATCTTTCCAGTTCTTTTGCGAGACGTGAGTTGTTCATACTTTTTCCTTACATTCCGTGGAACTCTATATACATTCATTGGATCGGCTAGAAAGAACTACCGGTGACTCCGTTCGCCGTTACGCCTTTAGTGCTGCGTTGCTGCTGCTGCATGTTGTTACGAGCGCTATCCTGAACTTCCAGCGGCACAATTCGGGCCGGGTTTTTCAATGCTGAATCACCAGCAACCCACGTTTGAGGTTTGACGTTGACATATACATAACCAGGGAGGTTAAGTGCGTCGTTATCGTCAGTGTAAGGTGCAATAAGAACACGCATGACCTTCCCTTGCCTTAACACGGCCAGAGGTTCCGGAGCGATAACAGCCTGTCGGGTCCCCTGTACCTGATACTGACGCTCCTGATATGAGCTCAGCGTTGGGTTTACAGGCTTACCGTCAAACTCTGAATACAGGCCTTTACCTGCTGGTACCTGCTGTTGCGACACATAACTTGCCGTTGTCAGTGGTTTCACCGGCTGGGGTGTTCCGGAGAACAACGGTTTAGGGCCAGTGCTAACCACTGGTTTTTGTGGGTACTGAACGCCTGGCGGTGGAGTTAAGGATGTTGGATACTTACTATCCGCAATATCCTGCTTTCCCCCATCACCTTCCTTTTTTAAATACTTTAGATCGTCGTGATTGTTAGTGGCTTCCATAATTGCCCGGGGGCCCATACACAGAACGCCTTTTTCAATACCCGGGCATGAGCTCTCAGATTGACCGATGCAACCAGATAAAGTAGTCACCGCAGCAACAGACATGAGTAATTTCGTGATGTTATTCATATGTACGCCTTATTTATCAAAAGGGTTTTTAAGCAACGGTTGTAAATTCAATTTCAACCATCCCTTATAATCAGTCGGTAAGCCATTGCCCAAAAGTCCGTCTTCACGGATCACAGAAGGCATCCCCTGAACGTTATAGACAGAGGCCAGATATAAACCAGTTACGATTGGTTCTACTGAACAATCTTTCAGGCTTTCATGAGGGATAAGACGGCTATTTATATCCTGTGATTTACCTAATAACGACTGAAGAATATCGTAATTAGATACCTTCCCCGCTTTTACAGAACACCACATTTGCTTAACACGTTTAGCCGCTTCGCCGGGACTCGGTAGGATGACAATATCAAAACGCACTGCTTGCCTGTCTTCATTCATCTTTTTCAGGAAATTAATACAATCAGCACAATCAAGAGTAATGAAGATAACCGCCTGACGTTTAAGGGCAGGATTACCGAACTGGATAGTAAAGGCATCCTCAGGCTTAAACGGTGCTTCGCTCAACGGCAGAAAGTAACTTTCCCGGATATCAGCTATCGACTGTACCTGTTTTTTTCGGAGCACATCGTAAGCCTTACCTTCTGAAAAAGAGTAACGGCCCGTAGTGGTAACTAGTGTGAGACCACTACGTTGATCCTCAAACAAGAAAATCCCACCAGTCGGTAAGTAGATTGCATCAGTTGGTTTGTAAGAACCAAGCTGGCTGACTAATCCGCGTTGTGACTGATTTAAAGCCAGTCCGTTGTCAGCAGCTGCACGGGTTAACGCGGCCGCGTCAGCATCATATTTATCAGAGGCAATAGAATGAGCTGAATTGAGCAGTGCAATAAACGCAAGTGATTTGAAAAGTAACTTTTTCATGATTACTGCTTACCCTCAAAATACTTAGGGTCTATGCCAAATTCAGTCAGCTCACTTTCAAGTTCGGACTCATTTATGTAAGCAACTTCACTTACTGTTGATGGCCGCGTAATGACGTAACTCATATCCAGAACAAGGAAATCACGCGCCCTGTACAGCGCCATAAGCTTGCGGATATAAGGAAGGTAGCCTTCATTATTTCCGTTATGTGCCTTTAAATACTGTTCGTTTAATGCCGAAGGGTTAAGAACAGCAATTTTCACACTGTCATTAAACAGGCTGGTCCCCTTATTAAGGTGCTTACCGATAAACAGCCCAATGCATGTCAGGACAGCGGCAACTATGATGACTTTGACTGTCTTTTCGATGAATGAATATGAGACAGAAAATGTCATCTTTTTCTGTTCACTTTCAACTTCACTTTTTTCAAAATCAGCGTCATTTGTGTCATCATCTTTTCTTGGTTCAGTCATGTTTATTTCGCCGCTAAATTGGTTGGAATGGATGCACCGTTAAGGACGACAAAAGTCGCATTAATACCCGGAGAAAGCTCTACAACCGGCCACTGCTGATCAATTATGTGGGTATACCAGTCTGTCAGCTTGTTTAATCCTCCCGAGACCATACCACTTGCGCTCACAGCGCCAAGAGCACCAATGTTAGGTCCCTGGAATTGTGCTTGTGAGTTAGGATCGATATTCAGCTGACTAACTTTGCTTGGGCTCAGTCCCTGCGCCAGCGCGCTAAGGCCACCGGCTAAGGCACTACCCATAATAGCGTTACCGTTTCGGGAGATAAGCGTACCTTTGATACCGGCTTTTCCGTCGATTTCACTAACTGCGTATGCCTCCAGTTTGATATCAAAGCTTTTCCCTTTGGAATTTACACAGCTCAGACTTGTTGTGCGGATATAGACTCGTTCAGAGGCCATATCTCCACGAGCGGTACCCAGGAGGTTACAATCACGAAGATCCATTCTGTAGTTATTGGGTAAGAAAACATCGCGTTTAACCCTGAACGTTACTCCCAACGGTTCCTCCTGAGACGATAATGATGTCGGCGCTTCCACACCTGTCACCAGAACTGCATAAAGTTGGGAAGTAGCAGGCAAATACTGGTCTTCAGAGCGTTTTGAGTGACGTGCATTGCTATCTATTGGCTTAGTGCCATCACCTGCCACGGCAGGCGCTCCGGCTTTAACAACTCGCTTTTGGTTAGCGTTCGTAATGTTCTTTTCAACAATTGGTGTCACTTCAAGGACACCGTTATTGGCAGTGGTAATGCTGTTACTGGTAATTGTGCGCACCAGCTGGGTACGTTGAGGTGAGATACCGCCTGCGACTGGTATTTCCTGATTGCGATTTGCCACCGCATCACCATTAAGCTGATAGGCTGGATTTTGCTGCTGATTGTCATTGGCCTGCTGGCCTACGCGGTTATCGAGGCTACGATTACTTGCCGGGCCCTTACCATTCTGCATATCTGAAATTTGTTGGTTCAGCTGCTTAAGTTGCGCTTTTAGCTCACTTATCTCACTGGAATTTTCAGACTTATATTTCTCCATCTGCTTAACCTGATCCAACATGGATTGTTGGTCTTTACGGTTTTCCTGTTGAACAGTTTGCAGAAAACGCTTCTGTCCCTCTTCATCCATATTGTGGATAGAAGAAGTATCCAGAAGGTTAGTAACTGGCTTAATTTTTTTTGATTTCTGGTTTGAATCATCTCCCCCCATAAGCGTGAGAGTCGCCATCACAAGAGCCCCAAATGCTACGATGAGTAGAAAAGCCATTCGAATGGCTTTATTTTCTGCCCACAATTCCTTCAGCTTCAAAGTTTTCATTATGTTGACCTTTATTACCTGGAGGTAAATATCTCTTTACCCTCAATGACCTGATCTTTTCATCTATTTGCGGTACAGAGTAAGGAGGCTCAGCCCGTAAATTTTTGAACACGTTATTTTCAAGATGCTCATAGAACTGACTCTCACTCTCCAGTTCAATTTGAGGGTTCTCTCTTGCTTGTTCATGAGTCCTGGACCCATCCGGCTCAGTTAGAGTGATGATTTTTTCATCGGATTTTTTACCCTTGCTTAAGTCAATATTTTTCTCACGAGCTATAACTTCGTCAGAAAGCAATATGTCCGAGTCATAAACCTTAAAATCATCAAATTCAGGGAGTTCGGTTTCTTGCACTGTATATTCCGTGGGCAAAATCTGAACCAGCTCAGATCGTTCCTTTTGGACATTTCCGATAAAAAAACCAACGCCTAAACCAACACTGAACAAAATGACCCAAGCGAATACTGAAAAGTTACTTTTCTTTCTCATTCATTAATCAGACTTGGCCGTTTAGTTACACGTGACTCTCGCTCCTGGTAGAGTTTGTCACGAAGAATATACAGCTCTGTTTTTTCACCAGGTTGCAAGAATGCTTTATCAAAAATCGCAGTGGCAATAACACCTGGCGTAATGCATTTTTGGTCATCAACAACCGCTGGATAAGTCAGGTTATTTTGAACAAGAACGACATCTACAAGTTCACGAGCACCGATAAGGCGTTGACCAAGCTTCGCATAAAAGTTAAATCGGCAAGGTGATTTTTCGTTATTAGGGATAACCGAGAGTTTATCCAACTGAAGTGCAAAACCGGTTGGTACTTCACCATTAGCAACCGGATAAAGGATATCGATGATCCTCTGCTTACGATCATCCTGAGCAATCGCTTTTTCGTCAAGCTCACCAGATTGTGCTTGCTCCAGCAGCACTTTATTCGTGTTGGAAGCTATATGGCGATCACGTTCAATAGCCATGTTTTGCGTTAACTGAGTTTGAACACGAATCATGGCTCCGGGCACATCTATAGGAATCAGCGTCAGGTTATAAGTTGATTCTGGCACCCCTTCTTCGGCCAGCATAATGCCTACAGGGGCATCTTTTACTGTCGTAATGAAGACACTGCCACCTTCAACATAGATAGTTGTATCTTCTGAAGGTGCGGTTGTTGAAACACTTACGTTCTTAAATGAAGTCTGGATGCGGTTTTGTAAACCTAATGAAACAGGAAGAACAATATTTCCCCCTGGAGGTACAGTAACGTTTTGCATTGGTTGATAACGCTTCTTAGCCTCATTGACTGCCTTTTGACCAGGTCCTTCCGAGGGTGCATTGTTCATTAACGAATCGGTCATTGAACGAACAGCAGCAGAAGAAGCGCTAGTCTGGGATAGCCCTGGAGCAGCAGGAATAGCAGTAGTCGGGCGATTTGGATTAATCGGTGGCTGGTTACTGTTTATAGGAGGTTGGGTAACTGCCAAGGCTCCTGGCACTTGTTTAACGGCATTGGTCACAATATCCATTGCTTTGGCCGAGTCAGGCGGCTCATCAAAGGCTTGGGTATTTACTGCTGACGCAGGAATACTGAACGGTTCATCAGCATGAACAACTGGAGCCAGCACGTTTAATGTGATTAGTAGTCCTAAAAGTTTTCTTTTCATATTATTGGGCTTCTGCTTCGTTCTGTTGCTGGATCATGTCGGTATTTTCAGTAAACTCTTTTTCCAATACCTTCCCGTTAACTGTTACTTTTTTGATATTTGGGGTACCTGAATACTGGTTCAGGTAAAGGATTCGAGGCCGTCCGCTTTTGACGCTCAAAACCATCTCAAAGGTCCAACGCTCAGATTGTTCTTTATCAGAAACGTTAAGGAATTTCGTTTTACGGGTTCCCCAGACATAAAGAACGTTATCACCCGGAAGAAAGCTCACATCCTCTGCAACAAAGGTCTGATCAACTTTCCTCGCCAGCATTAAATCAGAGGCTTTTTTGAGCTCAGCTTCTAAAGCTGACTGCTTAGATGCTGGAAACATTTTTAAAATATAACCAGTAACGAAATTCACGTTCTTGGGGTTTATGTTGCCCAATGTGGTTGCTATAAATAGGCCCCATTGCGTCTTATATGACTCACTAGCTTTACTGCCAGCAACGGATACTTCCTCAGTCATATCTGGAGGTATAGCAATGATCTCTGTGGTTGAAAAAAAAACAACTTTGATAACCAAGAGACCAGCAATCACGGTCAAAAGTCCGTTGTTAAAAATTAACTTTTTGTCCCGTTGAATTAACTGGCTATAGGTCAGTTCAGCACCCGTTTTTTTCCCTATTTTGGGAGTTTCGAGCTCTTTTGATAAATTCAGGATCGACTTAGGACGCTGCATTTTGTCAGTGCTATAACTTTCTGCCTTTTCAACCTGGACATCATCAGCCTCATCATCCTTTGATTTATCAGCTACCTTCTTCTTAGGCACAAACCTGAAGAAGTTCATGACGTTTTCTAAAAGTGACTTTTTCTCGCTCATTACTTCTCCGGGATTAATTTAGCTGTACAGCACTCGCATAAAAGGGTCAGAAAAATATCGACTCTGGAAAACAGTTCTTCCCGGCAGAAAACCATTCCACCAAAGTTTGTGTTTCAGTCTTCCCCGCACCGCGCTTTCCTTTGCTTTGTTGTATGCAATCCAGTAAACAACTGCGGTAACTGATGCAATGGACATACATTCAAAAATATTCCCGAACGCAAGAAGGCCCATAACTACGCCGATCTGCTTGGCATCAAAAAACAATATCAGCAAAGGTAGATTAATCCGGTATGGAAATCGGTATGTGTAATTGTTATCCATTTACTTAGCACCATTTCTGAACATGGTCTCTATTGTACAGGTAATAAAAAGGGGACTTTCGTCCCCTAATTGTTGTTTTGCGTTTTTAGCAAAATTTATTTTTACAGCGCAACACCTGCATCCAGGAAACCGGAGATGATTTTTTCGCCATTCGCAAGGATCATCATCATGAGGAAGGAAACCAGCGCCAGGCCTGGGTTCGGACGACCGATAGAGAAATAAAACGCAGAGAACAGCATACACGCGGCCAGTGCTTTACCTGGCGCACCGCTTAATGCTTCAGACAGCTGGGTCCAGATTTCACCCAGAGCGCCATCGTCACCGCCCGCTAGGGCAATAGAGGAAAACAACGCAGCGCACAGCAGAGCTACAAATACCTGGAACACTTTATTGCTGACCATATTACGCAGGTTGTCAGACAGGGTGAAGGCAGCAGTACCGTTCATAGCCATAGATTTCTGGATCATTGTGAAACTCCTGAATGCAAAAATTGGTTTAGGTTTTCTGGCGCTAACCAGCAATTTGAGAATACCCAGGGTTAATTTTTAATTTCGAATCTATAGAACATTTTTTTTATAAAAAAACGGGGAAATGGCAGGACCCATTAAAGTCACTTTTTCGCAAAGCTTAAAAAGTCATCCTATGGGTGAAATAAATCCTTTCTATATGGGCATAGGTAACCACACAACCAAAGATAACCACATGATTTTATTGTGATTAATTTTCAACACCGACATCTGTTCAATTTTGCATCCAAAATCACCTTTTCGGTATTATGTTTCAAAAGGCACTTTCTGAAATGGAAAAATGCATTTTTCGCGTTCAAAAAAGTCACTTTCGTGTTGTTACAACCCAATCGAATTGAGAAAAGTCACTTTTAACTCACCTTTGGTCGGGGGCTTAAACCCAACTTCTGTAATTGCCTCAGTCAGGACAGCAACAAAAGTCACTTTTGTGGCTAACAAACATAGACGTCAGATATCAGGTTTACTACCGGGATACTATAATTGGTAGTTTTCATGTATTTTGGTCCGGTTTTCTCTGAAAAATGCTCAAAAAATTAAGAAAATGGAGAAAATTTGAAGATTCTGTGTTCAATATAACTTATTGAATTTTGGTGTTTTCATATCACAATCAGAGTAATTATCTTAAAGCAAGCGGTTGCATCTACCTTATCGGGATATAATCTGCTATATATGCCAAAAAATGCAACCTTTCCCTCTTCACAACCTTCATTTCAAAATGTAAATTTAGGAATACTCTGAAGTGTGTCGTGAATGGAATATCATGAAAATCAAGCTTATTTCGGTTTTGGGTTTAGACCTTAAAATTTCCTTAAATAACAATATCTTAACCATGAGCTGTAATCTTGACGGTCTTAGTATTTTCGTAACCCGTCGTATTATTCGCAACTCAAAACTGACCGAATCAGAAATTTTCGCAAAAATCGATTCGGATTGGGTCAGTAAAATTTTTGCTATAAATATCAGGCAGATAAAGAACGTCCTAGAATCAAACGTTTCCGTAATACCGGTACAGAGTCAACCTAAACAGGTTAGCGTATTGGTTGACGAACACGTTCCAGCATTCAAAAATTTTTGATTAATAGTCTTCAAATCTACAGGGTTAATCGGAATTATTTCCAATTCCAGCCAGCAATGTCGTTTTCTAATGTCAAAAAAATACCCCCTTACCTGGCGATCTTTTCCTGATAGGATATGGAATATCTGAGGGGAGATATATATGTGGATAACGACCAACAACGAAATCATTTGTGACACTGAGCCGAATTCTGCCGGATTTATTGAAATCCAGCGGCCCTGTCCGGACTGTCTAGGTTCTGGTATTAATTGCAATCATTGCTCTGGCACCGGCGTACTCCCTGCTGTATTGGAAAAAGTTATTCCTGTGTATGAGTGGGCTGCCAAAAATTCGCTAAAATTTCCATTTATATCACCTGAGCAGACCCTAATTAGAAAGTGGCTGGAAATCAGATTATCGACTTCCAATCAGGGTAAAAATCATTTCCATTCTTCACTGGTCCAGGTTTTGGATAAAAGTAACTTTCCTACCAAATTGCAATATAGGTGTCTGCGGCCAACTCAACAAGAACATAAAACGGTTGCCAGCCTGACGGTCAGACCTTATAACGCAAAAATCGGGGCCTGTTTAAATCTCGATCTCACCGTTAGAAAAATTGAGGTGCTAACTCGTAAGTTTTCTATCGAGAGCTTTTCCTCATTACTGTTGGAAACCACTGACCACCGGCATTTTATTGCCTATGATTCGAATCCATCCCGACATAGTCCCGGGGATATTCTACGTTGCAACATTCAGGTAGTTAAACGACTCTGGATCAATAATATGAGTATATTGCAGGTTAAAATTGTCAATACTTCACCTGGAGATTTATAAGTGGCTGACAACAGAAATCCGGCTTTGTTGAATAAATCGAACTTTTGCTGAGTTGAAGGATCAGATCACGCATCTTCCCGACAACGCAGACCGTTCCGTGGCAAAGCAAAAGTTCAAAATAACCAACTGGCCCACCTACAATAAAGCCCTCATCAACCGTGGCTCCATAACTTTCTGGCTGGATGATGAAGCTATTCAGGCCTGGTATGAGTCGGCAACGCCTTCATCACGGGGAAGACCTCAGCGCTATTCTGATCTCGCCATCACCACCGTTCTGGTCATTAAACGCGTATTCAGGCTGACCCTGCGCGCTGCGCAGGGCTTTATTGATTCCATTTTTACACTGATGAATGTTCCGTTGCGCTGCCCGGATTACACCAGTGTCAGCAAGCGCGCAAAGTCGGTTAATGTCAGTTTCAAAACGTTCACCCGGGGTGAAATCGCGCATCTGGTGATTGATTCCACCGGGCTGAAGGTCTTCGGTGAAGGCGAGTGGAAAGTCAAAAAACATGGCCAGGAACGCCGTCGTATATGGCGAAAGTTGCATCTGGCAGTTGACAGTAAAACACATGAAATCATCTGTGCAGACCTGTCGCTGAACAATGTGACGGACTCAGAAGCCTTCCCGGGTCTTATCCGGCAGACTCACAGAAAAATCAGGGCAGCATCGGCAGACGGCGCTTACGACACCCGGCTCTGTCACGATGAACTGCGGCGTAAGAAAATCAGCGCGCTTATCCCTCCCCGAAAAGGTGCGGGTTACTGGCCCGGTGAATATGCAGACCGTAACCGTGCAGTGGCTAATCAGCGAATGACCGGGAGTAATGCGCGGTGGAAATGGACAACAGATTACAACCGTCGCTCGATAGCGGAAACGGCGATGTACCGGGTAAAACAGCTGTTCGGGGGTTCACTGACGCTGCGTGACTACGATGGTCAGGTTGCGGAGGCTATGGCCCTGGTACGAGCGCTGAACAAAATGACGAAAGCAGGTATGCCTGAAAGCGTGCGTATTGCCTGAAAACACAACCCGCTACGGGGGAGACTTACCCGAAATCTGATTTATTCAACAAAGCCCAGAAATCCCTCAAGCTTTACAGAGGTACTTGTTACTCTTTATGCTTCGAAATAATAAATTGCCAGAGATTCAGCTATTGCAGGATTTCTTTAGAAAAAACCACAAGTTATCCTTAACCTGTGACCAGACTAAAGTTGATTTCACTTCAAGTGAAATCACTCCCCTGCTCTCTAAAGATAAAAGTAACTTTTCTCAGGATAAGGTCTTTTTGACAGGGCCGATTATGCATGGCCGATATCAACCTTTGTGGTTTGCCATTTTGCTGGACTTGAACGCAAGACAACCAACCGAACAAGGCCTTCAATTCTGTTTTTCTCTTGGCGAACTGATAGAAAAAACAGACAGAGTTTCAGAGGCTATAGGTCTGCGTAAAATTTGTTATACCCCGGGTGAGGTTTTGTTCTTTTTGTTGATGATGATTGAGTTCAGGATAGAGATACAAACAGATAATATTCGTCAGACCTGCGCTGTATTTTCAGAAATCAGTCACAATGTTGATTGTGATGCGGTCAACCGGGTTAGTTTTACTGTTAATCCCAGGATTGTCACGACTCTGTTGGGACTGACTAATGCAGTATCAGTTTTTCTGACAACGCTTTTTTTTGCCAAACGGCCCGAGGTTTTTGACCTTCACCAAAAGTTACTTTCGGAAAAAGAAGTCAAATCCCTTTCCGAAATCGCTCCAGCAACATTTAAACACGTACAGTTACTAGGTCGATTTGGATTTATCACTTACACAAAGAAAAGAAAATTGTTTGATATTCATAGTATTAGCGTTTTTGTTGAGGGTGTTAGTCCATTGTGATTTTCAAAAAAAAGTAACTTTCGAAAAAAATCGCTCACTAGCAGTTTTAACCACCTAGCGAGAAGTTTTTACAGAAAATTACTGTAGAGTCTAATTTCTGGGTTGAATTGCTCAAAGGTCATAAAATGAAGATAAATAGAGAAGCTGATTTTTTTATCTCCACAGTACGGAGCGGTCGGACTGTCAAAAATTTGCGTGAATTTAGTGACGCAAACCCCGACATTTGCCATAAAGCAGTTAATGGTCAGCCATTTCTGATTGATCCCCGGGCATTAGGATTAGTGCCAAACTGGAACTGCCGTGAGATGGGCCTGGGAGAGGCTTACTACCAACTACCTAAACCTTCTCAACATATACAGAATCTGAAAGCCGCATTTTTAAGCGGGGCCGATATTGATCCTATTACAGTTGTGATTGTAGAAGGTCGGCCCTTAGTCCGTCAGGGGAACTGTCGTACACGAGCAGCCCTGCTAGCGCTAAAGGAATCTGGTCTGCCGATTCTAATTAGATTGAGGGAATTTCAGGGAGACGAGATCGAGCAGGAATGGCATTCATTGGATGGGGCGAAATCATTGCAGCTTTGTCCTGTTGGACGTGGAGTTGCCTATAGCAGACTAGTTAATGACGCCGGGATGTCGGTAGACATGGTAGCGCAGCGTGAGAATATTTCCGAAATGGCCGTGAGGCAACTTATTTCTCTTGCGACTATCGATGATGAGCTGAAAATTTTAATTACTCAGGAAGTTATTTCTTACACACTCTGTCTGGAATTAATTCGTGACCTGGGCGAAAAGGAAGCGCTGGAGAAAATCCGGGGAGAATTAAACGCAAAGCTCCAGGTCATAGCTAATTCAAAAGAGGGTGACTCACTTCCTCTGAATGTTTCTGAAGTAATGACTGCACCAAACTCTCGTAAATCTGTCAGGATCACTAAAAAATCATTGGGTTTTCAACCCATCCCTCGTAAATTAGCCCAGAATCTTGCGGCCAGTTCTAAAGAGGTTTCAAAAAGGTTACGGGCCTCGCTTCCGGCTGAGTTTGATCTTGAACAATTTGGTCCGAACGAAAAAATACCAATTGAGCTCGACAAGCATTTAATTGAGCTGATTTTACAGTCAGAAGCCTCAGTTCTAGATCACGAGGTGAAACTTCAAAGGAAAACGACTAAGGGCAAACTTTCACATTCGACTCAGGCAGCTGATGTTGAGAACAATACAATACCTGCTTCTGATGAAGCAACAAATGAACCCTTGAACGATCAACCTTCAAGCAATCAGAATAAAGAATTTTCATTGCTAAATTTGCATTCTGCTGTATGAAATGTGTTTACTGGGTATCACTAAATGCTGGAGGATCTAACTATGTCTGATTTTAAATGCGCTGAAATGGATGGCATTCCCCCGTTTCCTGAAAATGGCGAGCCTGTAGCTGTTACGGTCCCTCCTGTCATCATGAATAATTTTCCTCTTGCTGATCCAGAAGAGGATTGAGGTCTGCCGTAATTTTTTCCCTTCATAACTGCAGGGGTGATGCAATCACCCCAAAATTCAATACATATCAATAATCTAGCAATCCTTCATTTAATAAACACTGGATAAATATTATATTTTTAAATTTTCTGAATGTTTATGACTAATACTAAAAATATAACCCCACCCTTCTCTCTCATGTTTTAAAAATAGGGTCTATACAAGGCGTTTTTATTTGATTTAATGGTGTCATCTACAAACGCTAGGGGGGGGATTCAATGAAACATTCAAATGAGCAATGGTTTTCTGTTGACGGTCAGTTAATTGATGAAAAATTTGTTTTCAATATTCATGAGTTCAATGGCTCCGCCCGGTATGAAAAAAGTTATTCATGTTCATATTGTAAAGGGTCCGGCCGTCATCGTTTGAGCTATGCAAACTCTACTGGTGCATGTACTTCCTGTAAAGGTACTGGTAAACAAGGCACCTTAATTAAAGAATGTTATACCCTGAAAGAGCTTTTCAAAAAGAATTATTCAGCAGCTCAAAAAGTTGTAACTTCAACCACCTGGCGGCGGCAAAGGATGGATAATTTAACTCCACTGGAGCATAAAATCATATCAGCAACTGATAAAAATCCATTCCTTAAGATTCTTACACTTACCATTCAAAGCGGTCGTCAACTTTCTGCTAAACAAATTGCAGTCGCTGAGCGAATCCTTTCAGAAATCCACTAACCCTCAAATGCACAATGTCACTGTCAAAAGATGGTGACATTTTTTTATTTACTCCCCTTATCGGGAAAACCCAAAAATTTTGCATGATATTATTCTCATATAGACCTATGAGTGTCTTTGAAAAGTTACTTTCGCGGCCTCCCTCATAAAAAGGTTCATTATGAATTTACCACTATTCTTAAATCGTACTGCTATAGCTGTAGGCCTTACGTTGGCTTCCGGTGTGTTATCCGTTGCGCACTCACGTGTATACGAGTACACCTTTACCGATATTAACGGGGTCCATAAAAGTGTCTCAGAAAGCGCCCCATATCTTAACCCCCAGGGCAATTTTAACGCCCTTCTCATTGGAGGGTTAGATCAACAAATCCGTATCTCCGTTTCTCGCGATGAAGATAACAGCTCCATTTATAGCACTACAACCGGCATCATTACTGTTGATGACCGAATCTCGTCTTCAAGCGGCAATAGTTTCTACGGTAAATCTGTCACGATCCCCCCTCTTAGTGATGGCCGCTACACCATCAAATCCGAAATTTTAGACTCAAAATCAGCTGTGGTATCAACAACAACTCACCCTGTTTTTATTGATACCGTGGGGCCTACGTCTGATAACTTTTCGGTTCCATGGGTACCAGGTTATGACATGGTGGTATCAGGTTCTCGATGGGAACTTGGACGTGGTCAGGAATCTATAATTTACCTCGCTGTCAAAAACATCAATGATTTGTCAGGTTTTGATAAAGCGGTAGTTCAGATCATTAAACCCGGTGGCTCCGTATACTCAAGTTATACAATGTCTTACGATGAAGGCTCTAAAGGTGCAACAGCCCCTATTACTAAAAGTGGCATGAATAAAGCTGACTGGATGCCTGTTTCAGACGCTGATACTGACTTTAAATTTCGCGGCTTACTCTATGATAAAGCTGGCAACGTCTCTCAGGTTCCAGACCAGACCTTTGTATTCGACTCATCGCCGGGAGAAAGTGAATTATTTGCAGTAGAAGATCCAACTGCTACAACAAGCGTCATACCTGGTTTCGAAAAAGGATATGTTAAATACACTGCTGGTATGACTGTAGATACAAACCCAGTTACTCTTATTTATAGATTACCAAGGACAAATTATCGTGCAAATAATAAAGCGGGATTATCTTTTGGTTCCCTATTAACTGAATCTAATGGTTACGTTTATATCAAGCAGACTATTCCTGTTGGAACATCATTTGTTATTCATAACGGATATCAATATGGCGGAGGAAATTCTTCATATAACGTTAAACTGGGAGAGAACGCTCCAAAATCACCAGTAATCAGATCAAGACTAATGACTTTCTCAACAGTAGGCAGTTTTGACTATGGTCAGAAGCTTTTTAAAAATGAAGAACTGCCTGGTGAATATCAAACTGCATCTATAACTGTTGACGCAAGGGATTATGTACAATCTTTTTACAATGCAACACAAGCAAGGGAAGTCTGCTCAATACCCGTTGGAGAAACAACATGCACTGGAACTTTTTCCTACAAAATTAATAAAGGAAATGGTTACATTGCGCATTATTTCTTAGTGCGCAGTCCTGATAAGAAATTAACTTCCGACCAATTTGAAATTAGAAGTATTTGGAATACAGATTTAATTCCAAAAATTACAGGATTTGATTATAGAGAAGCTAATAAATCTATTCTGGTCTATGTTACTCAACCTGGTAATGGTAACTGGAGAGAAGTATTGAGGTTAGCTAGTGTCGAACTTTTTGACACATTATCTGGAACGTCACTTTTAGCCGGTTCAAAAGTGGCAATGTCAGGTGATGATTATACCTATGCCCTTGATTTATCGAAGTTACCAGAAGGGAAGTATGATCTTGCATTCAGAGCAAAAGATACATTTAATAATACTTCCCAACTTCCTTTTAAGTCTATTGTTGTGGATAAAACGCCCCCTTCTCTCTCTATCTCTTATGATGGCGCACCTCTAATATCTGAAAGTACGGTGTACGGATTAGAAAACATATCAGTATCTGTAACTGATTCATTGAGCGAATCGAAGATTTACCAAATGGTTCTTCAAGGCGGACCTACATCTGATGATGTTGAATTAGGTTTTACTAAAAATACGGATGGAACCTATACCCCACTCTATCCAAGATTATTTCCGTCTCTCGATGAAACAACAGATAAATACACCCTTTTAGTTAAAGCTATAGATGATGCAGGTAACATGTCATCTAAATCTATCCGCTTTGCCTACTACCCTAAGAACCTTATTGTTCTTGATAAACTAAATACCCTGGCAGTCAATAAGGCGATAAAATTATCTTCTGGTGAGCCATTAGCCGTTCTTAAAGCAAGCCAGTTGCGTCGTAATGATGGTTCGCTTGCAAAAGGCGTCCAAACAGCACTAATTACTGTAAGGGGTGATTCAGCATTCCCAATTAGTGTTATTGGCAATGTTGTAGCCCCTGGAGAAACAAAGGAAATTCAAATAGATTTAGGTGCTGTTGGAAACGATGTAGTGATCCCAATATTCCCTGGTATTAATGGTGTTGTTGGTTCATCTGGATTTATAGTTGAATTTCCGCAACTCAAATAAACTTATATTCACTCATAAAAACCAGTTCATGTGACTGGTTTTTTTTATTTTTATTAACAGTTTTATTTCAATCCCTACCCTTTAATCGCTTTATGATAACCGCTCAGGCCCTCCCCCTGTTCGCAGTCCTGCTTCGGGAGGCCGGGCGGCTTTCTGATACCCCGGCAGGACAAAACAACCCCCTTGTTCGCAGTTCTGCTCCGGGTGGCCCAGCGGCTTTCTGATACCCCGGCAGGACAAAACAACCCCCTTGTTCGCAGTTCTGCTTCGGGAGACCCTGCGGCTTTCTGATGCCCCGGCAGGACAAAACAACCCCCTTGTTCGCAGTTCTGCTTCGGGAGGCCCAGCGGCTTTCTGATACCCCGGCAGGACAAAACAACCCCCTTGTTCGCAGTTCTGCTTCGGGAGGCCCTGCGGCTTTCTGATGCCCAGTAGGTCAACCCGACATCTTTGTTAACTGCTTTGCTTCAAGTAGCCCTGTAGCTTTGTGATCGCCCGGTGTGACAAAACAACCCCCTTGTTCGCAGTCCTGCTCCGGGAGCCCCAGCAGCTTCCTGATAGCCAGTCACATTAAAACAACCCCCTTGTTCGCAGTCCGGCTCCGGGTGGCCCAGCGGCTTTCTGATACCCCGGCTGGACAAAACAACCCCCTTGTTCGCAGTTCTGCTCCGGGGGGCCCTGCGGCTTTCTGATCCCCCGGCAGGACAAAACAACCCCCTTGTTCGCAGTCCTGCTCCGGGAGGCCCTGCGGCTTTCTGATGCCCAGTAGGTCAACCCGACATCTTTGTTAACTGCTTTGCTTCAAGTAGCCCTGTAGCTTTGTGATCGCCCGGTGTGACAAAACAACCCCCTTGTTCGCAGTCCTGCTCCGGGAGCCCCAGCAGCTTCCTGATAGCCAGTCACATTAAAACAACCCCCTTGTTCGCAGTCCGGCTCCGGGTGGCCCAGCGGCTTTCTGATACCCCGGCAGGACAAAACAACCCCCTTGTTCGCAATGCTGCTTCGGGTGGCCCAGCGGCTTTCTGATACCCCGGCAGGACAAAACAACCCCCTTGTTCGCAGTTCTGCTTCGGGAGGCCCTGCGGCTTTCTGATGCCCAGTAGGTCAACCCGACATCTTTGTTAACTGCTTTGCTTCAAGTAGCCCTGTAGCTTTGTGATCGCCCGGTGTGACAAAACAACCCCCTTGTTCGCAGTCCTGCTCCGGGAGCCCCAGCAGCTTCCTGATAGCCAGTCACATTAAAACAACCCCCTTGTTCGCAGTCCGGCTCCGGGTGGCCCAGCGGCTTTCTGATACCCCGGCAGGACAAAACAACCCCCTTGTTCGCAATGCTGCTTCGGGTGGCCCAGCGGCTTTCTGATACCCCGGCAGGACAAAACACCCCCCTTGTTCGCAGTTCTGCTTCGGGAGGCCCTGCGGCTTTCTGATGCCCAGTAGGTCAACCCGACATCTTTGTTAACTGCTTTGCTTCAAGTAGCCCTGTAGCTTTGTGATCGCCCGGTGTGACAAAACAACCCCCTTGTTCGCAGTCCTGCTCCGGGAGCCCCAGCAGCTTCCTGATAGCCAGTCACATTAAAACAACCCCCTTGTTCGCAGTCCGGCTCCGGGTGGCCCAGCGGCTTTCTGATACCCCGGCAGGACAAAACAACCCCCTTGTTCGCAATGCTGCTTCGGGTGGCCCAGCTGCTTTCTGATACCCCGGCAGGACAAAACAACCCCCTTGTTCGCAGTTCTGCTCCGGGTGGCCCTGCGGCTTTCTGATGCCCAGTAGGTCAACCCGACATCTTTGTTAACTTCTTTGCTTCAAGTAGCCCTGTAGCTTTGTGATCGCCCGGTGTGACAAAACAACCCCCTTGTTCGCAGTCCGGCTCCGGGTGGCCCAGCGGCTTTCTGATACCCCGGCAGGACAAAACAACCCCCTTGTTCGCAATGCTGCTTCGGGTGGCCCAGCTGCTTTCTGATACCCCGGCAGGACAAAACAACCCCCTTGTTCGCAGTTCTGCTCCGGGTGGCCCTGCGGCTTCATGACAACCCCACAGGGTAAAACAACCCCCTTGTTCGCAGTCCTGCTCCGCGTGGCCCAGCGGCTTTCTGATACCCCGGCAGGATAAAACAACCCCCTTGTTCGCAGTCCGGCTCCGGGTGGACCAGCAGCTTTCTGATTGCCCGGCAGGACAAAACAACCCCCTTGTTCGCATTGCTGCTTCGGGTGGCCCAGCGGCTTTCTGATACCCCGGCAGGACAAAACAACCCCCCTGTTCGCAGTCATGCTCCGGGTGGCCCAGCGGCTTTCTGATACCCCGGCAGAGCAAAACAACCCCCTTGTTCGCAGTCCTGCTCCGGGTGGCACAGCGTATTCCTGACAGACTGGCATGACAAAACAACCCCCTTGTTCGCAGTCCGGCTCCGGGAGGCCAGGCGGATTTCTGATATCCCGACAGAGTAAAACAACCCCCTTGTTCGCAGATCTGCTCCGGGTGGCCGAGCGGCTTCATGACAGCCAGACAAGACAAAACAACCCCCTTGTTCGCAGTTCTGCTCCGGGTAGCCCAGCGGCTTCATGACAACCCGACAGGGTGAAACAACCCCCTTGTTCGCAGTCCGGCTTCGGGTGGCCCAGCGGCTTTCTGATACCCTGACAAGACAAAACAACCCCCTTGTTCGCAGTGCTGCTACGAGTGGCCCAGCGGATTCCTGATACCCCGGCATGACAAAACAACCCCCTTGTTCGCAGCCCGGCTTCGGGTGGACCAGCGGCTTTCTGATACCCCGGCAGGGTAAAACAACCCCCTTGTTCGCAGTCATGCTCCGGGTGGCCCAGCGGCTTTCTGATACCCCGGCAGGGTAAAACAACCCCCTTGTTCGCAGTCATGCTCCGGGTGGCCCAGCGGCTTTCTGATACCCCGGCAGAGCAAAACAACCCCCTTGTTCGCAGTCCTGCTCCGGGGAAACTCTGCGGCTTTCTGATGCCCAGTAGGTCGCCACCCTGTGTCTTGTACACAGTCAATATCAGGAATGGACGATGAGGGTTTGGGAGGGTAGGGGAGGGAGGGGGAGAAATCGTGATCATTGGACATGAAAAAAAGATGCGTAATTTTAAATGTTAGGTATAAGACCTAGCATGAAAGCTGTAGAATTTACCAAATCGGAATATTTTTACAGTTATTGATTATTTTCCTTTTATATCAATATTTTGAATTTAGGTTGTACACAAGACGAACAAATTGAATTGTGCGCGAAAAGTTATTTTGAGCGCTAAATGCGTTAAATGTGCATTACAATGCACTTTTAACTTGTAATGCGCTCAAGCCTCATTAATAATGTGAAAACTAACCTAAGGAGATACCATGAGCATACTAGATGATATTCGTACGATCGGCCTGAAAATGAAAAATGAACAAGCAAGCCTTAAGGAAATTATCCTTGAGTCAAGCCGGGTAGATGTTTCTGATGAACAGGTCGATGGATTAGACCGTCTTATCTATAACCACTGTTTAAATAAAAAAACTCTCTCTGATTTCTTTGGTAAATCAAGAAATACATTTAGTAGAATTCTTTCCGAACTACATGAGAAACAGGTAATTGGGGAACCCATTTTCCAGAACAAGAGTCACCTGTATACCCGGTGGGATGTGCAAAAAATAATTGATGCAATGGGCACAATTCAATATCGCGAAATGTATTTACCGCGAGTCATCGTGATTGAGAACCACAAAGGTGGAACCGGTAAAAGTACAACAACAGTAACACTCGCTACCGCAGCTGCTTTGGATCTTAATCTAAATGCAAGAATCCTTGTAATTGACCTGGACCCGCAAGGTTCATTGGGTAATAACCTTATTCATACCACTAGCGATGATAGTGTTTATCTGACTATTACCGACGTTTTGCTTAGTGAAATTGAAGATAATGATTTCACTCAGTATATAAATCAAGGTTACACGGAAGAACAAATAATTGGGGCGATGGCCTTTTCTACACATTTACCTAACATGGATGTAATAACAGCTTTCCCGACTGATGACAGATTTACTGACAAATACTGGAGTCTGGATAAGGAAGCAAGACTCAAGCTACTAACTCGGTTTCGCGATGTAGTTATCCCTGTATTGAAAGAAAAGTACGATCTCATTTTTATTGATACACCACCGCAAGATTCTCCAATCATTTGGTCAACAAATGAGGCGGCTGACGCAATTCTTGTTCCGATTACACCCCGTGAATATGATTTTGCTTCTACCACAAACTATATGATTACTATTTCAGACCGTCTGGCACAATTGCCCTCCAAAGGCGAAAACATTAAATGGCTAAATGTATTGGCTGTGAATGTAGATGACAGAAGCCAGCATGAGATTCGTACTTTAAATAAACTTGTAAGAACTGTACGTGACCGTTTCATGACAACAAATATTAAACATTCAGAAGCTTTCGTTGCAGCAGCTGAAAAAGGTCGCACTGTACTCGATATTAAAAAATCAGAAGAGCTCTGTTCTTCAAAGCAGTATGATATTGCGGAAATGTCTGTTCAGTCTGTATATCAACAACTTATCAATGAGATTAAAAGCTTTTCAGTTAGGGAGGACAGTGAATAATGAGTGATGTTGAACGCGGTACGAGCAAAGACAAGTACTTGACCGGAAACGCAAAGCGTACATTTGTTGATCAAAAAAGCGGGCTTCCGCCTCTAAAAGCTCCTTCTGTACAAAAACGCCTATTTACTCTGTCAAATGGTCGTAAAGTAGAAGCTCGCTACGTAGTCGTTCCTGGTTCAGAAGTGGCAGAGAAGACGCTAGTTCATGAGCTAAACCCTCGAAATCAAGAGGCAATTGACGACCTTTCAACAAGGGAAATACTCCCCCTTATAAAAGAAAATGGGGTTACTACTGAAGCTATTGCTGTATACCGCGACGGTAAATATTACCTGATTGAGGGTAGTCGGCGTCGTTATTGCTGCATCAAATGTTTGGCAGACCTGCCGTTATGGGCATTTGATGAAGAGGTAAGTCGTGAAGATGTCGATTGTATTGTAAATGCTGCACAAACAGCGAAAAGGTTCTCATATCGTGAAGTGGGTATTAAGTACCTTCAAATCATGAAAAATGAAGAGTTCAAAACCAATGAGGAACTTGCTTCTTATTTTAACATTAGCGTTGAGTCGGTAAGAAAGAGAATCCAGGCGGCTAAAGTTAACGAAGAACTAATTAGAATTTTCCCTGATAGTGAAGGGATACCTAATACTTACTATGGTAAATTGGCTAAAATTGAAAAAGTTGCTATTGCCCATAAAATCCCTTTGTCAGAGCTAACATCTGAAGTCGGGACAGAAGACAATAAGATCATTAACGTTAATGATATTGAGGAAGTCCAGAAATCCATTTTAGATGGTTTGCATTCAGTACTTACCATTCTCTGTAATGATGCAAATAAACCGCCTAAATGGACTGTGTCAGATATTATAGATTTCGAAGATAAGGATACTTACGCACGTGTCAGGAAGAGCCAAGACGGTCAAAAAGTAAGTTTTGAGTTCAAGCGTATAAGCCAGTCAACCATTAATGAAATAGAACGTTTAATTAAAGTTAGTATTGGCAAATCAAAATAATCATAAAATGGTATGGTCATGGCCCTTAGGGGTCATGACTTTATAATCCATTAAAAGCAAAGCAACCCCCTTGTTCGCAGTCCGGCTCCTTGAGATCCAACGGCTTCATGTTAACCCGACATGACAAAACAACCCCCTTGTTCGCAGTCCGGCCCCTTGACGCCCAGCGGCTTCATGGAAGCCCGGCAGGGCAAAACAACCCCCTTGTTCGCAGTCCAGCCCCTTGACGCCCAGCGGTTTCATGACAACCCGGCAGGGCAAAACAACCCCCTTGTTCGCAGTCCGGCCCCTTGACGCCCATCGGCTTCATGACAACCCAACAGGGCAAAACAACCCCCTTGTTCGCAGTCCGGCCACTTGGCGTCCATCGGCGTCCTGATACCCCGGCAGGGTAAAACAACCCCCTTGTTCGCAGTCCGGCCACTTGGCGTCCATCGGCGTCCTGATACCCCGGCAGGGTAAAACAACCCCCTTGTTCGCAGACCAGCCCCTTGACGCCCAGCGGTTTCATGACAACCCGGCAGGACAAAACAACCCCCTTGTTCGCAGTCCGGCCCCTTGACGCCCATCGGCTTCATGACAACCCGGCAGGGCAAAACAACCCCCTTGTTCGCAGTAACGCTATGACCGGTCTGTGACACCTGATGAATGGTTTTTGATTTACGCCCATATAAATTAGGTTGTTAGTAGAGAAAAAAATTTATTCATGCTGATAAGATTGGGAAAGGTGGCAGATCTGGATTGAGTAATTTTTTATTCGTAAATCAACTGAACAGGTAGGATATGGGAGAATTATATTTGCTGTTTGCTAAAGACAAAAATGGCATGTTATATGACACCTATCATGCCCGGCTAACATCTGACATTGATTACTATTGCACTCAATGCGGACGTCGCATTGATTATCAAAAAGAAGTTGAAATTGGAGACTTCAAACAACAGCATTTTTTTAAACACAGCGTGGCTGATGATAAAACTATAGAGATATGTGAAGAAAGCTATCTTAATGAAGCTATTAAAGATATCGCACATAGTATCCTAGCCACTGACGGCTTCATTCATGTGAGCCCAATGTTTAATAAAGGCCAGATTCAAGCACCGAGTAAAATTTTCGCACCTCATAACGTCATGATTTCACATGATGACCTCATAGGTTCCCAGCGAGTTGATTTCAAATGGACAAGTTCAAAAGGGAAATGCATGGGGTTAGTTTTCGTTGACCACAATGAAGTCATTGAAAACAAGGTGTATGACGTGACCGATTCAAAAGCCTTCATTGCCGAAATTAACCTTGCAATACTTAAAAGTCATCTACGTTCGATGATTAAATCAAAACATGGGATGGATACTGGATTAATCAACGCCATAAAGGGATTATTAACCAATAAAAATATATATAGCCGCTGGATCAGTTGGGACGGTAAAAAAACGAATTTTAGAATGTCTCCAGCTTACTTTCGTACCTTCAACAACTACGGATATGACAGTTACAAAAACATAGTTTCGCTGGATGGTTTTTTTCATCATGAAAATGATTACATTGACCAAAATACAAAGTCCGTTTTGAAGATGACAGGAAGGAAGTTTGATTTTCAAGTTAAAGAAATGACGTATAAGTTCAGCCTGGAACGAGGAAGTTACTCCGATACGTTCTATGTCGTCATCTATGAGAAAGAATGCGTTTTACTTGATTATGTACTCAATTCTGTTCCAGCTAATGACAATACATACAATCAGATTAAAGCTTTGTGTATAAAGCTCATTCGTATGTATGAATCTGCCATGCGTGGTTTAAGCCTTGCTGGTTAGGGCTGCGCCCGGCCTACTCACGAATAATCAGGGCCGTTTTCCGTCCAAAAAAAGCCTCCACCCCCTTTAAACTGGGGGAGGGGAGTAATAAACAGCAAAAACGGATCTGATCATGTCGAAAACGACGTTGATCATTTCTGGAAACCTCCCAGCAAAGCTGGTATCTATCGTCCTGAAGTGACGATTAACGAATCTAGAAAGTTACTTTCTTTGGTGGGGTAGGTCGGTGGTAGGAAAACGATGGTGACTCCAGGGCTAAGGCCCTAATCAGGTGTTAACCTAATCAGGGCTTACTTAGTGATAACTTAATTACTGAATTTGCGGAAATTCGATAATGAAGTTGCTTTCGCCGGTAGAGCCGTTTTCCGCTGTAAAAATTGGGACGGTTGAGTTTTCCCCGTTCCCAAGGTCTATCTGAATTTCTTTCGTCTCCCCAGGCTGGATCACGTTCCCCAGAATGTTAATCGCATAATCGGCATCCTTCCTGACCGTGATATTTGCTGTTTGTACGCCCTGCGCCAGTGAGCCATCGTTACGACGCAGCTGGCCCGTACGCATGACGGCCAGCGGTGTGTTATCGCTGGTTTTGAGCGCTTTCACCACGCCTAAAGTTTTCAGCTTCTCAAGGGTCACGAGATTTTTAGGGTAATAGGCAAACTGAATGCTTTTTTGTGTCGTGTTGCCTTTGGCATCGGTAGCAAAAGCGGTCAGTGTATATTTGTCCGTATCTGAATCCAGGCTGGGGAAGAGGCGAGGGTAGTCTGGGGTATAACTACCGTCCGAGTTCTGGTTAAAACCTAAGACAACGCTGTCAGACGCCGGTCCCCCTTTGAGCTCAAGCCGGACAAGGCTGGGGGCGGTTAACGCATCATTTAACGTTATGCTGATGTTCTCAAGCCCGTAAACGGTGGCTCCAGAGGACAGAGACGCATTTTCATAGTTGAAATTCACCACAGGAGGCGTCTTGTCGTTAATCAGGTTTATGAATGGTGACGATGTTTCATTGCTAAAGGTGTCCTTTGCCAGAAAGCTCAGGTTATATTTCCCTTCGGCCAGTTTGCTCAGGTCAAAACTGTATGTGTAATCCTCGCCAGAAAGGGCGGTCTGGGCACCAGATAACAACTGTCCACCAGTATCAGAATCTATCAGGGTAGCCGATTTTAGTTGCAGCAGATCGCGGAATTTACCGCGTCCAGGTTGCGTTACAAATAAAAGAACCTTTTTGTTTTCTTCCTGGTAACTGTATCCAGTAATTCTGGGTAGCAGGTCAGTATTCCAGTGGTGCCTTTTTTCAATAGATACTGATGAAAACGTTTTATCGAAATCAGTCAATCTGAAGGAGTAGGTCGTAATACCGTTCCCCGTTTTTGGGATGGACCAGGATACCGCACCGATACACTCAGTTTCGCCAGCTGGTACCTGACAAATCTCAGTATTACCACTCATCGCACGCTGAACGTAATTCCGTGGTGATGCCGTTATCCTTACAGAGCTGAATTTAACGGGCAGATCTTTGGTATTCCAAAGGTAGCTGCCTGCATTCGTTTCGCCTTTTTTGTCTGATGTTAACCAGGCCTCAGGTGCTGCCGGACTGACCGGAGCCTCACTCCCCAAATTGATATCATAGGAGAGTGAACCGCCGCCCCATTGATAGCCATTATGGATAGTGTAAGTGACTTTATAGGCGGTCTTCGCTGATACATAGCTGTACCCATTAGCCTCGGAAATTATCGTTCCAAACTTCAAACCAGCTTTATTGTATTCCCTGCGGTTATTCGATGGCACCCGATACACGAGTGTCAAAGGGTTCTGGTTTACAGTCATTCCCGGCTTATAAGCTATGTAACCTTCACTAAAGCCTGGAACCACGCTCGTTTTAGACGTGGGGTCATATACGGCAAACAGTGTGTATTCACCAAGATCCGAGTCAAATACAAACCTCTGGTCTGGCAATGCTTTACGGTTTCCCGCTTTATCATAGAGCGTTACACGAAAGCGGTATTCGACATCAGCGTTTGATACAGGCATCCAGGCGGAACGACTAAAATTACCTTTTGTCCACGGCACAGATAGCGATGCTGAACCACTGTCGTAAACCATATCAGTGATGGAATACACCGTATCGTCAGGCTTGATCACCTGGATAGTCGCTTTATCAAAACCGGTTGCAGCTTTGACATTATTCACATTCAGGTAGAGTTTTGCTTCAGCCCCCTGGCCCAGTTCCCAGCGATCACCAGTTAACACCATGTCGTATCCGGGTTTTTGGTCCACGCTCAGGTTATCGGATGAGGGGCCAGCAGTATCAATAATAAAATTGTGAGTCGTGCTGTCGATAACCGCGTTTTGTGTATTCAGGATATCCGAGGTTATGACATAACTCCCGTCACTCAAAGGCGGCAGTGTCACCGTTTTTCCGTAAAACTCTTCACCTGTAGAGGCCTTTATACGGTCATTGACCGTCACGCTATCTGTAGTAAAGCTATATACACCAACATTGTCTTTCTTTACCGTTACCTGAATTTTGCGATCGAGACCTGATATCAGCTTTACCTGAATTTTTTCGTTCGTATTCAGAACACCAGAATCCGCGCTGACTGATTTATCCGTTCCGTAGATATCCGTGATCGCATACTCATAGACACGAGCATATGAGGGGAGAGAAAGGGCGGTCAGTATTAGCGTAGTCAGTAATTTTATTTTCAATTTCATATCAAATTATTCCAGAAGAATATTGAAGGTTATGCCATGGCGATAATGATTTTCTTTTTCTGATTGCATGCATTTAACAGAGCCATGAGGCAAGAAAAGCCACCAGCCCCACGTAACAGAGGCGGTGGCCGTCGATAGTTAGTTAAGTTGCGGGAACTCGATGATGAAGTTACTTTGGCCTGTAGAGCCGTTAGCAGCCGGAAAAATCGGTACAGTGGAATTTGCGCCGGTTCCGAGGTCGAGCTGAATTTCTTTTGTTTCCCCAGGTTGGATCACCGTACCGAGAATGTTGATGGCGTACTCAGCATCACTTCGGACCGTGATATTGGCTGTCTGGATGCCTTGGGCAAGTGAACCATCATTACGTCGCAGCTGACCGGTTCGCATGACGGCCAGCGGTGTGTTGTCGCTTGTTTTCAGCGCCTTCACCACACCCAGCGTTTTGAGTTTTTCCAGGGTCACGAGATTTTTCGGATAGTAGGCAAACTGAATACTTTTCTGGGACGTGTTCCCTTTAGCATCTGTAGCATAGGCCGTGAGAGTGTATTTATCCGTCGACGCATCCAGAGTCGGGAACAGACGTGGGTAATCTGGTGTGTAGCTCCCGTCAGCATTCTGGTTAAAGCCGAGGACAACACTGTCAGATGCCGGTCCCCCTTTGAGCTCCAGACGGTCAAGAACTGGTTTGGTCAACGCATCGTTAAGGTTAACGGCGATATTCTCCAGTCCATAGACGGTCGTTCCGGAGGGGAGCGGGGCATTCTCGTAGTTAAAGCTGATTTCCGGAGGCGTCATGTCATGCACCAGCGTGATGAATGGCGACGTTGCCTCGTTTTCGAAAGTGTCTTTTGCCAGGAAGCCTAAATTGTATCGTCCTTCCGCCAGCTTACTCAGATCAAACGTATAGGTGTAATCTTCACCCGAAAGCGCAATTTTGGTTCCATTAAGTACCTGCACGCCGGTATCGGCATTAATCAGTTCAGCAGACTTGAGCTGGAGCTGGTCCCTGAAGTTGCCGTTACCGGGCTGCGTAACAAATAACAGCACTTTTTTCTTATCTTCCTGATAGTCATAGCCGGTGATTTTAGGAAGAAGATTGGTGTTCCAGTGGTTACGCCTTTCCGCATTTATTGAGGCTAGTGTTTTGTCCTCGTTATACATTCTAAAAGAATAGGTCACGCTACCATTACCACTTTGGGCAATAGTCCATGGTACCGGCCCGCTGCACTCAGTCTCGCCTGGCGGGATCTGACAAATTTCCAGGTTCCCTGTAAACGCTCTCTGGAGATAGTTTCTCGCAGAGGTACGAACTCTCGCTGAAATGAATTTCACCGGCAGATCGCTTGTCTTCCACAAGTAGTTAAAGGAATTGATTTCACCCTTTTTGTCCGTAGTGAGCCAGACGGTGGAAGGCGTTTCCGGACTTTCAGGGGTATCCGGCCCGAGTTTCAGATTGTAAGTCGCAGCAGCGCCACCCCACTGGTACCCGTTATGGATATCGTATCTGATGTTATACGGCGTTGTTGCGGCCACATAGACGTAGCCGTTGGCTTCGGAGATGATGGTGCCAAAACTTAAACCCGCTTTGTTGTATTTCCGGACGTTATTCGTCGGTAGCCGGTAGACGAGGGTAATCGGATTTTGATTAACCGTCATACCTGCTTTATACGCTACGTATCCCGAGGTGATCCCCGGCACCACGCTTGTCTGTGATTCGGGATCGCGTATTGCAAATAGGGTAAATTCACCAAGCTGGTTGTCGAAAACAAATTTCTGGTCAGGTAACACTTTACGTGAGCCTGCCTTGTCATAAAGCGTCACCCTGAAACGAAATTCAACGTCTGCATCCGATGTCGGCATCCAGGAAGCCTTTTTCCTTTCACCTAATGTCCAGGGAGCCGAAAGGGAAGAGGACCCACCATCATAATCCATGTCCGTGATTGAATAGACGCTGTTGTCCGGGTTGATGACCTGTAGCGTTGCTTTATCAAAACCGGTCGCGGCCTTAACGTTATTCACGTTCACATATAATTTTTGTTCAGCACCGAGGCCGAGCTCCCAGCGGTCTCCCTGTGTGACCATTTCATAGCCTGGTTTCTGAATAATGCTCAGATTGTCTGAGGTTGGCCCAACACTATCGATGGTGAAATCCTGAGTGGTTGAGTCGACCTGAATATCCTGTGTGTTAAGTATTTCAGAGATGACCTGATAGGGACCATCACTCAGGGGAGGAAGCGTGATGATTTTCCCGTAGAACTCTTCGCCCGTTGAGGCCTTAATTCGATCACTTACCTTAATGCTATCGGTGGTCGTGCCGTAGACCTCTGTACCGTCTTTCCTGACAGATACGTGTACTTTGCGATCGAGGCCGGAAATCAGGCTTAGCTGAATTTTTTCGTTAGTGTTAAGAATACCGGTTTCCGCACTGACTGATTTCTCAGCGCCATAGATATCCTTAATGGTGTACTCGTAGACCCGCGAATACGATGAAAAGGGGAGGGTCGCGAGGATTAACGTTGTCAGCAGTTTTATTTTGGTATTCATATCAAATCATTCCCAGCAGGCTTGAAATCAGAGTGAAGAAAGTTACTTTTCTCTCTCCCCGGCCGTCATATCCGCCGTGTCGTGTTTATCCAGAAATTACCGGCCACCAGCAGGGACCGGTAATCGTGAGCCGCTATTTAATTTGCGGAAACTCAATGATGAAATCGCTTTGCCCGGTAGCGCCGTTTGTCGCCGGGAAAATTGGGACCGTGGCGTTTACACCAGCGCCGAGGTCTATCTGGATTTCTTTGGTTTCGCCTGGCTGAATGACAGTACCCAGTATGTTGATCGCATAATCAGCGTCAGTCCTGAGCGTGATGTTGGCCGTTTGTACGCCCTGAACCAGGGAGCCATCGTTACGCCTCAGCTGCCCGGTACGCATGACGGCCAGCGGTGTGTTGTCGCTGGTTTTCAGCGCCTTCACCACACCCAGCGTTTTGAGTTTTTCCAGGGTCACGAGATTTTTCGGATAGTAGGCGAACTGAATGCTTTTCTGCGTGGCGTTCCCTTTGGTATCCGTTGCATAAGCCGTCAGCGTGTATTTATCGGTATTTTCGTCAAGGGTAGGGAACAGACGGGGATAATCTGGCGTATAGGAGCCATCGGCATTCTGGTTGAAGCCAAGGATCACACTATCAGATGCGGGGCCACCTTTGAGCTCAAGACGTTCCAGTACAGGCTTTGTCAGCGCATCATTCAGGCTGATCGCGATGTTCTCCAGCCCGTACACGGTAGAACCGGAAGCGAGCGGGGCATTTTCATAATTAAATATGACGTCCGGGGGAGTCATGTCGTTCACCAGCGTAATGAACGGGGATGACGATTCATTATCGAAGGTGTCTTTGGCAAGGAAAGAAAGGTTATATTTGCCTTCCGGGAGAGCTCCCAGATCAAACGTATAGGTGTAATCATCACCAGCAATCGCTGTATTGGTACCGGTTAACACCTGCACATTTGAATCTGCATTAATCAGAACAGCAGACTTAAGCTGCAATTTGTACCGTAAACTGCCGTTCCCCGGCAGATTCACAAATAGCAGAACCTTTTTCTTGTCTTCCTGGTAATCATAGCCAGTAATTCTGGGTAACTGGTCAGCATTCCAGTATTGCCGCCTTTCAGCATATTGTGAGAAAAGGGAGCCATCGGCATTGGTCATCTTGAAGAAAAACCCCATATGGCCGTTACCACTTTTTTGAATATTCCCTACAATTTTCCCTTCACACTCCAGTTCGCCGACAGGAATGTCACATAAGAAATCGCCGGTATTAGACATAGCCTTTTGGATGTAATTTCGTGCCGACGCTTTCACGCGGGCAGTAAGAAATGTCACCGGGAGATCGGATGTTTTCCAGAGGTAATCATATGAGCTTACCGCGCTTTTCTTGTCCGAGGTAATCCACACGTCAGGAGTAGTTGGGCTTACCGGCGCATCTGCACCCATTTTAATATTGTAGGTAACACTGGCTCCCCCCCACTGATAACCGTTATGGATAACAGAGAGCGTCTGGTAAGGGGTCGTGACCGACACATAGCTGTAGCCGTTCGCCTCAGAAATTATGTTCCCGAAGGCCAGCCCGCCTTTTCTGTACTCCCTGCGGTTCGTAGAAGGGACACGGTAGACAAATGTAATGGGGTTCAGATTGACCGTCATCCCCGATTTATATTCAACATAGCCTTTACTGAATCCAGGTATAACACTGGTTTCAGTTGTAGGGTCATACACCGCGACTAGCGTGTATTCGCCTAAATCCGAGTCAAAGATGAACTTCTGATCCGGCAGGACTTTTCGGGTACCGGCCTTGTCGTATAGCGTGACACGAAAGCGATATTCTGTATCCGCATTGGACACCGGCATCCAGTCGGCTTTAACCGCGCTCCCCTTAGTCCACGGAACAGAAAGCGATGCAGAACCGCTGTCGTAAACCATGTCCATTTTGGAATAGACGGTATTATCAGGATTTAGGATCTGGATAGTGGCTTTATCAAAACCGGCAGTCGCTTTCACATTTTTGACGGTGACATAGAGTTTTGCTTCTGCCCCCAACCCCAGCTCCCAGAGGTTTCCGGTAAGGACCATGTCATATCCCGGACGCTGATCAATACTCATGTTATCGGCAGTGGGGCCAGACGTATCAATCAGGAATGACTGGGTTGTCGAATCAATAAGGGCATCCTGGGTATTCAGTATTTCCGAGGTGATGGTATACAGCCCATCACTTAACGGGGGCAGGGTTATCACTTTCCCGTAAAACTCTTCATCTGATGATGATTTGATGCGGTCGGCAACTTTTACGCTTTCTGTCGTCGTGCTGTAGACATTCACGTCGCCTTTTTTCACCGTCACCCGGATTTTTCTGTCCAGTCCTGAAATCAGGCTAAGCTGGATTTTTTCCGTGGTGTTCAGCTTCGCTGAATCGGCGCTAACGGATTTCTCCACACCGTAGATATCTTTGATTGTGTACTCATAAACACGGGAATGGCCGGGCAATGAAAGGGTGCCGAGGATTAATGCCGCCAGAAGCTTGGATTTGAATTTCATATCAGTACCAGTCTAAAGCATGGTTAAAAGGTCGCATTGTGGGTCGCTCTTAACCACTGATGGAGCGATACATGCCTAAAAGTTACTTTCCTTCTCCGTTGAAAAAAAACGGATGTTTATGATTCTGCACTTCAGGCCAGCGGCTTATTTCACCTGCTGGAGAACAGCACGCCTGCTCTTCTGGACTGGCGAGTGTAATGAGCGATTCCACACCAGCGTGTTTTCGTAAATCGAGATGAAACCAAGACTAATCAGCTCCTGCTTAATCCGTTCGTTCAGCAATGAACAGGTCTTTTGCCCCGTCAAATTTGAAAGGTAATTTTGTAAGGCCTTTGGTGTGGCCGGGAGAGATTTAGGGGAGGATGCGCAGGAAAGCTTCAGTCTGTTAATCCAGTAGCCCATGTCATGCTCTTTGGCTTTCATCACTTTCATTGTTGAAGCCTTGTCTTTAACCGGTTGCGGAACGGGCAGGGCTGGAGAGATCCTTGTACAGCTGATCCCTGTTGCTTTCAGACGGGCAATAATACCGTCATAGCCCTTGTCACGGGAGATAACAGAGAAGTGTGACGTATCCCCGGCCAATGCGGTCAGTTGTCCGAGTTCCAGGACCAGATGGAAATCAACATTGTTTTTGGATACCTCAGTCGCCGGAATAATGCGTAAAGAAATTGCAGAGCTCAGGGACGTAACAGGAATTTTAATGTTTTCCTGTTTAGCGCCCGTGAAGAAAAGCACTTTGTCAAAGTCATGAAGGGAAACTCCCTCAAGGCTTCCGATATTTTCATAATCAATCAGGGCAATTCTGGTTTTGGGACTTCGCATTACTCTCTCCCGAAAAAAAAGGTTGAACCAAATATCAACCAAATCGACTACACCACATGCAGGCCAAAAGTAACTTTTATGCCTACGTACATTACCTGCACCCAGTAAAAGTGACTTTTTAAAGGGCAAATCCTGACTAAACGTCCAGCTCCTGATTCACCATGGCTACGGCCATTGGTCTGGAGCCACTGGTATCATCCACCTCGACGGCTATATCTATCCAACGGCTGGGATCTGAAACCCAGTCAATAAGCTCTTTTATGGACAGGCTGTGCCTGATCTCAATGTTTTTAATGCTGTCATTGCCAAACCAGTTAATCCGGTTCACATGCTGTTTTATGTAGTACACATCCCATGAGCCATGGCCCAGAAAGTCCTTACCCCACTGCCGTTTAAGCTCTCGCCAGTCACAGGGCAGAACGTCTGCACGAGAAAGACTGTCTGTTATCTGATAGATATCTGAAAACCCCACCTCGCTATCCGGGATCATTTCCAGGTACAGGTACCCGGCAACCGGATGCTTCGCGCTAATGACCACATTTTTGGAGCTCATCAAAGGTTCCGTTTTTCGTATGAACAGGCCTGACGCCAATAATCCAGTTATATCAAAATCGGCATCAGAAATTCCTGAATAACAGGACGAAAAAAAGCCTAAACGAAAAAAAATGCGATAGAAAAAATAGGGTCTTCCAGGAGCGATATATTTTGATATCGTCAAATAACTAATCCATCGGAGAAGTTCAAATGACGCCAGTATTCAGAGCGGGAAATGTGAAAACAGTACGCGCAGCAAGAAGAAAACGACACAGAAGGAGAGGGAGGCTCATTCACAGCCATGATGACAGTTTCATTACCAACAGACTCCTCGATCAGCTAACCGACGAGATGATGTATCAGGAAGCATTCAGAAAAAAGCTTATCGACGAACGATAAAAAAATACTCCACGGCCGAAAAGTACCTTTTAGCCGGAAAAAATCAAAATTCTCTATGTTAGATTATGACCAGTATTATTAGGTCAGAAGTAAACCAGTGCCCTGTCTGGTTAAAGGGAATGGCGGTAGCTTCTGAAAATTCAGCTTAACTTCCAGTTTATTCTAGCGGGATGTCTATGCATTCAACTCATCTGACGAAAAAGTTTAATATTCTGGCGGTCGTCTATTTCACAATCATTGCTTGTGGTCAGATTGTTCTTTTCCCTCATTCGCAGCCCATTTTTCTGGTCATCGTCACTATGGGTATTGCGGTTCGCTTATTTACCCTGCGGCCACAATATAAAAATTTACGGTTTCTGGTTTTGTCCATCATCTCACACCATCTTGTTTTTACCATTCTTACGCTCATCCAGCTCTATATCAATGCCAGGTATATCAGGGCCAGTTTCATTGAGTATCAGATGGTTTACGCGCCTTTGCTCATCGGGATGGGATATGTGTATTTCAACGTCTGGAGAGCGCGTACCTGACGTCCACCTGACCTCTTTGATTAAAGGAGCCTGAATGCTTCGTTCTACCCCCAAAATCACACCCCTGACCTTTTCTCCTGAAGAAATTAGTGGCCTACAGAACGGCCAAAAAACCCAGTTCCGCCGGGCACTGAAAGGTCGTGATGCTTTTTCAGAAAATATCACCTCCAGAGTAACTTCTGGACCTGCAATACCAGTCCTAAAATGCCCTTATGGTCAGCCCGGCGACCGGATTTGGATCAGAGAAACAGCAAGGACCGAGTGGCAGCAAGTACAGGAGTCCCCGCTAAGAGTTCAGACCGGTGTACGGTACCGCGTTGATAACGAGTACCAGGAACTGACCAGCGATTACCCGTGCCGGATGTTCCCTACAAAACGCCTGACATCACAAGGCGTGCCTGCGTGGGCAACGCCGGTAAGTATGCCTCGATGGGCTAGCCGGTATCTTCTCGAAGTCTGCGATACGCGCCTTGAGAAACTCTGCGATATCTCTGAAACCGATGCCTATGCGGAGGGGGTTCTCACTGAAGTGTGGGACCAGGTTGTCGTTGCCCGAAATTACGGTATACCCGATGCATTCTTTCAGTACTGGTCTGACGATATCGATCACTACGTCGAAATGAATGAACTGTACCGTAGCTCTTTCCAGAGCCTGTGGGATAAGATTTATGAAGCTGGAAGCTGGGCTTCTAACCCGCTCGTTTGGGTTGTCACGTTTAAATTACTGGATATCGACAGGGGGGAGAATGAATAACACGCCAGCTCTATACGAGGCTGTTGATTCAAAGATTCTGGAAAAGGTGGGTAAACATCCAAAAGCATTCGTGGATATATATTTTCCGGAAATATACACGCTTTGCGTGGAAATTCTTAATGACAATAAAAAAGAGCCTGCTCGTATACTCGACAGGCGACTACAGGCTCTACGAAAGAAAGGTTTGATCCATCACGTTACCGGGAAAGGTTGGGTTAAAATGATTCCCCAGGAAGGAAAGGAAGGAAATTCAGGGGGGTAGAGACTCCAGCTGATAAAATGAAATATCAGGGCTGTTCTTTTCATATGGAGTAAGCTGTTATGCTTTACCCATTTTTTGGAGCCCTGTGCTTCATTCTGACGTTATGCTTTTTAAGTATCAGCGGTATGATTATTCTCATCCATAAAACTGATTCTGTTCAATACAGCGTTCGGCGTTACCGATTTCTTTTACTCTGCAAGGCAGCTGGTGCAGTGAATTTTTTTATTACCATTTACTGCATCGCTGGAACCGAGGGACAGCTTTAGCGCTGTTCCACATCTGGTCAAATCTTGTGGCTCTGGACCGAAAAGTAACTTTTCAACCGGGCTATCAATCCAGACAATCAGAATATGACATTCTTCTTATTAAATGATGTCGCCGGGGGCGATTATGAATATCTATATGGACGGTAAAAATGTAGGCTGGCTTTTATACCTTGCTATGGGTTTTGTCGCTTTGGGCATTGCTTTTTTATTGTCCCATAAAATCACTTCAATGCTAAAAATAAAATCAACGGCTAATGGCGGGCTTATCATATCAGGAATTACATTAATCCTGGCTGGTTTTGTCATGTTCATTGTCGTTAACCGAAGTTCATTATCATTGGATGATATTAAGATGGGAGAGCGCTGGCTTAATGAGTGCCAGCTACTTGAAACTAACATTAACAATGGTCTTTTTGACGAACCGACAAACAAGGTTAATTGCAACGGAGTGATTGAAAACATTCCAAAATACAGTTACGACGATTACACCACCGAATGGTTATTGTACCACCAACGCAATGAAAATCTGAAACATGCAGGACTAACATCAAAACTCAGTTCATAGCTGATTTCATGAAAGTAACTTTCTTATCACCTATTTTAAACGACTCAAGAGGCTGTTTGTGAATAAATTATTAATATTCATGGCGTTATCACTTTCCCTGTGTCTGTCTGGCTGTGATTTGGGAACATCAAAGTCCTCATGGGCTACCGCTAAAGTGGTTAAAACAGAGATGGTGTATGGAAATGTACTATACAGGATTGTTTTCTATACCCTTCCGGATTTTGATGAAGGAAATAGGATTTTTCAGGCGAACCTTTCTCCTCTTGAGGCAGTGAAAGCAGAACATGGGCAAATGAATATCAGGCTGAGAACATATTCAGATGGCAAAATAATGGTGTATGAAAACATTAGAACTTTCAAAGAATAGTTATGACAGAGGCAGTTATATGAGAATGAAAATCATCAGCAACTCATCCAGTCATTCAGCGCATTATATATACACATCATTTATTATAATATTAAGTTTGCTTGTCGCATACTTTCTTGCAAAAGAACTTTCAAAAACAGATGAGCCCGCAACGAAACAAGAGTTAATTGATATCATTGAAGCTACCCCATGCGCTTTAGAACCTATCTCCAGAGCCATAGAGCAAAATCCGATAAGTATCGTCAGAGCAAATTCTATTGCCATCCAATGTCAGAGAAACATATTAAGAAGCGAAGTTATAAATGAGCAAAGAGAAGCATTAAATGAGCAAAAACAAGCATTAAAGTACGTTGAAAAAGATGAGTGGCAATAATATTTACAATCATTTCTTTGTTTTAAATTCACATATCAATAAATGCTTTATAAGCAGGCATAACATGGAAATTAAACAGAACTTCTTGGTAGTAATAGCTTTAATTATTGTTGTTTGTGGTATTTTTATAGTTTCCGGGAAGTATGATGTTAACACTTTCCAGTTTGCATATTCCATTGCCACAAAAGAGAGTCTGGCGAAAATTATAAACAATACGCCTTGTGCATATAACCCCATTAATAAAGCCCTCGAAAACGGGCCGATTGATATCGGGCAGGCCAATGAAATTGCAGATAAATGTAAGAGGGAGGAGCAGTCAGAAGCAGAAAGGAAAGTGCAGCAGGATGCGTTAAGGCAAATCAGCAAACCTAACGATATTGAAGATAAAGACCGAGCTGCGACCAAACAGGAGATTATTGACATCATCAGTTCTTCACCTTGTGCTAATGGACCAATCACTGCTGCCATCGCTGGTATGCCTATTAGCATCAGTTATGCCCGACATCTCGGCAGCACTTGTGAAGAAGTTTCAGCACAACGGCAACGTTTAAAACATGAAAGAGAAGAACAGGTACAGGCTCTTTCCTATTTTTACGAGTAATAACCCCCCTGGTTCTTATTCATTAAGAAAAAGGTGGTCGTTAACCTAAAGGTTTTTTAAAAATAAAAAGGACTGGCATCGTTTCTTTAAGTGTCAGTTATCAAATTTCGGAAAGTTACTTTCTGGGGGGACTATGTCTGAAAAGATTATCAAAAGGGGAGGAGAGCTCATAGAGTTGCACTCTCGCAATAATATTTCAAATAAAGCGGAGCTGCAGAGCAATACACAAAAACCCAAAACGAAAATCACCAAAGCTCAAAGAGCAGCACTCAGAATGAAATTTGCTGCCCGGTGTGCTTATTGCGGGTGTGAGCTGAAGGAAAAGGGCTGGCACGCCGACCATGTAGAGCCAGTACGGAGAGATTTCGATATAGTTCGCGCGCCCCAGGGGAGTCGGGTGACTCACGTTGCACGCAACAATGGACGAGTATTCCATCCCGAGCGGCATGATTTAGAAAATCTTTTCCCAGCATGTTCTCCATGCAACCTGTTTAAAGCGACATTTTCAATCGAGGGATTCAGGAAACAGATAGCCCACCAGCCTGAACGAGCTCAAGCCTACTCTGTCAACTTCCGCACCGCCCAACGATTCGGACTAGTGACGGTCATAGAGAGACCTGTCGTGTTCTGGTTTGAGGTCTATGATGCTTCGGAGCCTCTGGAGCCCCAACTATCCTACTTCATGGAGAACCGGCAGGTCGCTCCGGTCTCCAGATGATTTGATTGATAGTCAATCGCCCTTCCGAACGTTGGTGTTTATTTATCTTTCCAGGTTGCGAGAGAATAAGAGGTATTTTGCAGTTTTAGTATTAATGTTTAATTTCAGGAGGATATTACTACCTTCGGTAAGAATACGTTTCTAACGAATGAAGACATCCTGATAATATCAAAAATCCTGAGCTGCTCGTTGCATTTCATCGGTGATTAAATCATAAGTTACAGTAATATCCGCCCCGCAAGCCTGTTCCAGCTTCAATCTAATCAACTTACCGATATGTTCATCTGTCATCGAGGATTCGATCCTGACGATTCCTCTGCCAGCTCTTAGTTTAGCTCGGTTTTCTTCTACCTCATGAATATCGAAAGTTTCCATTGTCATCTCTCTGTTGTCAGATAAATTGTTTAGAACAATATATCAGTCGTCACCATGCATCTCAACATATCCTTAAAATAACCCGTGGCGCAGGCCAGTATAACCAGATAATATTCTGGCATCATTCCTGTTCATTGTTATATAAACTGTTCAGTTACAGGCATTGCCTGGTCATACTTCTATCTCGAATCGTTAACCATGTGATGTAATTAGTCATGCAAAATGGACTCTACTATGCCCAGTCAAATTCCACTCGCGCCAATACTTCCGACAGATTTATTCAATAAAGAGGGCTTTATTGAATAAATCGAATAGAGAGAACAAAGGGGAGTCCTGTTGACCCTGCACTACGGGTTCTACCAGCGCTTCTCAATAGTGTCTACTATGAGGCTTATGTAAGCAGATCTCGATTCCTCACTGTCGGACTGCCTTGCGTAAGCTTTTTTTATTGCACCTTCAGAGAGAGGATGTTTCATGTTTAGAAGTAACATGATCACCAGAACATCGATAATGCGGGCAGAGGAAAAGTACTCATAGATGTAGTCGAAAGACGTTTGTTTAAAGTCTACTCCAGTTGCTCCAATATCAATCAGGGCAGCGATTATCTCCCTTTCGTCACCATTTCTGACGGTAAGCTTTAACAGGTTTAGTTTACGTTTCTGTGCTTCCTCAATCTTTCGTTGTGACTGTAGATATTCGGCAAGGTTTTTAAACATTATAACGTATCCCGTGAGTACTAATCCCGCAGAGCATACGGAGATTCCCTGAAAGTTGGAAGTCGGCAAACACCTGATTTGACCATTCCCCATAATGGATATACAATAATCGTCAAATGGAGGTGGCTTATGTACAAAAACACCACAGCTGAAAAACTACCAGATACTCATGATAATCTGACGGACTTTCAGCGCAATCTACTGAAAAGAATAAACAATATCGCACTGTCTCTGATGCCTGAGTTTGAGGACAAATCCCAGGCCATGGAAGCGATCACACTGGATGATGGCTCATTGATGCAGTTACTTTACTCTGTGCAAATGCAACAAAAAACGCACGCATCTGAGTATGAAATGCGTAAGGTTCATCGCCGTCGTGAAAATCTGGAAGCTTTTTACAGAAGCCTTCAGGAAATAGGCGGTACCTTTAAAGTCAATGATGTGGCGGACATACTGGGGATTACCCGACAGGCAGTGAACATCCGGGTGAAGAAGAATCAGCTTCTGGCCTTTAAGCAAAACGGTGACTTTATGTTCCCGGTCTTCCAGTTTACTGATGAAGGTCTGAGACCGGGATTTAAAGACATCATGGACGCATTCGATGAGGATACCCATCCGGTGTTGCGGCTGGAGGTTTTCAAAGCTCCGATTGCGGTCAGCGATGAGCAAACCAAAACACCCATCCAGATCCTGACTGATGGCGCAGCTGAAGATGAACTGGCTCTGGCCGTTCGAGCCGCACGACTATTCGGTAGCCATGTTGCCAGCTGAGTTAAAGAAAAGAGGGGCATACCGCGCCCCTCTTTAGTTACTTCGGTTCGGACATAATTTTGAAGTTTAGTAATTCCTCAAACATCTCTTCGCCGGTCATGAACGTACCAGGCCAACCTGCAGGGAAAATTCCTGTATCTGTCTCCCTGTAAGATGCATAGGGCACCATCCCCCCGGGAGTATCAGTGAAAGCAGGCGGCTTACCTGGCATTTCCCAGAAAGCATAACAACGCTTGCAGCGATAGTGTCTTCCTGAATAAGAGATCCCATCAAAATCACTTCCAAAATGCGTATGCAAATACGACATCAGCCATTGTGTGAAGGTATAGTTTTCGTTTTCAACGCTGTCAGGTGGAATGTGAAGCAGCTGGCATAAACCAACAATATCGATCGCTTTCACCGTTCTGTTGACATCTATCGAGCACATATAATGCTGATGTAAGACTTTCTCTGGGTAATTAACAGGACCACCCAAATGAAGTAAACGTCCGTATGCTTCCGCCGCTGCCGTTAATGATGAGTCTGCAGCGTACCACACGGCAATCGAACCACCGGGTGGGTTGTAGCGTCCACACTCTTCAAATAACACTGGCGCACTGAACTGTACTGCACTTGCATAACACTTCTTCTGGTGACGCTTCAAAACAGCCGAAGCCGGATTGATTGTCACTGTCGGAATACGCCCTACCTTTTGTAACGCTACAATTCCCTGCGTCACTTTATCTTCTTCAAAAATCCATTTATCCATAAAACACCTCCTTACAACAGATTAGGCCATAGGCTTTCTCCATTCTCATTTATAAAATGTCCCTGAAGTATCGTCATTCAAGGACGAATAAGACCTGCGGTCTCGCTGATATTATATCCAAAAAAACCATATGTTTCATATAAATATGGTTTATCTTCCAGATGAATTTAGAGTATAAATAGTAGCTTGCATTGTACCTAATTTAAGGTACAATTGATGTTGAAAGGGAAGGCTACCGAGCCGCCCAATAACTGCCTCAGGAGGCGTTCATGTCAACTATCCCTCAATTAGCTGAACTGGGTTTTACCTCAGATGTTATACCTGTGATCAATACACCAGCGCCCAATATGACTCGCGGATTTGAGCGCTTTCATATCAGCTATAACTTTTCATCAGCAGCATACGGTTGCGACACAACAGCTCTGGTTCTGGATGAGCGTGTCTTTTTCGTTCTGGACGGGGACCACGCCAGGGATATGACCGAAGCTGCAAAATCACATGGTATTGATGGATGCGTGAACGTCTTCATAGACCGTATTGAGTCTGCTAATCGTCACAGCGAGCATAAAATGGCGATTGGCCTGACAAGTGATAAGTTCGGACTGATGCCGACCGCACTTGCCGTCATCGGAGAACAGAACATCCTCCGGCTTCTCTCTGCAGTGACAGGAACTGTTCAGGACTTTTCAGCGAACGGCATTAACAAGGATTAACCATTCTAAGTACCAACAGACCCATAACATCTGAGGCTTATATGAAACTTGACGATTTAACAGGTGACGACCGTACTCTGGTTGTAGTCGCTCTCCAGGCTCTTCACCGGGAGCGAGCTAACGCATATCATGCAGCCTGCACCGCCTGCCAGCTCTCAGGCAAGCAACCACCAGCTGAAGCCCTTTTTGGCGTTGATGAATGTATTTCGGCATTACGCAGGATTGGGGCTCTCCCGATGAGATGAAATCAGAGATGAAATCAACCAATGTGAAAGACGATAGTAGGGCATTACTCATCAGTGCTGGTCAGTTGTTGTTTGGTGAGCGCTGGCAAACGGAACTCGCCAGAGCCCTTGGCCTGTCAGACGGCAGGCGCATCCGTCAGTGGCTTTCTGGTGACAGACCAATTCCAGTTGGAATATGGGATGACCTGAGTGGTCTTCTGAATGACCGAAGTTCCGAAATAGCTCTGATTGCTAAACACATTCAAGACAGGACGAATGAGAACGTATAGGTTAATTGAGCTGACAGTAGGGAGGGGGGAAAGTGACGCAACAATTCTCGCCTCCGCGTGAAGTCGTGGAGATGTCCCGGCGGATTTTTGAAAATGTAATCTCCAGTAGCCTCAATACTGCTGATACCACAGGAACCTGTATGTATGGTTCGATTCTGGTTTCCATGCTCCTGGAGAAATATTCAGGTGTCAGGACACGTATCGCCGGTGGAGATGGTGTTGGTGATGGTGGAATTCTAACTGCAGCCGGTATGAAGGGGCATTATTGGGTTGTTGCCAACGTACATGGAATGCTCTTTGTTGTCGATATCACGGCAGATCAGTTTGGCATGGACAAAATCGTATACAAAGGGTTAAAGGATGCTCCAGAGTACATTGAGGGCCACCAAATCACCATTGATGACCATGTTCATGAGACCCTTCATCAGATTATAGAGAGTCAGCGTTCAGAATATAACCAGCCGTGAGCCCTGTAAGAAATGACAAAGAACAGGAGTCCTGGCTCGCCAGAGCTCTTTGTACTGGTTAAAAACCCAGATATCATTCCCCCTGGGTTATATGAGTGATAGACTATCACTCATATAACCTTTGGAGGTAAGAATGTCTGAATTTGAATCCCTTGCAGAAGAGCTGGTAGAAGAAGCACGAAATGAAGAGGCCAAGCAACAGCAACGGGACCTGACACTGATAGGTAAAGTCCTGGAAATTTATGATCAGAAGTTCGTTGCAGAGCTTCTCCGTAAGCTGGGTAATTCAGACTGGACCAGGGAGACCCTGAACCGCTGGATTAATGGTAAATGTGGACCTCGTTCGCTCACAGTAACCGAAGCGTCTCTGCTCGAAAAGATGCTCCCTCAGCCGCCTGCTAACCACCCCGATTATGCATTTCGCTTCATCGATCTCTTCGCCGGTATCGGCGGCATCCGTCATGGATTTGAGGCCATTGGCGGCAAGTGTGTTTTCACCAGTGAATGGAACAGCTATTCAGTCAAGACTTATAAGGCTAACTGGTACTGTGACCCCGACGCACATATCTTCAATTCAGACATCCGGGATGTCACGCTCAGTCATAAAGATGATGTCAGCGAAGAAGCCGCCTACGCCAATATCGACAAATCGATACCCGATCACGATGTCCTGTTAGCTGGGTTTCCATGCCAGCCTTTCAGCCTTGCCGGTGTCAGTAAGAAAAACTCACTTGGCCGTAAACACGGTTTTGAATGTGACACCCAAGGGACCCTATTCTTTGATGTGGCCCGCATCATCATGGCGAAAAAGCCAGCCATCTTTGTCCTGGAAAACGTCAAGAACCTCAAGAGCCACGACAAAGGCAAAACATTCCGCGTCATTATGGATACCCTGGATGAACTCGGTTACGACGTCGCCGACGCTGAAGCAACAGGTGCCGAAGATCCAAAAGTTATAGATGGTAAACATTTCATCCCGCAACACCGGGAGCGTATTGTTCTGGTGGGGTTCAGACGTGACCTGAATTTAAGCCAGGGATTTAGTCTTGGTGACATTTCTTCTCTGTACCCGGAAAAAAAGGTCCTGTTCAGAGAGCTTCTTGATAGTGAAGTAGAAGATAAATATACACTAACGCCAAAGCTGTGGGATTATCTCTATAAGTACGCCAAAAAACACCAAGAGAAAGGCAATGGTTTTGGTTTTGGACTGGTGAAGCCTGAAAATGATGATGCAATTTCTCGCACAATATCAGCGAGATATCACAAGGATGGTTCAGAATCGCTCGTTGATCGTGGTTGGGATAGCGAACTCGGTGAAAAGAACTTTAACGACCCAGAGAACATGACCCGACGTCCTCGTCGTCTAACACCGCGTGAGTGTGCCCGGCTAATGGGATTTGAGCAGCCAGGGAAAGTAACTTTTAGAATCCCCGTATCCGATACTCAGGCTTACCGCCAGTTCGGAAATTCCGTCATCGTGCCGGTATTCGATGCAGTAGCGAAATTGCTGGAGTCACGGATCATCGAGGCTGTGAAGGCGCGGAAATAGAAGGTATTGAAAGAGCCCCAAGGGGCTCTTCAAATATCTATGCTGGTATCATCCCATTGCGCATACGACTCTCGCCAGATGTGGGGGGATGTCACCAATAGAGTTTTTTAAGTTCATCTATAAACGCAGATAGTGACATTAGCTCACCCCTGATTTCCTCGGGAAAGGCCTTATGCAACCCTACCGGTACAACGAGCCGTATCCCCTCAGACTGCATTTCCCTGAACTGTGCCACAGATACGCCCTGCTGTAAGGTGAACAGGTGTACTGTATCAATTCTGTCAGCCTCATTCAGTACCTGCCGCCAGCGGTCCTTACAGGTGGTTTTAACCCCCAACATGCGTAACTGTTCAGCAGGGTAATAAGGATCGCGATAGGCAGCACCGGAAGGAAAGATGAAATCGGGTTTTTTCTTACCTTCCGTGATAGCCTGAGTTTCAAAGCTCATTACACCGTGTTCTTTGAAAAGAGATTCAAGATGGAGCTCAAGACTTTTCCCGGCACGAGACTTCCTCCGGTTACTCACTGAGTTAGCAAGCGTAATAAAATCATTCACCGTGGCAAAGCCTTCGGCTATCTGACCCAGCACGTGCAGTTCCTCAACGGCTAGAAAAATTTCAAACTCAATTTTCCGCCGCCACGTCAGTTGAGTGTCCGGATCGTCAGATTTTTTATCGTAATGACATGCGGCAAAACCAATAATTTCCCTTCCTGAAGGAAAGTGATGGGCCCATTCCGGCGGCAGCTCATACCTGGTCCTGGCTGGGGAGTGCTCGGTAACGAATCCCCCAATTATTTTGTCTCCAGGACCAAATATTGTTCCTCCCGGGATAACTTCTCCAATAATAGGTTCAAGAACCTCCTCCTCGGTCAGGTCTTTGCAGACCCAGACATCGCAATAACTGGAAGATGTGCCGGGGATATGGTCGAACGCGAGAAGGGCCAGAGCTCCTGTATTCTCCGGATTCTGGAGCGGATTTTGTCTACCAAAGCCCGTCAGCCGTTTTTCATCCCGGGTGCCACCGAAAAACTTATTGTTATAGTAAATGGCCCTTACATCATTAAGGTCAGGGCAATCAGGATGAGATGACATGTGCACTGAAAAAAGTGCTTCTGGATTTCTTAACTGAGTATCACGGAGTGAAGGGAACAGCTCATCAATGACTGCCCCTGGCATGTAAAGACCAGACTGGTGGGATCTTGTCGCGCCGGTATCGTTCGCGGATAGACGCTTCACGTATACCCAGACATTAGCAGAGCATTTTTCTTGCAACCACTCAGCCAGAATACTCATCCAAACTACTCCATCATAAACATTCACTGTTTATGAAAGATGTTACGGATCCTGAGGTTAGAAGCAAGGCTAAAAGAATCGGAGTGGGCTGGAGTGAGGGGATGATTAACAGTGAATTGCTTATACGTTCAAAAGGTTATGCTCATAAAAATACACTAATACTAAACCTTAATAATTTATAAAATCGTTAGTTACCCGGACTGTATATCAACACTACCTTCACATCATGTTCCTCAACGTACGCTACATCATTAAAAAAATCAGTCAGAAAAAAATGGCGATGTGTATTTCATATAATTTCTCACTGTTTATGAGATGAAGGACTCCTCCAGCATTTAAATATAGCATACGAACAAATCAGGGGATTGACGAAGCAACTTAAAATGTAAGAATAGAGATGCGCGATATTCATCATCAATGACAGACTCACATGAAATAGCATTAAAATCGTTCATGCACGTCTGAAACAGGCATGATCAATATTATTTTTCACAATCAAAACCGGGATTATATTGACTAAACATTTATATGTGGAAAAATAGACTAATCCCGTATCACTCTAAAAGGTAACATATGAAAATCCGAGATAAGATTGCTGCTGAATTGAATTACCAGGCATCTGTAGAAGGAGAGACGGGTAATATAAAAATGTGTCGTATTATTCTGGAGTCTGTGAACAATGCTGTTGTTTTCAATACAATGACAAAGGTAGAGAAGGCACCTGACTCTGACGCAAAAACCACCAATGAGCAGTATTTCCACTATGTTCAACCATGGGTTATCCCGTTCATTGAAAAAATGCATACAGCCAAAGACGAATGACGACAGCATCCCTGGAAAGGAAGAACCTATGGCATTACTGATTTCAGCAGATGATAGTATTCGAAAGCTATCCCCTCAGGACCTTGACGGTAGCCGTGATAATGAAGGTGTATTCTCGCTCGCCGATATGCAACAAATGGTAGGCGGTTACATTCAGGCAGTGAGACTTAATCCTGTTATCGTACATGAAGATACGCGTTACACCTGGTTAATTATCAATGAAGAAGGGAAGCTTCTATCTTTGCCAATTAACAACAATGCGACCCTTATGGCAGTCACTGCTATCAGGCATGATGATTACATCGTCGGTGATGCATTGATGCTTGAAGAACACGAATTTCAGTAACTTTTTGTGATACACTATTCTCGTTATTATTCAATGTTCGTTAGTTAAATTTGCCTGTCGATGACAGGCTTTTTTTTGAAATAAAAAGCCCGGAACCAGGCTTTAAGTGGAGTACCATCAGACAGAAGAAAGTTACTTTTTGGATTTTTCGCTACCAGGATGGAGTGCTAAGGCATCAGGCTTAACATCAACCATTGCCATTAAACATTCTTTATGCCCGTATGTGCTACCGCCTGATTTGTCGATATACACAACTCCATTTTCTCTCATTCTCTCCCTTCCATAGCGGGCCGCATACGACTCTGGCATATTTTTCGAGCAAATCTCACAGGGCCCCAGATAGTCACTACCCCTGGCCGTTGCCCTAATGACTTTTACCAGTCGACCCGTTGGTACGTTAGAAATCATTTGATTAAACCTCAAGCATTATCCAAAGGGCGATTAAACATTACCCTTAAGAAAATTGAAAAGAAAAAAAACTAACACACTAGCACCCAACATATAGATCGTGATGATAAATATTCTGGCTGAAATGGTTGGGGTCATTCTTGCGTTAAATGCACTGATGAATAGTGCGATTGCCGCAATGATTTTTATAATATACTCAGGGATAACATTGTTTTCACCTAAAATCTCGTATACCTGTGAGCTTAACAGGCAAAAAGAAAGAATAACAAGCGGACTCAACCATTTAAGGTTGCGAATTAAATACCAATCCTCTTTGCTGTTTTTCATACTCATTCATACCCTCTAAATTTAATTATCGACCAGATTCTAATTTCACATTACTTTTTTAGCTTTGACAGTAACTTTTTGAACGGGGTGTACTCATACACGATCAATGCAGTCAATAAAATCAAACTCACAGAAAGAATAAAAAGGTGAATGCAATTTATATAAAATTCGAGCTTTATGCTCAATTTTTTCAAGTTTTCAAGTTCCTTAAACTCATTTCCGACATCATACATGTCCTGATGACCTGCTAATTTTGCCGAACGAAAGAGAGCGTCTTTTTCAATGGCGGTTTGAGTTTCCAGGGCTTCATTTATCTCACTCTTTTTTAACATTAATTTATTGAGTTCCGCACCAGCGCTCGAAATATCCGTCTCTTTGTTTTTTCTTTCAAGAATTACAATTAAATTCTTAATGTTAGAATTAAGTTCTTCAATGTCACTTTGTTTAACTGTTTTCAATAACATCGTAGACGTTTTATTTGACAGTTCATCCAAATCTGGATGACCTGCGTACTCCTCTGAAATCTTCGCTGAGGCAGTGTCTCGCTCATTAATCAGCTCGCTAATGTGTTTCAACGGTCGAGAATCATTAGATGAAAATGTATCTATGGGTGGCTCATCAATACTGCGAGCAACGCTACCAGAACTCATGAATATCGTCAGCAGAAGGGCGGGCAGTAGGGCACGGGGAACATTTGAAAATTTTGAGGGTTTCATAATAGCTTCCTGAATTTTTGAGATGTGAGTAGTTTCACGATCGTAAAGGAAAATTCTGTCGATTTCCGGTCTTTGCTGACCATAAAAAGGATTTAGAACTTTTTATTTTCTTTAGTTAGCCTAAGCATCCCCCCCCTTTAACAGATAGGGGGGGGTAGAGGCTATCAGCATCCCATCATCCGTTCCATTTTTTCCATTTGAGCTAAGTCCGCCAACTCACGACGTTCGCGGCGTTCTACGACAAGAGCTCTTTTTTCCCCAAAAGTCAGAGCACTGATAATGGGGACCTTAATTTTCCCACTGCCTTTACAGGTGGTGCAGGCAACATCATATGTACCGTTTACTATCCTGTGCCGTTCCTCTGGCTCCATTTCGTAAAGCTCAGCGCTGGTAAAACCATCCGAAAACGCTGGGTTGTCAATGGTACCGTGGCCTTCACAGTGATGACAAATTGCCCAATAAAACTTACCCATGCATGGCTCCCTTTATCAGCTGTTACACCATTCATCGTAAGTTTTTAGTGGCTTTCCGGTAGTGACGTCAATACCTTTTCCATTATCTGCACAAGCAAGGTAAATTTGGTATTCACTGTCGTTATCACCACGAGAACGAGTCTGCCAGTTTTCATTTTGTTCAAGTTTCATGACACACCTCACTTTAATTTATTAGTGTTATCCTACTCTATTTGACTCGTCCATCAACCCCCTAATTACTAAACAAGAAATATTTTAATGCTATTGTTTAGCAACTTTAAATCGTGTTTAACAACAAGCGTGCGTTAAAGAACATTACCAGCGACAATAGAAATAAAATAATACTTAATGCCACTTCTTTTAAGGCTTCATTTACAACTATCTTTCTGAATCCTGAGGAGAAGGGGGCGGAAGGATTCAAACATCTCAATGCTGGGATTAAATTCATAATGGCGAAAATTAAGAGAGTAAGTCCAGCCGATACGAACAGTGTAATCACACTGTATGATACATGCTCATGCTTATAGAACATATTGTATGCTATCAAGGTTATACCTATGAGTACAAGGAATAAACCTGTGATGTTAACAATAATGAATATGGCGTCCTTTCTGTTATATAGGGAAGAAATCATCACTCTACCAATCATCAACAATACAATGATGTCAAGAATTACATTTAATGAAAATATAGCGATATAATAAAAATCACTCATATCCTTTCCTTTTCCCTACAAACAAAAAATGTTGCTTGTGATGTAATGTTAAATATATTAAAAATCATTGATTTGAAGTCATATCATAATACTGTCCATAGGTTAATTTTATAAAATCAGGGGGAATAGACACTTCATTTTTGAATCCATCAACTCTATTCGGAATGCAAAATACCAGAGCATCATTTCTTTCAAAGAGCATACCGCATTTCGTTGTCAGCATAGCCGTTGCATGCTTGCGGAAGGAGGATGGACCGCCTTGTGCTGTTCGCATCACGCCATAGTGGTTGATAATGTAAGATTCCCAACAAGGATACGAACCGAGCCTTTCATTTGCTGATTTAATAACCGAATCCAGTTTTTTATTGTAGTCGCGACCTTCCTTTGTGTTGCCTTTGCCGCGTACAACTATCACCGGTTTATTATTGAATATAGATCGCTCTTTAATCGTTATGGGGCACGGAAAGGTACACTCAGCATCCCAGGCAAAGGCACGCAATTTATCCCCTTTATCTCCCAATCCGTATGAATTAATGAATGCAATTGCCCCGACTGACCTGCAGGCTTCATCAATAACCATGGAACGTTGCTCTCCGACAGTTTCATAGGACTGAATTAACTCCTTAACCTTTGGTCCTTCAACAAGGTAATAATCATAATACTTAGCCTGGTCCGACATCGTGGTCCCTCTCGTGTTATGGATGGTTACTGCAATCAAAGAAAGTTACTTTTTTGCGGCAGTAAGCCCAAGAACTTCTTTCATCTGTTTCTGTGTCCATATCGTTTTGGTAATGGTCAGATCTACATCACCGCGATAGGCTGTACCATCTGGCAAAATCACCAGGCTAATTATTTTTTTCCTGGTTTAGAAACTTCAAACCGATCTCCACTTCTCTTTACGGTATAACCCTTTAACAGAGCCTCCTGAACGATTTTTTCTTTTCCTTTCTTAGCCATAACCCCCTCCCGGCTTTTATAGCATAGCAATCAGGGTAAATTATCAAATATCAAGGACAACATCGCCACAGGGACGACAGCAGCATGGCAGAATTTCATCCGCACCTACGTAAGCCAGGGGGAAGCAGTTGTAAGTGACTTTTCCTGATTTTTTCTTGAGCCTGCATGCACCACAAAAACCTGAACGGCATTGTGATTCAACAGGAACCCCCGCCGACTCTAGTTGCTCCAGGATAGAGTTTGCACTATTTTCAGAGGTTATAAGCATTTTGCTTTTCTCAGCAAAGATAGTCTGACAATTGATATAACCTGACATAAGCCGCCCCCTTTTATCTTTATCATATTATATCATTTTACCAGGCTACCATAACCCCCTAATTATGCGATGAGTGAAAATTAACCCGGAAAAGTTTTATCATCAGAAATATTCAGAAATTATCACATCAGAGCCAGCCACATTGGAAAACCACAATCATAAATGGCGGGTGTTTATGAAAAATAATTTTAAATTTTCACGCTCAAACTAAAAATGACCCCTTGATGCAGCGTTTTAATATGCAATCATGTATTCAACAAAGGAGAAAATATGATCCATTCATTTGAAGAAAAGAACCTTGAGAAGTTATTTAAGAGCGGGAAATCGCAGTCAGGTCTTCCAACGGATATTACCAACAGTCTGAAAAGGGCGCTTGAGGAGCTGCATAATGCGGCAAGCGAAGCTGACCTGATCCGTCTTAAAAGTCGTAACTATGAAAAAATTCACCATACACGTTTACGAGAACGTGAAAGGGCGGGAGATATGTCATCTATCCGTGTCTCTTCAAAATATCGTCTGCTGTTCACCTGGGCCGATGGTGGCGCAAACCGGGTGAAACTTACCGCTCATGCCCATGCGTAAGGATTCGTTTATGCAGCATTGCACAGCACGTCCTAATGACGAAGTCCGGGCTATCGATCTGTTTACATCCTTAGGTCGGGAAGGGGTGCAGTTTCGCCTGGACAGCCTCGCTATATTGGCAGCATCTCGCTGGGAGCAGGCGTTACCTTTGCCTCCTGATTACACAGGAACACCGATTGATTTTCTGTCGGATGCGGAACGCGAGGAAAGGCATATCCTTTTAACCGGTCAGATGCTTTGCATCGATGAGATAGCTGAAGCACGTGAACGTATAAAGCAGCGTATAGCCAGTCGTAAAAAGCTATGCGGTACACGGAATGCTGACTCACATATTGAAAGCGTTTGAATGGGACTACCATGTTAGAGAAAATTTATTATCTGGCCCTTTTTCTGATTGCGGTTTGCATTATCTGTGGTTTCGTTTTTGCATGGCGCAGACGTAGCCCTATGGCCCTGACGTTGACTATCAGCGCTCTTGTGATCTGTATTGCTTTTCATACGCTGGAGAACTCTGTTGCGACAGGTAAGGATGAGTTATTGCCAGGTGCCAGGGACTTTACACAGTGCGAGCTGGTTGACCAGCAATCAGCTGAAATCAGCGGTTTTGGCTATCCGGTCGTTGTTCTGATTTGTGATGACGGCCAACAGATTTTAGATGCAGGGATATACACGCAGCAGCTGAAGCAAAAACAGGATTGCGCCCCGGGCAGTGAGGTAACAAGCTGTCATTAACTGCCAGAAAAGTTACTTTCCCAAATAATTCTTATCCGCTGCAGTATTTCCTGTTTTCCAGCGAGAAAGTATCCGTTAGTATCTGTTAACATCATTGAATCAAACACAGAGAGAACAAAAAAAATTAACCGCCATAGAGGTATAAATGACTTCCGACGACAATCAGAATAATGCAAGCGGCAAAGGTGTGGATGATTCTGTTAAATCAGGCCAGAGCCAACAAAACACAATTAGCATTCTTAAACCAGGATCAAATAACGACCTGATTGACCAACTTCGTGGTGGGCCTCTGGACAAAACATCCGTTGACTATGAATACCACTCACCGGATCCTACTGAAACTGCCCAACGTCTTGCTTTAATTAGTTATTTGATTGCCGGGGAAGAAAAAAATGGTGCCTTTTAAACCTGTTAATTTGCTTCAAATTATGTCATCTCACAAGATGGAGACAGATGATGTTGCACTAATCGCCGGTACCGATTCTGTTGTAGTGGAGTCCTGGTTCAAGGATGGGGTCGCCAGTGAGACAGCCCTGCACAACATCGCATGTGCAGTCGGAGTATCGACGGAATGGATTCGGGGCTTTGTCTCCGGTGAGGATGAAACACTTAAGGCAAACAGTGAAGGCCTGACGAAAGAGTTGCAGAATCTTCCCCCTGAAGAAATCTCCGTTCTGGCAAAAAGCTTCAGTTTGCGTTTGAAAGATATCAGTGAACTCGATAACAAGCAGCAGGGGCAGGCTCTTTCAACGGTCAATAATAATGCGGTTTTCAATAGTGATACCGAAGAACTCCTTGCGGTATATCGGTTATTGCCAGAAACAGAAAGACGAAATCTATATCGTGTGGTTTGTTTGAGACACAAAGAACTAGCACGGCTTTACGAAAAATATATTAATAATAAACAACTTATTTAATAATGCTACATGGCTACAGAACTGGACATTAGCAATAGCCGGTGTCCGGTTTTTATCCGCACGCGCTAGTTTTAAATGAAACTAACAATCAGTCATAAACACTGGGCAAAAACAAATTATTTCCATTTCAATCTCATTTCACCCCTGGTCATAGCATTTATTTCTGGCATAATAGCTTTATAGTGAATAACACAGCTTGCCCTGAATTGTTACTCTCTTACTAAATTATCAAGGATAAACTAATGATATCTAAAAACGAGGCATTAGATTTTTTAATGATGCCAAGCCAGGGTGCAACCTTTAGCGTTTTTGTTGGTGCTATTAGTTTATTATCAATCCATACACAAGGGTAAAACATGACGAACAAAGATGTCAGCAAAGCGATTTCAGTCAAAGACAAAGAAGCTCTTCATTTAGAAGTTGTAGATGGAAAACTAGCTGTAAAAAGAATATGCGAAGATTTTGTTATCGTAAATTTGAATGATATCCCTTCGAACCGTGAAGAACTCATTCATTTCAATAATAAATATTTAGCTCCAAACGGACTCGGTATTGATGCAGAGTCACTTTCTGATGTAAAAGTCGAGCAACTTATTGAAACAATAAAAGAAACATTCACTAAGGAGAATGGGGTTGCCACTATGACTGACTATACTGGCCCTCTTAATTAACCCAACACTAGCTATCAGTGAGGCGATATGTCGACAGAAAACAGTGCAAAGATCACTTTTACTTTTAACGGTAATGCTCCTCAACACTGGATAACTACATTAAATAGTCAAAGGAAAGGTACCTGGATTGATCCGCAATCCAGCGGCAGCAAAGTACTGCTGGACATCCTCACTAGCAGCGGCATTGATGCGGACAGCGTTCGCGGTGATGATGTTCTGGTGTTTTCAGTTCCCTCTCAGCGTGAGATTTTGTCTGAACTTCTTGGTATCTATGCCGTTTCTGATGCCAGAGTGTTGCTTATCGCCGCTACGCCATTCTGTCCGAACCTTTCTCGTGTTGTGGTAACAACCCACCAGCTTCTTTCGGACGGCAGCTCTGTTTCCAGCGAACAAAAGGCATTACGCAACCTGTTTTTTATGACACAAAACGGCATCTGTATTCAGAGTGATTTATCTTTGAATCTTGACCCGGCCAAACTACCTGGTTCCCGTTTCTTTGCCTGTGAAGATGATATGGAACAAGCAGGAATTCAGCGTTGGGGAGAAAATGGTGGTGATGCCTGGCGTGCAATGGCAACGATTATGCATGGAAAGAAAATTCTCATCAACGGGGCCGGACAAATGCTGGAACTAGGGAATACCCCGGAAGAGCGGATTAACGCCGTCAATAATTAAATTCATTTATAGGTTGTACCTATGGAAACAACATTTTTAGGAAACAACGAGTTTATCAAACATGGAGGCCAGTTATTCCTAAAAACTGAGGAAAGCTGTTTCGCTTTTTATAATATAGAATGGGCGAAAAAAATCTTATCCAGTGATAATGTTAAGTTTCAAAATGGAAGGATGTCCCATGACGTCGCCCATGATGTTCTTGAGGAAGCTCAGGATAACTTATTATGTTTTTTGTGTGCAACATTACCTAAAATGTCCACCAGCTAAAACTAACTGTTTGCGTGAAATGACGCTATCGAGCCCCCCCCTAACACAGGGGTTCTCGTAGCCATAACAAGAATTCCATCTAACACTGCAATCAAAGGGAAATGGTTTTTGGGGATTCGAAAGTTATACATCCATAAACAGTGGATGTTTATAAATCATATAATTTTTTATCGGATTATTTTTTAATCTAATGAAAATCACCCCTGGCACTCAATTATAAATATGAGATAATGATTTTACGAATTCAACAGGGGTATGTTATGTCTCGTCTGAACCTGGATTTAATTGAAACTATTTACTCTGATGCTGACCGTGAACTCACCAATGATGAGTTGTATCGGGAGGTACAGTCTCGCCTTTCAATTTCAGATAATGATTTCAATTCAAAAGAAAAATTCGGTTTGGCCGGTGTTCCTCATAACAAAATTAAACACCGTATCCGTTGGTTCCAACAGACACTAAAAGCCATGAACGTCATCGAACGTTTAAGCTCCGGCCGCTCTCTATGGCGTCACTGCAGGAAAAAAAATTCCGGACTTTCCGAAGCGCGGGAAGGGACACGTATAGTGGCATTCAGTACAGATCTCGGGGTAGCGATTTTAGGCAACTCTACAATGGTGTTGCCTGGCAATACCGAACCGGTCCATCTCTGCCTGACATCTCCACCGTATCCACTCAGAAAGCAGCGGGATTATGCCGCAGCCTTCAAAAACGACAGTGACTATATTGATTTCATCGTGGAAGCCATTAGACCAATCGCCCGCCAGCTGGTTAACGGTGGTTCTGTCGTGCTGAATATCGGTCAGGATATTTTTAATCCGGGTCAGCCTTCACGTTCCCTCTACCCGGAGCGCCTGCTACTGGCCTTGTGCGAAAAACTTGACCTCTACCTGATGGACCGGGTGCCGTGGGTGAATATGAGCAAACCACCCTCACCGACATATTGGGCCTGCCGTAAGAAAGTTCAGCTGCTGGCCGGTCATGAAATTATTTTCTGGCTGACCAATAATCCTGATGCTGTCCGTTCCTGTAACCAGCGCGTTTTGCAGCCCCATACAGAGAGCCACAGCGCGTTGGTTGCCAGAGGCGGAGAGAACCGTACGACCATCTACGGTGACGGAGCCCATGTCGTGAAACCAGGTGCCTTTTCTCAATCCACTGACGGGGCTATTCCCAAAAATGTGATAATCCGAGGCCATGCGTGTGCTGACACTCGCCGCTTTCACAAGGAAGCTAAACGGTTAGGGCTTCCTGGACATGGGGCGATGTTCCCTACGGCCATCCCCGACTTCTTCATACGGTTTCTGACGGAAGAAAACGAGCTGGTGGTTGATCCTTTCGCTGGCTCTCTAAAAACAGGCCTTGCCGCCGAACGGCTCAACCGCAGATGGATGTGTTTTGATAGTATTCTGGAATGGTTACGAATTTCAGCCACCGGCTTTTTTTCTGACTTCCCGGGATTTGAGATGAACCCGATTATTGATAACGGCGAGTTGTTCGCGTAAGCGGGCGTTAGAACATTTTTCATTCTGCACATCGTGGAGTGAACGATCACAGGAGATGGCAATATGCCTGACATTATCCCGCACCAACAGCAGCCGGAACAATTTCATAAATTCTACTCCCTCAAGGGGGGGCAATACTGGCGTGCCAAAAACGCGATTCCTGAACAACGTATAGAGCAGGATGAGGTTTTGCTGATTGAGTCGCTTCGCTGGGTCGATAATGCACTCCATACCGTGATCCTCCGCACCCATCCGTCAAAATTCGACAAAAACTTTGTTTTCAAATTCACCGATGCTGCTGGCCGTAGCTACAGCACGACGAAATCGTTTAAAGAACACCGCTTTCTGTTCGACGATTTTCTGGACAAATTTGAGTTTGCCGATGACGGGCAGGAAATCCGTGGTCAGGAACTGCTGGCCGCTCAAAACCGGGTTAGCCAGCTGACACAGCAAATGACCGACACCATGTCCGATCCTGATGCTCTGCGTACGGAACTTCTTGGCAGGATTGAAGCGAAAAAAGCCAGTTCATCAGCTCCTGGGGATGAGAAAAAACAACTGCCTATGGTTCCGGGCCTGTCGTCATCTACGGAGTTAGCATCTCTCGGTTCCGCTCTTTCTTCCGGAATAGATGAAACAAAAATAGTACAGCTCAAGCAGGCAGTTGAGTTCAGACATGAAATCGCGCAGGCCCAAATCGACTGGATCAAAGAAAAGAACTCTGTGATTTCGAAAGCCGTCATGGCTATTACACCCTATCTGGAAGAGTCGGCCGCCGCACAGTTGGCTATTGCTGAAGATAGTCGTGAAACGCTGAATAAGCTGATGGACGGTATCAAGTCCCTTGACCTTTACATCGGTAAAGATGTGGTGGTTAACACGATCAGAGAGGGCGATTCAGCACCGGCACACATTCCCTTAACGTTCGTACAGCGTAAGCTGGCCGTCGACGAGGAAACCGCTGTTTTTCTCGATATCGGTGAATGGTTTGATTTTGAAAAGCTGCCACTTTTTTTCCAGGCATTAAAGAACCATCCGGGGCTGGTGGAGCAGATCTTCCCGTCACAGCGCTGCGTGGTCTGTATGACCACGACCCGGCGCTATATTGATTATCAGGACCGCTGGGCGAACTGGGAGCTTAATGCCAAAAACCAGACCGTTTTCCTGATGGTTCGGGACGGCGAACGGCTGTTCCAGGTCTACTCCGGTGTTGAATCTCACCTCGGCGCTCATACGCTTTTCCCGACCACCGATGAGCAGGGAAATATCTTTCGTGGCGTTGACGGTTCGCAGGTGACGTTCAATGACGTGTCCTACACGGACAAACTCAAAGCCCATGAGATGGTTGCTCTGCATTATTACCGGTTTCTTATCCTGTGCTGCGGGCTCGACCACCGGCTTAAGCTCTTTGGCGAGTTCTACGACCCTCAGGACCGCTTAAGTTTCGTCTCTATGGCGTTCCAGGAGACGTATTGTCGATTCATTTACGATCATGATGGTACTGGTCTTCTGGACGATCCTGATGCGAAAGTGCGCCCCTCTATTGAGGAGTATATAACCCAGGCCAATAGCCATTTGCGCTCAGGTTCAAGGGTGTTCTGCGAGTGGAGAGCTGTTTGTACACCAAATACCGCGCCAGGTGTTGTGAAAGTCGATACTGGTACCAGTTACCGATCCTATTATTTTACCGCCGATTTCATCGATGATGAGGGAATGGCAGTGGCCTTTACCCGCAACAATGAGATTTGCGTGGAGGTTCCGGTCAAAAAAGATATCTACCGTCGCACCCGGGCTAATGATGTACGTGAATTTAATGCGAAAGTATCCCTCACGAATTTTCAGCGTGATCCGTGGGATGACGCCAGCAGCGTGGGATTCCTCTGTCTGGACGCGGTAAAAGCCGATGATCTGGATTATTACATCAACAGCCGCTCCAGCCGTAGGGATTTTATGTACTACATAAAGCTCTTCAAACGCCTTTCAGCTGTCCTGAGAGCGGAAGAAGAGCAGGAGATGCCATATCGACAAAAGCTCCTCAGAGCGCTGGTTGATGGCAACATAGGCACTAAAGCTAACCGTGCTGAAATCGTCGACAAGACAGTTATCACCTGGCGGGCTGACAAAAAAGGTCAGCCGCTTAGTGAAGGAATTGACAACGAGAAAAGCTGGAAGGCATTACTTGGCATGATGGACCTGATCGCCTGGCGCGGTTTGAGCCATAAAGAGGCCGCAGTGGAGATGGCCATCTCCCGGGGTAGCAAACCGTTACGTCTGATAGTCATGACAAATGCCAGACTGGCTCTGTACGTAACCCCTACAGACGAGGAACGTGATGATCGCGTGGAAAAACATAAGTGGGCCATGCTGCTGACCTTCAAAATGTCAGCAAAAGGGCTGACTCTGGATTCCAGCAAGCCTGCTTTGCTAAGCAAAAATAGTGTCTGCGAAACAACCCTCTATGAATGGCCGGAGGCCAATGAGTGGAAAGGGCTGAAATCAGTGTTCTCCAGCTTCCACGAAAAACAAAGAGCTTTTGAATACATTGAGACAGGTAAAGAGGACCTGCGAAAACTGTCTCCGGCTAACCCTGCTGAATTTGAGGCTGGGGTACGTGAATGGATGACGGCCTACTGCGAAATGAATGATTACCGCAAAACCGGGGGCCAGGTGCAGCATCCGAGATTGATGATACCGGTAGGCATCTACATTGACCGGGGAGACTGGCAATATATCTACGTCACTACAGAGAGTGAGGCCGCAGGGTATTTTTATCACAACGCCAGCGAATCCCTGAAAAAGGAACTTTTTCAGGAGTATGTATCACGCTTTGCTCATCAGGAAGGAAAACTCGAAAGGCTTGAAACTCGGGGGAACCGGCTGGCATTGGGCATGGCTAACAAAACTCCCGACATCGGGATGTTCAGTGCAGATCGCAATGTTGAAATGGATAGCGTGAAATATGGTTCTCTGTCTTACAGTGCTTACAGCCAGCTTCAGATGATAGAAAACCGTTTATATTTTGTCATTGAGGAAGCTGAACGTGGGGTACATCGTCGGATTTATATTGCCGATAACCTAAAAGACGATAAGGATGAGTTTATCATAGACAAACTCCTTGGTTCTTCACATCTACAGGAGTCGTCTGGCGTTGATGTATTCGAAGTTATGCTGCCTAAGTCGCTGTCAGAAGGGCCACTGCCGGTATTGAAATCAAGTGGTGAAATCTACCGTATTCACCACTGGTTCGACATTTGTCCAAAAGGGACTGACTCGAATGTATCATTGAGCAATATTGATGCCCCTGTAAATACTGTTACCAGACACAGTTTTGATAGCAGGGAGGCGGCAATTATGCATATCCTGAGGCAGGATAATACAGTTAGGAAAAACACCTCTGGTGACATATTTAATACGCCAGAAGGTATTAACGAAAGATGGTATTAGGAGGGGCTAATGTTTAGCATGTTCTTTGTTTTAACCAGTATTGTTGTGTGGATTATGCCGGTGATGACCATCGCCGGAGCAATTTTCCGTAAGGACCTGTTAAACCGGAATGAATGGACATTTCTCGTATTCTTTAGCGTTATTGCTGCATCGTACGTGTCATATTCCAGCTGGCAGGACAGAAATATGGGCCTGGTACCAATAGGGAAAGAATATTTATCTTGCCAGTTAAAATCGCGTAATGAACCTGACCTCACAAGTTTCAGGACCGTGACACTTGATTGTGGCGGAGAAGAAAAAATGGCTAAAGAGGAATTTTATGATGCGGCCGTAAAAGCCGCCACAAAATACGGTTATGAGTAAATCGTCAAGATTCACTTTCCTCCATTTTACCCCTCAGCAATTTCAATTTCGTTCAATCCACCAGCACAGGCCCACGGTCCCGGTAAACCCGGTACCGGGACCTGTGCCGTGAGACCACTTTAGACGGGTCACATCACTTCAAAGGGAAGCTGTCGCCGTCTCAGTCACCCGGTCTCAAAATTTTTACAGGCGTTCAGCCTGCAAAAACTTTGAGCTGCGGCTTCCTTCTCCGCCCTTTTTCGTTCTGTTTTCCCCGTCTGCGTTTGTCTCACGGCACAGGTCAAGCCGCATACTATCCTCAACTGCTGGAGAACTCGCTATGAACGTTTTTAACAATCTGTTTAATCGTCACTGCCAAAACACTCTGCTGGCGCACGGCTGGCCCGCCGATCTGGAGCTGGACTATTCATTACGTTATTGCCAGGGAGATGGTGTGGCATTTTACGGCGTGCTGCATGACAAAGAAATTTTGACTTTGCTGTCTGGTCTGCTGAGAGATAACCACATCACCGAAAAGCTGGCAGAAGAGGTTGCCGAAGTAATAAAAGACAGCGACACAACACTCACCCTTGAGCGCAACAGTTTTGGCTACCGGTATTCTCATGCTAATACCATCCGGGCAGAGTTAGAGAATTACCCAGACGACATTGGATATGAAGAGCGCTTTAATGACATGCTGGAGAGTGTCCGTGGGAGCATTGAGCAGATTTGTAGCACACTGGAAGGTGACGGATATAAAATTCATGAAAGCATAACGCCTTCGTATGAAGGAGACCTGGTTATGTCACGTTCCACCGCCAATTTTGAAATCATTGTGACAGAAAGCGAAGAGGAATACTGGGACACATCTGATACCTGGGATGATGAATGCAAAGATTTATGCATCGCAGATATTCTGAGTGGCAAATGTGAACTGAAAAACCTAGAAATCCAGGTCAGAGGTAGACACACAGGCAAGGTCTATGGGCAACATTATGCCGAACTGGTATTTATTAATAAAAACAGCCCGGTGCGAAGCTGGTTTGACAGGGAATGGTTAAGAACAGCGCTTGATGATGCACGTGGCAATATTGAAGAAAACCGTAGTGAACTGAAAAACATAAGGTCATAATTTATATTTAAGGAGGTGCGACTATATATGATGTCGCACCTTTTTAAAATATTGGCAAACACATAAATGCCTGTCACATTCAGAAAGGAAAATCATTGTAGCACTATTCTGAAATTCATAAGGAATTACAGCGTTGAGAATATCCGATGTTTACTGGCTTAACTTTCGCTGAAAACTACGGCAGTTCAGTAGATACAGGTATCGGAATGCCCAGAGCTTCCATCATTCCGGCCCCCGGTCGTGCAGTGGAACAGCGAAACGAGATTGCCGCGCTTCGCCTGTCCATCCGGTGACGGCGAACGGAAAAAACTATTCGTCCGCGATGGACGATTCCGGTTAAAGTCCTAAAATGGTCAATGTCTCCAGGCTTTCAGGGATTGGGATCCGCTTGGCCCGCTTATCCAACATTTCACTGATCCTTTCTGGATCAAACAGGATCCAACCTTTCAGCAACCCTATCCTTAAGTCAATTAGCCCCTCAGAAGCCCGTAAACGCTCTCTGAGGACATTTTTCAGAAAAAAGGTATCTACCTACGTATAAATTCTACGATTAATCCTGTGGCGTTTCAGGGGCATTTTGTCATTGGGGGGGGATTGTCTTCACTGTTAGCTGTTCCCAAATTCTACCACCAGCATTACCAGGCAGAGATACAACACACATTGACTTTTTTTTATCATATTAATAAATAACAGTTTTTAAAACAAAACATCAGCGTTCGTACGTTGCCTTTTACGCTTGTTTGCCGTTGTTTATCTCGATCTGGAATCCAGCTTCGGGAGGATCAGGGGGGGGAATGCCCGGAAAGAAGCTATTTTGCTGGTTTTGTAAGCAATCTGGAGGGGCAAGACACTTATCACCGTTATCCACAGGGTATAACCAATAATAGATCCCAATATGATCCAAGATCTAACCTAAATAAAACCCAAAGGATCCCCGTTCCTTCATCCCATTGATTTTATGATAAAAATCGTCACTTTCCCTCATCGTTCGTACGTAGTTTTGTCAACGTTCGTACGTGATTATGTCATTGCTAGGTTGAAATTCGTCATCGTTGGTATGTATTTTTAACATCGTTCATATGATATTAAGTAATCGTTCGTACGTTTGCAGAAGGGTAACCTGTGAAGAAAGTAAACAAAGAAATATCTAAAGATATCAGTGGGAAAGGTTATTTTTCTTTTGAAGTGACAGGACAAACAGGCAAAGTTACTCACTTCGCACCAGGGAACACAGGCACTGTCCAGCCCGTTGCGCTGCTAAGACTAGGGGTATTTGTCCCGACTCCCTTGGCTACAGGCAAAACACGTTCCATTGATAAAGTTGTGACTATGGACGTGTCAAACGAGCTCCAGCATATGGAGGTCGCTTCCAGTGAAGGGTACAAGGAGATCTCCCTATCTAGCCCCCGGCTGGATATGAACACCGATTTTCGAGTCTGGCTGGGAATTGTCAGGACGATTCACGATTTTAACGATGTCTCAGTTTCGGGAAGAATAAAATTACCTTTCTCAACGTTCCTCAAAAACTGTGGATTTGACCCGACACGATCGAATAAGCACATGAAAGCACGTATCGACGCCTCGATGGTTAAGCTAAGAATGGTGACATTTCAGTTCAGAAACGAAGATTCCACGCTTACTACCGGCCTGATAAACTGGGCACGTTATAACATCAAAACAAATGAGATCGAGATAGAAGGTGACCCCCGCATCAAAGAGCTTTACGCGATTGATTATAAGGTTTTTTTGCGGCTTAAGGCACTGGACAGCTTACAACGAAAAGAGTCTGCACAGGCGTTGTATACCTATCTGGCGAGCTTGCCGAAGAACCCGGCCCCAATCAGCATGAAACGATTCCGAGACCGACTGCGGTTAACTTCCCACGTCTCCGCTCAGAATGAAATTATACGGCGCTCACTTCGTGAGCTACATGAGATAGGTTATCTGCAATACCATGAAGAGAAGGTCGGTAGAAATATCAAATTTCATATCCTAAAAAGAAGCCCATCTCTCGGTGCGAAAAAGGACCCTATTCAGGCACCGGCACAAAATGCCCCGATCCTGGATGACCCGTTGCTTGAAAAACTGAAAATGATGAAAGCAGCTGGATTTACCGGCGAAGAGATTGCTGCAGTTCTTGTTTCCATCGATAAGATGAAAAAGATAAACGGCAAGCATCATGATGAAGAGGCTGAAGACGCGGATTTTAGCGAGGAGTGAGACTGCTCAACTAACAGAGGGAGTCTTGGCTTTCTGAGACTCGTTCATTTCCTGATTGCCTTCCTTCAGACGCAAAAAAACCTGGGGCATTCCCCATCTAATTATCAAAACGTCATCGTTCGTACGTTCACGGTTGACGGATGCGTGTATCCGGACCTATTGTCATCGTTCGTACGTTAACGTGCTTTGCTCGTTAAAAACACTCCCGATAAAATGGCAGATGCCAGGAACGTTCTGGAACAAAAACAGATTGTATGAATTGATATTTAAATTAATAAAAATCAATAAGATATACTTTCGTGAGCTACATATACACCTTCCCTAAACTCATACTGTCTTCTAAATACAGTTTCCGCTAACACTAGCGCAACGCCAAAAAGTCATCGTTCGTACGTATGAACGATGACGAAATGGATCAGAGGCATTGTTCTACTGAACAGGCAATCTGATAACAGATGTGTGCGGAACTAGCCTCAGGCCTAAACCTTTAACGTTCAGCGAGCTTTAATTGGTATTGATACTCGTACGGCGGTACTCCCTTACTAAAAGTAACTTTTCAAACTTAAATTGCCCGATGTGCTGTCCTGTTTTGAAACTCACCAAAGTTTTCCAGACAGCGCGCTTTAGAGACTCAATCGCCCACCACTTTACTTGGAAAAAAAGTTACTTTTGGTGATAAGCCCTGTCAGAGCAGCTGATCCTGTTTCGTCGTGCATCCGGACGAACATATAAATGAGAGACTGGACAGAGCAAGGCACCGGAGGCCAAGATTGCTCCTTCTCTCGTACGTCTGGCTTGTCCTGGCCTCAAGTGATCACTCAAGGCTTATCGCAATCAAAAGTAACTTTACAAACTATCCCACCAGCTGAAGCACCGGAATGCCGTTGCTCATCACAGGTTGAACAATTTTACAATGTGCTGAAATGATTTTTCGGGATTAAGGAACGTTTTTTCGTGATGTAAGCAATAAAATGTCATTTCATATCAAGGCTGTATGAATATACAGTGTCTGGATATGACCGTCGCCGGTTTTTGTCCGATTGGGGAAATAATAAATATCCTGGAAAAGGCCTTTACAGCGTTAAAGACATAGATATGCATTTAGCCCATGCCTATAATGAGTAGCCGAAACATTAAAATAGATATGAGGTAACAGAATGATTAATATCAAAGAAATTCCACTTAGGGATATCCTTGTTGTGGGGATTCCTGTTCTGTTGTTTTTGACTTTGCTGTGCATGCTTAAAAGTCACTTTCCAGACGTTGTTAACGTCATCGGTACATTATTCGTTTTTATTTTTTCGCCAGCACTGGTGGCACTGTTGACCCTTAACCGGGGAGTGTTCGTGTACTTTGCCGGAGCGCTCGTTACACAGGTGCTTACTGCTTCTCTGGTGTATTTTGTTTCTTCCCGCGACTTTAGCGAATCTGTAGGCCTTGGAGCGTGCGCAATAGTGATTTACGTAATTGCTCAGTCGAAAATTAACGACATTAATCCATAGTTAAGAAGGGAAAAACATAACTCCGCACATTAGTTCTGGTGGCGGAAAGCAGAAAGCCTCGTAGTTAATTTTCAAGGAAGAGTAAACCACGAAATTAACGCGAAACGCCCTTAGACATTTTATCCCCCTCCTTTGCATAATCACTGAATGTTTATGAAATAAAAGAATTTTTTTCCTCTATTATTCAAATAAGGGCTTTACACAGGGTTTTAATCTGTATAATTGTTGCTGCCAGACACGAATACAGAAGAGGGTTTTATTGCATATGGGTGGTCGTGGAAGTTGCCGAAGAAAGCGAAGCCTGCGCTGTGTCCCCTGCTATGCAGGAAACTGGCACCGCTACAGAGACGGGCTGGACTATAACGGATGGGAAGATGTATCAGTGATCGCAAATAAAGGGTCGGGGTATGTGTGTCAATGCAGACAATGTGGTCACACCTACATCTCCTACTCCTCTGCTGCCCGTCGCCAGTATCAGTATCAGGTTAACAGAAGCAGCGATGAACCCGGTATTCGGGAAAATAATTTTAATTCAAATGCAAATTCACCCTCTTAATTCTGAAACGCCATTGTGTATCGGGATAAACTTTCTGTGCATGCTGGTTTGCATCAGCGCATTTCATGAGTGCTGTTGCAGACATGCAGATGAAATCAGATTTGATAATTTATAAAGAATGAAGGGCAGGGCTGATTAATGAAAACGTCTATCGCACCGATTCTGTTCGGGAGGAATATTGCCAATATTTCGGAGAAGCATTTTACTCCCTGGTTTTGTCCTTATGACCACTACCCGGGTTTGGTTCTGGCCTCAACGATCACCGTTCCTTATTCACCCTCACCGGACTGGTTTCTGGGTGAAGAACAATGTGGAGGTCACAGTTGTAACCAGTTTCGTGCAGCAATAAAGCCTTTGCAGATCATACCTCAGTCACAGGTACAAGGGGATCTGGAACTCATTGCCAGCGAGGGATTTGAGCCAGGCACGCTCGATTATTTTAGCCTTGCAGACGATGAGGTGCAGAAACGGGTACGGCTGAATTATCAGTCATTCGTTATGAATCTAGGTTTAACCTGCTCGGATGAAAATGTTCTTCTGCTGACGCAGCCACTGTATCCACTGGATGCGACGGAATCCAATCTCAGAGCGTTAACTACAGACCAGACTTGCCTGAGCGGACTTACTGACACCACCGGACTGGTCATTTTTGTTGTGGGGGTGAACTGCGACTAGGAGAGGGTAGAAAAGGGTAGTATCACGCTAAGCCACTTACACATTAACGAATAAAAGTCACTTTTTGAGGTAGATATGAAAAAAATCACACGCGATGCATTACTGGTACCCTTCATCGGGCTGCTGATCCTCTCCTACCACATGGGCTATTTCCTTTCCGACTGGCCTTACTGGCAGGTATACGCCATGCTGGCGGTGGCCTTCTTTGCAGGCCGTTTCTGGCTGAGAAAAAAAACGTCGAAAGATGAACCTCAGGAAGGCAAAACAGCCGGTGAGTAAATCTTTTCCTGAACTGGCCTGTTCCGGTAATAACGTCCAGGCCATTCAGTCAGTTGACGGAATAACATAAAAGGAGCCTCTGTATGAGCAACATGACAGTGTCGTTTTACAGTAAAAAACATCATGACACCGTAACCAGCGCGATTAAAGCCCGTGCCACATCATCAATTGAGCTTCTCTGTACACCGACGCTTAATCAGCTCCTGGAGCTGACAAATGCGATCTGCCTGTGTGCCGGGATTGAAAATCAAATCGGCCTTTTCGTTGACGACTCAAATAGTGACGAATCCGGGCACGACGAACAGGAACTTACGACACACGTTGCATGGCTGTTTAACCAGAAAAGCCATGGTACTGCCCGTAATGCAATTATTAAAAAAGACATTACGGAGGTGAAAATTGATGACCCTCTGACTTTGAATGAGATTCTGGCGATCATCGAGGCAGTGTGTCGTTGCGGCGGTATTGACGATGACGTAGTGGCTATTGCCGAGCCTATGGTAACGGTCATTGACGGCGCAAAATACGATAACGCCGCTGCCGTGGATACCATTCATTGACCGAACGGAAACCGGAAAAGTAACTTTTCCATAGAGGTGTTTATGCTGTTTCGGAAACTTGTTTTGTCAGGGGGAGGATGTATCTTGCTTCTGGCCTATCACGGAGGCTATTTGTTAAGAACCTGGCCGTGGCTGTTCTATTATGCAATGGTCGCATGGGGGGTTGCATTCAGCTGGTATTTTTTCGCGACCCCTAAAGCCGATTTGGTTCCGGAAAAGATAAACAAAAACGAAAAACAAATACCCATCGCTGGTCAATCACAGACTAACCGGTATAAACAGAATGATAGTGATTCTTCACTGATTAGCCATAACATTAATTTCTCATCTACAGGAATCAATCATTCGGAAAGTATCATAAACAATGGATCAGATTGCAGTTATTCGGACTCGTCAGATTCAGGATGCAGTGGGGGTGATTAAAAATCCTGGATAAATAATTAAAATCCTTACAAATAATTAGATGAGGAGGAGATATGGCATACACAGGAATAACAGATCACGCCAGACTCAGACTTATGCAGCGTTCACGACTTCCCCTGCATGTACTCACTGACATGATCGACAAAAGGGAATATGTGGATCTGGGTTCCAAACCCGGAATATTAAAAAAACACATTCTGATTTATAGTCGACTGGATGAACGTTGGTACGTACTAATCAGGGACATAACATCAGGATGTATCGTTACGGTATTGCCGGAAAATTACCATGATTCTTCATTTATTAAAATCAAAGATTCAGATAAAAAATCTGCATATGATTTAGCGTTTAAAGTCAGGGCTTCTAGTCCTGAAGTTATTAGTATAAATCTGTGCTTTAATGATTTCGATGGTTACCGACATTCAAAGAATATTTATTCCATACCGCTTTCACAGGTGGATATGTCGCAAGAGTTATTTTTAAAGTCAAAGTTTATAAAACAGATAAAAAGAAATATTAGGGAAAATATTGCACGAGGGCTTTCCTTTGATGAACATACCATAGAGCCTGGTTATACGCCGTTGTTCCTGAACGTGAGGTTCAGTGCGGATACATACAAAATATTATATTTCTGATTACAGGGGAAACTCAATGAATGACCGAGTCGTCTTTTTAAACATCAATGCAGAAGATAAAACCCCATTTATTACTGAGGTAGAAATGCTTATTGGGGGAGTCCCACGGCTTATGTATCCAGATGGCACAGAGCAGTTTGCGGATGATGAAAGCGAAACTGTTCTGATTTATTCACCTCGACTGACCGAGCAGGAACTAGAAGCATTTTGCGAATCGAACATTGAGCATTACCGGACTTTTCACGAGAAAAATTTAAAACACATACTGAGGGGAGACCGCGTATCAATAACCCATTTCTGGGTTGAATAAACTAAGTTAGGTATTCACGATTTGGAGGGAATCATGTATCTGCATCTTGTACCAACACTATACCACATCATTTCAAATAAATGCCGACTAGAATCAGTGACGATCCCGGAACTGAAATTCGAGATTAAGGATGATGGACTTTCATGCGGAAGACCGTATCCAAATAAACGGCTTTATGTTGGCATGAAAAATAATCGGAAAGCCATGGTTGGGCTACTTCTTGAATATGACAAACAACTCAGCCAATTTACAACGGAATATAAATGGGTTATTGATAACATTGGTGTTGTTCAGCACCATATTAAAACGATTGTGCTGGACAGTGAATTTGACCTTATTTCACAACACATAGGGTTAAATATTGGTCTGGATGAATTGAAGCCAAGACTCCATCCCTCTTATCACAAAATCGCACCAGTTAAAATACAACCTATGATGGAATCATACCGAACAGGCGAAGCGGTTAATAAATTGCAGCATGATGTATGGGAGAATAATGTTCTACTGTTCAGGACAGAGACATTGCTTTTGCATACTCTGGAATCAGAAAGACTCGCTAAGTATAGTTTTTTCATCGACAGGCTTCCTCAATTAAGTTCTAAAATTTGCATCTGAATTAATTCAAAAAGCTCCGATTTTATTGAGGGGCTTTCCTTTTCATGAAATGCCAATTTAAAAACCCCATACAACTTATGACCTAAACTTGAAACACAATCAGGAAAAGACGACTACGCAATGATGGTTGCTATGGGGGGTTAACCCCATTCCAATTTTGATTAAAATCACTGAGTGATTTTGACTTAATTTTTCTCCCTTATTTGCATCTTATGTAAACAGTGGGGCATTATAAACTCATGACTTTCTGCCCCAACACCTCAAGATCTAAGAAAGTAACTTTTTTATTGGTTTTTTAAAAATGGGGGTTGATGGGACGAAAAAAAAAGGTATCCTGGTTTCAACGAAGAATAGTTTTAATGCTTGCCTTATCTACCCGGGAGTTCATATGTCCTTAGAAAATACATTGACCGCTGAGTTAAATTCATCAGAGAACGCAGGCGGTATTATACCTTCTGTTGCTATTGATTTAATTATTGCTCAACGTGCAGCAGGTATTGCGGCATTTATGGAAGGTTTAGATAAACTCAGGGAAGCGGAGCGACTGTTCGCTGCTGCGGCTGAAAAGGACTGGTTCACGGGGCTAGATGAGATTATTTCGACCGGTAGGCGTTGCCTTAAAGAACATGAGATAGAGGCGGTTCGACGCCGGGTGGCTCGTAGCGTTGATAGATCTATCTGGCAACGCTTGATGACCCAGACAGGTATGTTTACGTTGATGAGTGGTGATCAACATGACAAATGGACTGCTCAGGTATACAGCAAAGATTGTCCGGAAGTCACCCTGGACAATGTCATCAGTACGTTTCAGCATCTTAATGCAACAAAAAATGAAACGTTTGTTACAGGTATTATTGATGTTTTCCGTAAGCTGTCCTGGGACTACAAAACAAATAATCCTTGCCGTCTGGGCAAGAAAATTATCCTCGAAGGTGTTTTATCCATAAATGTCTCACCAACCCGATACGCTTCGGTCAGGACTAATGCGCAGAACTGGATTAACGATCTCGCCCGTGCTTTCTGCCTCATCGACAAGAAAAACGTGCCAGATTCACGGATAGCAGAAGGGTGCCAGTACAGGGATTTTATCAACTTAAACAGTTATACGTTAAACGGTGTGTTTACCTGCGAGTGGTTCACTATTAAATCTTTCTGGAAAGGTTCAGCTCATGTGACTTTCACACGCCCTGACCTCGTTGAAAAAATTAATGAAATTATTGCAAGCCGATACCCCGGCGCTCTCCCACCCAGAGTATGAAAGTAAATTCCAACTATTTAATCATACAAAATTCATTATTAAGGAATCCTGATATGGGAATTCAAATTAAAGAAAGTTACACCACTGCTGTTATCAGCACCGCGCACATTGCTAAAGAAGATACTGAGTTATTAACTGATGCCAGTTATAATCCCCGAACAGATAGTGGACGTAGCTGGATCCACGTAAACGAATATGGTTATATTATTCGGACCAGCGTTGAAAATCCGGGGTGGAAACAGCTTTTACGAGACGATGGTATCTCCTGGCCTACAATTGAAAATATCGAAAAAGTGATTAATGCTGGGTACGAATGTGTTCATTTTGACCGTGACGCAGATATCGTTGATGGTCTGATGGCGTGGGAATGGTAACTACTCATTACCAGGGCTCCTTAACCTATAGGGAAGGGGCCCATATATAATTGGCAGTACAGAAAAAAAAGGAGTCATTAATGGATATGCTTAACGGGTGCAGTTCAGCTCCTCAGGTTTCAACATCAACCGCTATTGCTGGTGGACGCGAAGTCATTGTGACCGGTTGTGTGACAAAGCAGGGCAGAGCTATTCATTTCTGCAATCATAAGCTACTCAGCGGTAGCAATAATAATCTCTGGTTCCCAGTGGACACCGTAGATGACTGGTTTTCCGGCATTGAACGAGTGCTGGTTATGAATGGGCTTGCTGAGAATGTCGTAAACCTCACGCCGTTAATTGAAGGTTCAGAATATTTCGACTGGAAAGTAAAGTATAACCTCCGGGTTATCTGACTCACAAAAAGTTACTTTCTTGCTTAACGCTTATGAACAATCAGAGAAATCAATTGGCTGTCCACCAGCTTCTGGACAGCCGTTCTTCTAATTAGATCTTATCCAGAAATTACAAGATAACTCCATTTCTGTCCCGTTAATTGTCGTTTTGAAAAAATCATAATGATAAAATCAAATTCACCGTAGAGCTTGTCACCTGCCTGAAAAAAAACAGGGGCTTGATAAGGCGATTTAAAAATGTATCCTGGTTTGATGAATAGTCATTTCCGGGTGAAGGGAGAATTTAATGGCTGTCCAAAAAACTCATACTGGCATCGTGATTACCAAAGACGGCGAGGTAACAAAGAAATTTCATGAAACACCGACCATGTGGGTGGTCAATAAAACTGAATGTTATCGCAAGGATAACGGCATACGCCATTTTGGTGAAAGAACCCGCCGCCGCCTTGTCCTCGAATCCATAAAACCAATACCTGAAGTTAAAAATTAACTAACTTAATTATTTAATTAGTTGACAAAAAAGGAAAAAATAATGAATAGCCATTCTCCAAAAGTCGTCATGATGGACAGTGACGAAGCAGCCAGTATTCAAACATTAACGGGATGGGTCGATCGTCAGGGGCGTTTCTGGGGAGATAACGAACATCAGGCCCGCTGGAGTGGTTCAACGCACCGCAAATGTGGAAAACATCCGGAACAACATCCTGCATACCCTTCTAACAGTTATTGTGAATCATGCAGAAAAGAAGATCGCCAGGCTAAGTTTGCAGAAATGAAGCGGGTGGCCTGGCGCGGCGAACCGTTGGTGATTTTCGATACGGATACCTATTTTTTTGATGCCGAGTCGCTGGAGGATTATTGCCGTGACCATGACGTTTTACCCGGTGATCTGCAACTGGTTATCTGTCTTCCAAACCATATAGATCAGTTTGATATCCTGCAACATTGCGAAGAAATTCTACCCGAAGATGGTGAGATAAGCTTTATCCCTGAAGCTGTCCAGGTGGCGGTTGAGGCGTTGAATAAAGCGATCAAAGAAAGCGCAGCGGTCTCATGGAGCCAGGGCTCCCTGGTAGCTGTTTTACCGGATGACCTGCTGAATGCCGGTGAGAAGACCGCAGGGCAGAAAGAACAAACCGCCTGATAATGGCGGTGGGCACCACCGATAATTACGGGGCTTGTAAGCCCCTAAATTAGGGCTGACAGATATGTTAATGCAGACAGAAAAGGCAGTATTACAAATTGCGGAGTATATCCCCCGAGCTTGCCGCAATATGAAACTCTTTGAGGCAAAGGCCCGACTTGCAACCAAAATCGCATTGTATATTGTTGACGGCTGCTGTGACGAAGTACTCAATCTGGCTTTCAAACCTGCACTTAACTGCCGCACCAGGGAACAGTTTTTTAACCATATTCAGCAAATTAAAAACGGAGCTGGCAATGTTCGCTTTTAATGACGTTAATACTCCGCATGAATGCTTCAAGAAATGTCGTTGCTACCTCCCCCCAAAGCAACGCGAACAGCATCGTTTAACCCAGCATGTTTCTGAATTTGACGAGCATCCCGCTGACCAGATTGACCAATACAAGGACTACCCCGATGCGTAAAGATAACAATGTCCTCCCTCCAAAGATTAACAACGGTGTTCTCCGGCGATGGAATGCTCAGCGTGGGCAAAGAAATAGCAGGGGTGGGAGATATAAACGCTTCCCTTCAGTTCACAACTTGAACGAGTGGGTCGTTGATCGTTTGATCTCAGAAATTATCGCAGAGGACAGAGATGCCTGATAACACCGAACTGACACATGATGAAATCATTGCTGCGTTGGCACAGCTGAAGCAGATCAGCGAATACCCAACTCCCTCTACTCAATACGCACGCGTCTTACTTAAATATATTACTACGCTGGTGGAGTCGCAGAAGAAGGCGCATTCAGTAATGGCTGGAGTCGTAACCACAGCATGTATCCGGGGAGTCAGACCATTTGATGGAATTGAGTGCGATCCCCCAACTCTGGAAGAAAATGCGGAAGCGTGTGGCGATGCCATGTCTGCTCGAATCAGAGAACTGGAATCTAACCCACCAAAACCTAAGGAATTAGCCGAAGCGCTTTTTCTGATTGCAACTTTACGTGAGCAAAGCGACGGTTGGGAGCGTAAAGCCATTAACAGTTTCGCTGAGCGTACGCAGATGTTCCAGCGCATTGCCGAGTTGGAAAAGAGAAACCAAGAACTGGAGTCAGGGCTGTTAATTCCAGCCGAAGTTGAGAGCCAGGACCGAGCATCTGGCATGAACGCTGAGGCAATTTGTGTCGACGGGAACAAACCTGGCATGATTGTGGCGGTGCACATTGATGCCGGTGACTTTGTTAATGTTAATGGTCTGATATTAAAGGTAATTGAAACCGACTTTGACGACCACGACGTAACTTTATATTTGGCTGGTGGTGAAGAGTTTAAATGTGCTGCTGGTTACCTGATAGAAGTGGTTCCTGTACCAGAGGATGAAGAGTAATGGCTAAGCGCGATTTTATCCCAGCTGGCGCGACCTGCTGGCAGGGCGGTTGTTGTACTCACAGGGGGATTACCCGTCGCCATCGTTATGTTACCGGGGGCGATGGGCGGAAATTCGAATCGTGTTCCTATACTGACGACTGGTACGCACTTGGCGACACGATTGACTCTTATGGGAGACCATACCGGTATCGAATCACGGGTGAGAAGGCCACGGTTCTTACTCAGTTCTGCTTAGAAAATTTAAAGCCAGAGTAAAACAGACAATGAAAAAATATACCGAGCTTGACAGAATAATCATGGAAAAAATCGGTGTTACCCCGATCCCTTTTCACCTCTTGTTTTCCCACGACGACATCCCGGCCGAATGCAAAAAAATTGCCATGAAAGAAGGAAAAAGCGAGCCATTTCGCATCCTCGATCGTCGGCTTCAGGCTCTACGTAAAGCCGGAAATATCCGTAGCACTTCTAAAGGTTGGGTGAGGACTTAACAAATGACCACTAAATTACCATTAACAGACGAACGCCTCTCCACCATCAGTGATTACTTTGTTGCGATGGAAGAACATTACAGTGACCCGGCAGACAGAGAGAATTTTGAAATTTTCAGTGATGCTAAAGCCTTTCTGGCAGAGCTACAGCAACGTCGCAAGGCTGCAACAGGTCGCGAACCGGTGGGCATTAAGCTCCCCCCTAAGATGTCGAATGATCGCATAAATGCGCATGAATTAAGCACAGGCGTCGACGTCTGGAACCGATGTATTGATGAAGTGGCAAAGCTGAACGGCAAATGTATCCCGTCAGTTCCATCCGGGCTTCACCCAAATACGCAAAAGCTCGTGACCGAATTCTGCACCGAGCTGGCTGAAAAGCTTTATAAGGCGCAACTCAAGTACGGCCACTCAGATAACTGGTCATACGCAAATTGGGAAATTGAGTGCCAGACAGCTTTCCACGAGCATATCGCCAAAGGTGACCCCCGCGACGTTGCCGCGTACTGCGCATTTATGTGGTATCACGGCTGGAGAACCGAGGTCGAGCGTCGAGAACAGGTCGTGCCAGATGAGGTCGAGCATGTAGCCGCCGTACTAGAGCTTATCGGTGGTTTTGAGGCTGCTGATATCGATAGCGACACAGTAGATTTACGGTTTGAGATCGACGATGTGGACACTGGCTCTGACGTATCCATTACTGAATATGCCGCACGCGGTTCCGCTATTATCCGTATGCTGGCTGGCAATGCTCCGGTAAATCCAGACAGTTGCATTCTAGAGGCGCTGGAGAACATACAAACCGAGAATGAAGTGGCACGAGACCAGTTAGTCATTCTCCAGCTGACGCTATTAAAGCAGCAGAGAAAGATTGCCGAGCTGGAGTCCCGCACCGTGAAGCTGCCGAAACCTAAAGATTCTGACCCGGGTTGGAAAATTGATCCGGAATTTATCAGCAAAGTTCAGAACGAGATAGGGTACGATGACCAATGCGAATGCTGGGAGGGTACACCTTCCATGGAGGTAGTAGAGGCCGTTTTGCTGGCCGCCGCTGGCATCAAGATGGAGGTTGAATAGATGGCATTCATATCTCAACTGGGAACAATACCAAAGAGTAGCGGAAGAGTGCCAGGTTCTAAGTTCGTTTCGTTTAGAAAGACAAAATCTGGTGCTACTGGTGGGCTTATTACTAAGGACACTGGACTGCGCGGAACCAAAATAGACATTCAGATTGATGAGGATAATAAAACTATCCGTCTTGGCGAGTACGAGAACGGAGTGATGGTAACTCAAAGACAGGGCGTATTCAGTTGCTCGGTTAGCGTATTTAATGCAGTGGGAAAGTGCCGAATATCCCTGACTGATGGCGGGGACGGGTGGTGGTACGGAAGTTATAAATAAGTAGGCAGCTAACCACTATTATCCGGTTTATAACAAAAACCAGGTTCTCCCCCTGCTGGAATCACTTGGACTTAGATTTTTTAGGCGGATGCATGAGTAGAGACGAAAATATTCAGGCTGTATTTGATCTAAAAGCTGGTTATACACTTGGGCTCGCCGACATCGAGATTCTTAAGAGAGTGGCCCGGATGGCGCTGGCCGCAATGGACGGCGAGCCGGTAGTGTTTACCGACGAACGAAACCTTCATCATATTGCCATGGGCCGAGAAACCTCTCTGATTTGGGGCAAACAGAACCATGAGGCGGGAGATATCCCGCTCTTTCGCCACGCTAAGCCAGCGCCGGTAGTGCCGGTAGTGCCGGATGCATTGATTAAAGCTGTAGATTTTTATGAACAGGTTAAACGTGAAAATCCGTCAGTAGAAACGGGAGCCTGGAAAGATGCCGTGGAGTGGGTACTGAAGGAAGCCTGCCTGGCTGCTAAAAAGGATGAGTCATGACACAGAAAATCAGATTAACAGACGCGCAAGTCTATACGCTGCGCCGAATGAAAAGCGGCACCAGATACTTTCTACAGGGCGATGGAAGGCGTGGAGATGAGGACAACGGTACGCGCAGAGTCAACTGCCCGTCGCTTCCCGTCCTCTTTAGAAATGGTCTCGTTGATTTTTGCAGTGATTGCGTAAAGCAGAATTACACCTGGTATAGCGTGAAGTTGACGCCTGAAGGAGCAAAAGCCGCAAATGGTTCTCAGACAAGGAAAGAGCGCGGTTTGCCCTGATGAGGGTTGCTTACAGTGCCATGATGCAATTGATCTCGGATACCTGTCAGCATAACAGTCAGAAAAAGTTACTTTCTTTTCTCCCCAGCAGTGATAATCCCCGGCACTATCGGGTGTTTTTAGATATTCTCCATGTTTACTTTTTCATGCTTCGGGGAGAATATTTTAATTCATCGTTAATTATTTCTCAGTGTTTATGAAATCACCATGGTTTATTTTTTGTGGAGCGACCATTGGATGCCGTCAGAAAAAGTTTCTTTCCTGGTGATATGCAATTAGGGGCTTGCGAAAACGATTCGAAATAGTATCCTGGTTTGAGGTCGAATAATTTTATCCAAGACTGGACACCACATTCCGGGAGCGATGAACATGAGCAAGGTACCTGAACAAAAAAAGCATGTAATTAATTTTGAATGCGACCATTGCGGACGCAGCTATGACGATACTGATGTTTGTACTTCTGACGATTGCCCTGATAATGAAATCGCTATGCCAGACCTACTCAATTACTGGACAGTTGATGAAGTGGCTGAATGTCTCGACGGCGTGGGTGATGATCTTTACAGAAAGCTATGGTCGTACATTACAGCAGAGACTGATGGTAACCCGCCACTGGCTAAAGTTGCCTGGGAAGCGTTGACTCATGAAGAGAAGGCTGAAATGGTCCAGGCAGTGGAACAAGAGTTCCCTGACGGTGATTAAGTTCAGTAATGTGTGACAAACAAAGTGTCGTGCCGGTAATGGGTAAAGAACGGAAATAATACACAGCAAACCCTATAAATACCTTCCACCAGCAGCAATGGACATTTACGCTTGTATCCATTCTGGAAGAGCAGGCGACAGGCCTGCTTTAAAAAAGAACAACTAAACAGCTGGTGGATTGGGATAATTTAATCAACTTTAGTGTTATCTGAGTGGTAACGCGATATTTTCACTTAAATATTTCATGGTGAATTAAATGAAAGCATTAAACGAACTACAGTTACGCCAGATATCCGCATGCCCTGGGAACATTGAGTTACAGGATTGGTTGAAAATACTTGTTGCTGATAATGCAGTGCTCGTTCGTTCTTTAACGGTCATCGCTAATTCAGATGAGCATCATGGTAAGACGATGGTCTGTGATTTTGATTCGTTGATTTCTGTAGCTACTGCTGGTCTGAAAGAGCATGAGCAACTCCTTAAAGGGAACACTTCACCTGATTGCGAACAACAAGAAACAAACATCCCTATGTTCTACGTGGATGGAGAGGCGGCAATACGTCTTCTCAAGGGGCATACTCGTTATGCAGCCATGACGACTGAGCCAAAGTCTGGTAAGACGTTGCCGCTTTACATAAACGCTCAATCTGCGTCAGTCGCACCGGCAGAAACAGAGCGAAAAGGTAAAAGGCTCCGCGTTGCAGAAGGGAGGTATGCCGCTTTTTTCCCTCAAGAGCGGCCACTCGATGGAGCGCAGATCATCGCATGGGATGAGAACGGTAATTTGTTAGGCATTGGTTTTGGACGAGACACACGCGATACGGGAGTTGCTATCATCGTCAACGGAAAAAAATACGACTCAAACCATGTGATTCACTGGTGTAGTTAGCCATTCGAATGTGGCCGGTATGTAAGGAAGATGAGAATTATGACCAGTACCAACAGAGTTCGGGACGCTGAAATCTTTCGGGCCAGAACGGGGGAGTATCCGGTTGACATGTACATCAAGTGGCTGAAGGATGGCGCACTGGATTTCGATGCCGACTATCAACGTGACTATGTCTGGGGGCATGAGGAACAACAGGCTTTTTTACAGGGGCTGATATCCGGCTTTCCTCTGGGGTATGTGGCGCTGGCGAGAGCCCCCGACTGGGCGTCCCGGGATGGTGCATATATTGAGGTTGTTGACGGCAAGCAGCGACTGACAACGTTAAGGCTGTTTATCAACAACAAAATTTCACTGGCGCTCGCAGGGGGGCCGGTTTTCTGGCAGGACCTAACTCGTGGTGAGCAACTCGCCTTTGGTGCCCCCACGTTAACCGCCGTGGTGCTTGATGACGCCACGCCACAAGACCGTCTTGACTATTTTATTGCAGTTAACTTCACCGGCATGCCACAAAGCGAGGAGCATAAACACAGGGTTCTCGCACTCAAAGGAAATATTCAGTAACGATCAGTCAACTTGTCAGTTAACGAGAGCATGATGAGTCAGTTGCTGGTTTGCACCAACCCTTTCAGGATGTATATCGGGAGGTCTGTTAAGTGGATCAGAATCAGGTTTTAGACGCAATCAATAATGACGATGTTACAGCACATGAATTGTTGAGCGAAGCAATGCCAAACGCCGCCTCCCGTTTTTACCGGACGGCAAAAAATCTCTCCAGACTCCTGGATGAAATTCACGAGCATTTCCCGGATGCATCGTATTATGCCGCATCCGGCACGTTATGCTTACTGCTGGGGGAGAGCCATAGCAAGTCTGACGTGGCGCAGCAGGAGCTTTTAGCCCATGCAGCTCCTGGCTTGAGGGTTGAAGGGGGGGACTGGTAGTGGAGAATACTTTCGGTAAAGAGTGACTGGTAAACGTCATTGTGGGGGATATTAGTTGGCCGATTATTTTGTCAGTAGCCGTAAATCCTGAATACCGTTACTATCCGTAAATCGGCAGTCTTTCCTTGAACGTTGAGCCGTATATTAGCATTAATACCTAAAACCCCCTCCGGCTATTCGCCGGAAAATCAGATACTGGGAAAGGGAGGAAGAAAGTGATGCTTATGAATTTTTTCCATGAAGGTGGTTAGTATGCGTAAATCCGTTTCATTTGCAGTGGTTACTTTTTTTACTGGTATCAACCTCGTTATAAACCCGTTCCTGGAGGAACCTGCATTATGGGGGGCGCTCCTTGCAGGCATTTTCATTCTGATAAACATTGTGGCGGAAAAAATGCATCTTTGGAGTGGCGTTGCGTGGATTATAGCCGCTGGCATAATTCTCGCCATGATGATTAATGGTTACGTTCTAGGCGATAAATTCAAATATCTTATCTGCGTTTTCTCTTTCTTGTCTTCTGCCTGGTATTCCGTTGTAGAGTTTAGGAAGAAAAAAGCAGCGCAGGCTTCATAATATAAGGGTTTATGCGCGAGCAGATTAATATACTTTTCGCGAAATCTAACCTGATTTTTTGTGTTTAACCAGAAAGTAAAGGCTGAATTATGGTAACTGAAAAGGAACTAATTGCATTTGACCTACTACAGAACTTCGGCGAACGATGGAAATACCGATATTCAGCTGGCGCTAAATATATATTTGCCAGCAGTAAGGCTCGGGCAATTGAAGGTGCTACAGAAGCATTCAGGAAAGCTAGACCGGGTGAGCTTTTAACACGTGAGGAACGCTATGAGAAAGCAAACCAAGATGATATCGAACAGTCGGATAATCGGTGGAAACACCTTAACCTTGACGATCTGCAAGCGCTTTTCTCACGAATGGGAGGTGATATTAAGTCGCTACAGGGGGCCTCTCTACGTGAGTTCACCGGGAACGGCGGTCGGCGTACGTCAAGTGCGGTTGCGGCTCAGGGGGCACGGGATACAGCACTAATGTGTATGCGACTTGAGCGCTACATACAATGGCGGCGGGAAAAATAGACTTTCTTGGCTCCATATCCCTGCATCAGCTGCAATACTGTGATAATTTTACGTCATCAACGTCTCGGAAATTCAGGTAGGCCGTATGAACGCTATTTTTTCTGATCTCCCAGTCAAAGACGGTAAATCCGGCTCGTGGACATTGGATACTTTCACTATCACCGAAAATGACGCAGAACGTCTTGCTATTCGTGCCGACTTTTCAGGCAATCAGGATGAATTTATTCCAGCGGGAGAGTATCGTCGTCTCTCATACAACAGTGATGTCGTGATGTCCAACACACCGATGGAAATACGGACCTGCATGGATTTCATCGAGCGGGCGACAGGCCACGTGCTTATCAATGGACTGGGCCTTGGAATGGTGCTTAATGCAGTATTAATGAAAGCAGACGTCACGCACGTTACTGTTATTGAGAAAGAGCAGGACGTGATCAACCTTGTCGCCGCGAGCTTTGCGGACGATAAACGCGTAGAAATTATCTGTGCAGATGCGATGACTTTCGTTCCACCAGCAGAGGTCACCTATGATGTATGCTGGCACGACATATGGCCTCAGTTCTCAATGGGGAATCTTGATGAAATGGAAATGTTGGAAAGAAAGTACCTTTATCGTTGCCAGTGGCAGGGTTCCTGGGGTAAGGAACAATGCGAGAAAGAGTTAATTAATTTTATCCAGATTGAGGGTGAAATTGAAAAATGGCTGCAAAGGGTTTAATGAAAATAAATCGTCGTATATAACACCGGCATGACCCTGTTTTTACTCAGAAGTTATGGTGTGGTATATTTAGGTGTTATTGTTGTTTTTTCTGGCTTAATTCGAATTAATGGATTTTCTGGTAACCCCCATATAAATCAACCTCCGCCTTTGTTGTTTAAATGGGGTTGCATACGCAATTAAATAATGTATCCTGGAGTTCGGGTTATCTGTGGTTTTCGTACGTAAATTGCGCACCACTACAAGGTAATATATCTGCTCACTTTATTATGGGGTTTATTATGAGCGCACAAGATTCTTTGGAAATACTTCTCGCCTGGCTTGAGGATAATGTTGAAATGGAAACAGATATCATCTTTGCTGATGATATTGACTCCGCAGCCATGATACCCGCAGTCCAGGCTGCTATCGCTGGTTTAAAATTTGATATATTTAACGATGAAGTGAGAAACCTGTTAAAGGTTAAACATAAGCAGGTTGTTAAAGACGCTCTGGACGCAAGCTCAGACTTTCTGGATACGGATTGCGTCATGGACCGACTGGGTATTTCATACAGTGATGCAGAACTCCGGACTTCCGGTGCTCTGGAGCTGCATAACGCTCTTCTCGGATGGGCATCAGAATGACCGAAATAGCCCAATGCCCGGCAGTTAAGCAAATTAACTTTTATATACTGGAGGCCTCACCGGAGTTGCTGGTGGATCGCCGGGTATATCTTGAAGTTGTGCTGCTGAAAATCTGGCGAAGCCGACTTGAGACAATCCGGTCCTGGAATTGTGTTTCTGATGAAGATCGCATTCTGGCTGAAGCATATCAACGTGGCATAGATTTTCTGACGAAAACAGTCAGGCTCGTCACCCTGGATTGATTCTTTAACTCAACTGTGATGCAGAGGACGGAACATGTCTGAGAGCAAAGCCTTCAGGCCCGATGGCGGTGGAATGAGCTTAGGGCGCATTCAGGAAATTGCCGATAACCCGTATTGTGATGAAGAAAAACGGTGGCTGGCTCAAACGTTTCTGGCAAGAGCCAGTCAAAAACCAGCTGCATATGTGGATGCTGTTAATCTGCGCCAACTCCAGAGGGGGGAAGTGGAATCAGCGGTAATTTTTACCAATATGGAATGTACCGCCCTATATCTCAATCCACCTGCCATTCTTAACGGCGTCGATACAGCACAGGTGACGAGAAGTGCAGACCTGCTCGATTTAGAGCTACGCATTGCAGAAGCAAAAAAAATGGGTCTCGACACGACCTCGGTTGAACAGAAGTACCACGAGTTAATTGAAGAGATTCGATCGAACAGGCATCATTCCGGGAACGAACGTTGACCTGCTCAGTATGGTTATGGTTTGCAGTCAGATAAAGTAACTTTTAAATATAAAACACCATAAATAAAACGGTTAAAAAGGTGGTCGAATGAAAACCAACGAACAATTACTCAGTGCACTGATTGCGGCACTGGAATGGATTGATGCAGTTCCTTCGGATACGGTTCTGCCTGCTATGCCAGGATTTGACCGCGACGAAGTGAACGAGTTGATCGCAAACGCCCGCAAAGAGCTGCAATCAAAGGTGAGCTAAACAGATGAGCCGTACCGTGCATAGCAGGAGACTTGTACCTGCTATGTTTCCGGCGACGTGGTACTGAACCTGAAAAGTAACTTTTCCATCGACGTTCGGGGGCCTTTTTTTGAACAGGAATCAACATGACGGGTCAAGCGTCTACGATTTTCACAATCAGATAAAAATGGTTTCTTCCTTCCCCCACAAGCTTTGCCACCATTCCCAGCGCCGCTTTTGTCAAAAAGTTACTTTTGAAAGCACTGACTCAGCACCTAAAAAAGTTACTTTTCTGCCCTTGTAAACGTGTCCGATCGTCTTTTCCACCCTCAAATAAAAGTAACTTTTGACAATTTATGCCAAAAACCAATGAAACACGCATCTTTCCTATGCCCCTTCATTTCTCGTATCTCATTCAAAATGCTCCAGAAATTATGAAATACGGGAAACCACTGCAAAAATTTTCTTCCTCTAAACACTAAAATCCGCCTCCTGGTTCCCTTGTCACAAAGAAATCATGTGTAGAATTTTTGCCGTGAACAAAAAAAAGTAACTTTTTTCACGCCAAAGTGAAAATAGGGGCTTGATGGAGCGTTTTGAAAATGTATCCTGGGTCTAACAACGGCAATGACCGTTAAACCACATACAACAGGAAGAGGAAAATTCAATGACTACTGCAACTCTGGCAACTCCAGCTAAAACCAAAAACGAAAATGTTTCTCTGCGTACCTTCTTAGAAAAAAACGGTATCGGTGGTCGTCTGGGCAATGGTCTTGTTATGGACCCGACGCATCTGAACATCATCCCTGGCTTTAACACCCGTACTGCTGGCCTGGGTGAGGCTTACTGGGAACTCCCGGAAGTTAAGGACCACCTGGCGCGTCTGGCGCAGCAATATGCCGATAGCCCACTGGAAATGGCCGCTATGGTTGTCCAGGTTCGTGATGGCCAGGTTGTCATTCGTCAGGGACACTGCCGTCACCGTGCAATCCCTCTGGCTAATAAAATTCGCGAAGAACGTGGAGAAGGCCCGGTAGATAAAATCCGTGTTGACGAGTTTCGTGGCTCGGATGGTAAAGCAGAGCTCTTTAACCTTAAAGGTAACGATCAACTGCCGGTTTCTATCGTTGCGCAGGCAGAATCACTGTACCGCCTGCACAACGATAGCGAAGAGCCTATGAGCATTGAGGAACTTGCCGAAGCCCGGAAAGTCTCCGTTACCCATGTTCGTAAATTGCTCAAAGTTCACACCGCCCCGGAAGCGTTAAAAGGTCTGGTCGTAAAAGGTGTTGTCGCATATTACGCTGCTCTCGACGTGATGGAAAAACATCCTGATAACTGTGTTGCTATTATTCAGGAAGCGTATGATAAGTTTGGCAAAGCCACTGACAAAACCATTGGGCAGGTCCTTCTTGCTCAGCGTGCAGGTGAAAACGGCACCAGCGGTGAATCTGATGGCAACGTGACAACCATTACAGCGACTGATGCAGGTAACGCATCTAATAGCACTGCTGGCGCTGCTGCTGGTGCAGTTGATGGCTCTGCAGGGAATGAGGCTGGTGTTGCTGGTGGTGGCTCGGAAGAAGGGGCAGGGAGTGACAATACCGAACCGACGCCGACTCCGGCCCCGAAACGCGAACCTAAACAAAATTTCAAAACTCAGCTGTCGGTATTCGACGTGCTGCCGAAAAAAATCTCAAAAGAGATCGTCGATAACTCGCTGGAAGTTATCAACCGTATCGTTGTTGATGCGAAAGAAATTCCGTTTATGGAAGACGGTGCGGAAGTTCTCACTAAAGCTCAATATCAACTGACTCTAACCTATGAAGAGTTCGTGCAACTGACAGCAGCCAAAGACAGCTACGATAAACATCTGGAAAAAATCCAGAAAAAAAACACAGAGCAGTAAGGTAATAACCGTAACCGGGGAGATATCCCCGGCTAACATCCTGTTTATTTCATTTCGAATACATTACCGGCTTGTTTTCAGATAAGCCAGGGGACATACATAAAATGAATTTTATTAAGCTTATTATTTTATTTGCCGTTGTGGCTTTGCTGGTTTATGGATTCAGCGGTTTATCAGGAAAAGATTCCGTCGCCTTTACATTTCTGAGCTTTGGTTTTTCAGCTGTTATAGCTGCATTTTTCTGGATAATGATTGTGTTGCTGGTGGCTCTGTATTTGTTTGCTTCAAGCTCAATCAGTATTTATCCAAAAATGCTTTTCCTGGAAGGTACACTTTTTGGCTGGTGGTATTTTGTTTTCAATTTTCTTATACCAGACGGACAGTCTCTAACCTTGCTGGGCGTAAATATCTATAACCTTGGGGGTTATTTTATATACGGAACGACCGTGCTTATTGGTATCGGTATTGTGATGATGATGTTCCGGCGGTCAACTAATCAGGTTGATAAGGTGAAAAAGCATGGCTGATTTCGCTTCAACAAAACAAAATTCATCGTTCGAGCTTTGGTTTGAACAACTCCAGATTTTGGCTGAACTGAATGGTGATGTCGCTGGAGAAAAGGCTGACTGGGTACAGGCCTATGAAGCGGGAATGGCTGTTGATTCTGCGTACTATGAAGCCTTTGGTGACAGTGATGACTGACACGAACAATCAGGAAAGAAACGGTTCAAAATTTCTGTTTGGTGTGACTTCTACCGACCGCATTATTCAGACTGAGCAAGGCGATGGATTCATTAATTCATGTATCGCAGCTCACGGGATTATCACCAAAATTATTTTGACGAGCTATCGTGCTGCTGGTGCTCTTACGGAGATGGTTCTCTTTAATGAGCAAGGTGCTACCTTCGTTATTACCATTGAGTCAGGGGTGTTTACACCTTCTGGATTCGTGCTAACTGATGAAGATATCCAGATAGCACACAAGCAGATCACATTATCCGACACAACAGACATATTAATCCTGGCAACGAGGATGGCTAGACGTGCAGGGCTTAAGCCCGTTTTTCCTGAACAATCGGAATTTAGTTCGATTTTAGAATTTACAGTCAATTAACGCACATTTATTAAGGTGAAAATATGAGTTCTGATGGTGTTGAATTGTCTTCTATATCCGATGGTGTTGAGTTGTCTTCTATATGGGAGGCGGGTTCCTGGTTTCCCGTTCGTGAGTTTGGCATTCTGTTATTAGTCATGCTGTTCCTGATGATTGTTTTTGGTATTTTTAGGAAAGATTTTTCCCATTTAAAACCACTGCTCACATTGTTTGTTTTGTTAATTGCTCTTGGCGGGACGATACTCTTTATGACCTTATTCTTTTCTGCCAAAAACAAAAATGAAGCTGAATGGCGAGACTGGGCAAAAGACCACTGTAAAATTGTTGCTAAAAAAGATGGGTCAACAACTACTGGTGTCGGTATATCCCTGAAAGGGCAGGCTGGCCTGTTTATTGGCGGAGAGCCAGGGCAGACCGGTTACAGTTGCGATGATGGCGTGACTTACTGGAAAAATGAGTAAGACCAACCATTGCGATATCCTTTTTACGTTCTATTTATAATCTGTTTGCGATAAATATCTATTTACTATTTCAGCTACCTGTAAGGAAATTTTATATGATGCAACATAATTCTTTACCTGAACTGGTTCAGGCGAATGTGGATGGCTACAGCCGTAGTATCAATAGTTTTTTGCAGCAAACTAAGGTGATGCCTCTGGCTTTCATCATTGGCGAATCTGGATCCGGTAAAACTTGTCTGGCTAATCTCGCATTACCAGGGGCTTTATATCCCACTGCGCGGGAAATCGCAGAATGTGACAATATCTCTGAAGACTTTTCAGGGGCTGACATAGTCATTGATGATATTGAGCTGTTTGACGCAGATAAAATCCACGAATGCATTCTGGCGGTTCGTGCATCAGGACATAAAATCATAATCACCGCCAATCCTGCAGAACATACTTTGTGTACAGGTCTCTTTAGTCGTCTACCTGTGCCTACTCGGTGTTTTTTTGCGAGGTTGCATGATCGCCATACTCTTCAGGAGATGAAGAGAGAAAAAGACTCCCTGAATATCCCGGCTACTGGTTCGAATTTTTCAGCCTAACTTAAACCCCGGCTTCGCAGTTTGGCTGGTATGTCCCCCGCTAGCGGGGGTTATCGGCAGTAATTTGATGCCCTCATTTGCACCTGAAGTATGTCCCCTGGATGCGGGGGTTATCGGATGCTGAGCCAGCTTAAACTGTGTGTCTGTCCCCCGTTGGCGGGGGTTATAGAGCAGTTGGTCTTTTCGGAATTGATTGTTTTCGGTGCGGGCCCCGTAAACGGGGGGATGGACGATAGCGAAAGCTCTCCTTGATTCCTCTCTTGTGTGCCCACAATCTCGCGGGGGGTGATGCGAATGAATTTTGGCGAGCAGGGGGCGCATCCCTGATTTCGTCTAATGGATTAAATCAAATAGTAGCGTGTCCCTAGAAATTTCTTCTCCTGCATTCATGAGGAAGCAACTCAATATTAGAATATTTTCTCAAGGAAAGTTACTTTTCTGTCGTATAGACGTTTGCACAAATTTCAACTCAATAACCTAATATCCTAGATAGCTCCACTGTATTATGCCTGGTTCCAAGGGGTTACATACGAGTTATCTGGTCGTTTTAATCTAAAGTTGTTGTACGGAAATTCTCCATGGCGCTCTACTATCCATATTTCGTTGAGCACCTCTTTGCGCTCTGAGTTCGGATTAACGATGAATGCTTGTACGGTATCATCTTCCTGATCGATGACAATGCATCCCGACCGAATGTCATCGTCAGATGAGGTAGGACAATCTTTATTCCCATATACTTCTGCAACACTTCCGTGATCGTTAATTTTCCAACCAGGAGAAATAGCTATGGATGGTAACTTAAATGCTCCCTCTAAGAAAATCTGCTTTATATAAATATCAACTGAGTCTTTAACTTGATCGCAACCAGTAAGCAATAAGCCTGACATTATTGTTAGAGTGATAAGTTTCATTTTCATTTGCGATGTCCTCCTTTTTTTAAATTTATCACCTGTCGAAGATTTAATCATTATTTTATGAGTCACAAATGTGAATTAAAGGGCTTATGCAATCAAAATGGAGTGTTCGGTCAGATTCAACAGTTGATATCAGATGGTAGACGCCTTGATGCTTGTGTTTGGGTTTGCTCAGATGAAAAACAGCCAGTAATTATGGATTTACGAATGACGTCGCTAACCTGTTACCTGATGGGCTGGGAACCGCCTGAAACATAATTTATACTGTTTATTTATACAGTTATATTTTGTGGCGAGGTTAGTTATATGTTATTGGTTCCTAAAGAAAATCTGGTGAAACTTAACATTCCACTGTTTCTTGAGTTATGCCCCGCTGGTTTTCCAAGCCCGGCCCAAGACTATACCTCCAGTGAGTTAGACCTGAACGATTATTGCATAAGGCATCCCTCTGCAACCTATTTTGTCAGGGCACAGGGGAACAGCATGCAGGATGTGGGGATGCGGGATGGAGATTTGCTGGTGGTCGACCGTTCACTACGCCCTCAGAACCGAGACATTGTGATTGCCGAAGTGGACGGGGGCTTCACAGTTAAACAGCTCCAGACTACTCCGAAGCTGGCCCTTCTGCCCATGAATAATGCCTATTCGCCTATTTACCCTAATCCTGATGAACTTACTATTTTCGGAGTGGTGACACATTGGGTTCACCGTGCCAGGGGTAATATCTGATGTATGCACTGGCTGATGTAAACAGCTTTTATGCAAGCTGCGAAAAGGTCTTTCGCCCAGACCTTCGGGATAAGCCTTTGATTGTTTTGAGTAATAATGACGGCTGCGTAATCGCTAGGTCAATTGATTATGTGGAATTGCAAGTAACACTGTGATGCAGATGAAGCGAACTTCATCTGACTATAATGTTGATATCGTTTTCCGCAACAATCAGCATCACAGCAGGTAAACCTTCCACACTCATTTTTTGATGTAACTTTTTGATTAAATTATCATCTTCATTACTGGCTTTCGCTGAAAATCCTTGAGGATGGGAGTGCCATTCACCAACATAATCGACAACACGAGCGGTCAGCTGCTGAACCCGTTCTAATGCTTCCTTTTGTCCCTCTTCTCCTCGGACAAAGAAGGCTGGTGAGGATTTACTGTCGATAGGTTCTGGGAACACATCAACCAGAATAATAGTCTTGTTCTTAAAATCAGTTATGCCCACAATAGCGCCCCCGGTTTCATTCGGTAGGGCCTGTAAACGGGTATGTCTCAGTTTTTGTTCTAAGCCTTGATCGTATCTAACAATCCATTCGCCAGCAATTACAGATACCACAGGGTAAAGCTCAATTTCATGAGCGCTCACTGCACCTGAATTTTCATCAGACACCCAGATACATAATCGAGCATCATCCTTAAGGACGGTCTGCCGTAGTTGGCGCGACAGGATACCAGCATGAACGTGAATACATTCGTTAGACATACGTACAGAAATATCCCTACATCCACCACCGACCCAACGATCACCATAATTGTGCTGTAGGTGAGTGTTTCCCCACTCGCTGCTCAAAATTGCCCGGTAGTATTGCCCCTCAATTGCATCAATTCGGCACTGTCTGTCTGTATCCTCTATTAACATCACGCTGGCCTTGCCTGATGGTGTCAGAAACAGACTAACTGTTCTGGGTATATCATCTTTTAACGCTAGGGTCCTAGGCACCTCAAAGGTGGTACTGACATCCACAACTAAGTGAGCCTCATTCACAGCTCTGGCAATATCATGATCGTCATCAAGAATACTTTTATTGATCGCTCCGGGGAGAGGTTCATGTGGATAAATACTACCTGCGAGGTGCCGAAGAATATCAGTTTTAGGGTATCCAATATGATCATCAACCCCAATATGGCGGGGCAGATTATGTGGAAGGAGTTTGTCAGGATCGATAAATGTCCAGTGTCCCCAGCCGATTCGTATCCAGATATCAGCTAATGTGCCGCCAAGAGCCCCAACGCCAGCCAGAACACCATAGAAAGATGCATTATCAGAATCAACAGCAGAAATGTCTCTTGCTCGTGCAGCATTCATAGCAGAACGTATTTCGACAGGTAACAGTGGTAACTGTTGCCATTGTGTACCTCTTACGCCACCAAGTAGTCGGAAACGGTGCTGTATTCCCCGCTCATTCCTGGGGGCAAGTATGTCTAATACGCTGGCAAGTTCGTAGAGTGAGCGTTCCACGATATAGCCCATAACATCAGTACGTTCTGTTTTACCATCCCTTAAACGAGGAACCCATAGCAGAATTAGCAAACCTTCCTTTTCACCAGAGCTAGGGCGAAGACCTGTATCAGGTATAGCATCATAAACAGCATCAGCGAGTGGCTGGAGAAGTTCACTTCCCCAGGATTGAAGCTGCTCTTCCAGTTTTTTCAGATTGTCAGGATATGAAGCAACTAATGAGGCTTCAACTGGTGGGACGGCAATGGTTAATAAGCGAAATGGTCTGATGCCCTGATTAGAATGTTCAGGTACAGCCCTTAAAATTATCGGCTTACCATTGCTGACCATCTGGAGGCTGAGTTTATGAGCTGCGGCATGATTATAATCAAGATAATTCGCTGGTAAAATAAGTTGATAGGGGCTCATATAAAAAAGTTGCTCAAGAGGTTGGTCTTCTCGATGCAAACGTTGTTCAGCTGATTCTCTGAGCCACCAAAATATTCGCTCAATAAATCTTTCAGGTGTCCAGTTGCGTTCGACGGCGTTCCAAGATACATCATAAAGGCAAAGAATTTTTGGAGAGTCTGGTACACCTGCATGTTGATGAGATAAAACAGGAAAATCTTTACGCAATGCATGAACTAGGATCGGGATAGTGAACTTAGGGTTTATCTCAATAGCTAATCGTTCTTTACGACGAATGCCGGCCTTATTGCCAGAAGTTACTGTACCATCAGCAACATCAATGACTAGGTATTCCGAGCGGTCATTGTTTTGCTCAGATAAACGTAATTCTCGAACAGTTATATAGGGATGCTGTTCGCATGCTGTAAGCAATGAGATTGTTTGCGGATATAGGCTATCACGCCCCGATGAATCGAGGCGTTTACCCAATTCGAAATATTCGATCATTGGTTTATTACACCTGCCCGGGGTGCGGCTGCCGTAGCAGCGCTTGTCGCAGCAGAAACTGCACCAACAATAGCGGGAATCAATTTTCCATCTCGTGCCACTTCAAACTCAAGAACAGTTTTATCTTTAAGGTCGCCCGTGCAACTGAACCAACCATCAACATTATCCAGAATATCATCGTACTCACGTTTAGCTCGAATACACGGAGGATCATAATCGTCATCAAGTATCTGTTTGCTGCTGGAAACTATTGTCGCTCCAGAACGCGCTTGCCCTAAAGCATTACGGGCCGCATCGCAAACCAGAGCATCTTCTCCCCATTGTGACCAGCTATAATAGGAAAGTGAATGCCACGAACAATGATGTGGTGTGAGGAGAAGATCATACTCCAGCACCTCAGGATTGCTTTTGTAACGATTCCATAATCGCTCCCAGATGAGAACTTCTGCATCCCCACCGAGTAAAAAGTGCATAGGATTACGAGAATATGCGGAAGGCAGTATTTTCATATTCATAATGATACTGGATTCATTTTTAGAAAGGGCTTCTTCCAGATTTTCATCATCTTCATGTGGTGCGGGTGCCAGAAGCTGTGCAGAGAAAACGTCTGAAACTTGCCCGTCAATTCTGGTGAATGTATCACCAGCTTTAATAAGAATGGCACTCAGAACATCCGTTTTACCGTTAATATCTTCACCCATGATAAGAATGCGATTACCGCTAAATGCGTAACCATGTTCCCGCCAGTATTTTACACGGCGCCGAGCTTCCGTATTAAATGCCTGAGCATCTTCGCAAAGTGTGTGATTTTTCGAACGACGTCGAAAAATCAATGGTGATGACCACAACTCTCGGATGATTATGCGTTTTTCTGAACGTTTCAGATGGTCATCTGGATAGTCTTCAGGACGGCCCAGCCAAAAATGTTTACGTAGCCCCCCACAATGGTCCTGATCCGGATGACTCAGCATAAAGACGTCAACAAAAGGGCGATCGTTATTATCGTACTTCAATCTGTTACGTAGCGCCGAGGCAACATCAGGTGTGTCATCTTTGGGGTCATCAGCAGCAGAACGGATATGTACATCAGTCAGAATGGATGTACCCGGGGTATCAGCCAAACGCACCAGTGTCATATCACCGTTGCCGACCTGGAAAAAAGTAACTTTTGCTGCCATCGACATCTCCTTCAGGGATACGAAAGATTGAGGTTAAGAACATCTGTTGCTAAGATACATCTAGTAATTATTCGAGTCTAGTAACTATACGTATATTTTTTAGACTCAAATTGTAAGCACAGGAAATGATTGATAAATGATTGATAAAATGGTGCGAACTGGTCATTGGGGCCAAGAGAGACGACTTGAATTCATCGATTTTCGCCTACTGTGGGAAGGTCGACTTAACCGTGCAGATATCACTACATTTTTCAGAATTTCTGTGCCGCAGGCTTCATTAGATTTGGCTAAATATCAAGAGATTGCACCAAGAAACATGGTGTATGATCGAACTCAGAAGGCTTATGTAACTACCCCAGATTTCAAACCTGTTTTTTCAAGTTTTGACAGTAATCATTACCTGAATGAACTATTAGGGCGAGAAAATGGAATAGTGGATCCTTGTGATAGTTTCATTGGATGGGCCCCTCCGGTTGCCAGCCTTCCTCTTCCGGCTAGGAAAGTACAACCTGAAATATTGATTGATTTAATCCGGGCCATGCAAAGAGAACAGGCTTTGGTTGTTGATTATCGTTCGATGACTAATGAACCAGCGGTTCGTATGTTATACCCAACTGCATTTGCACATGATGGTCATCGGTGGCATATTCGCGCCTATTGTTTTAAATCTGCAATGTTTAAAGATTTTGTCCTTGGCAGATTCTTTAATATTATTGAATTTGTTTCCCCACCGACATCAATTCCACAAGATGTTGACTGGAATACATTTATTGATGTGGTGATAGGTCCAAATCCTAACTACGATACGAATAGACGGCTATCTATTGAGCATGATTACCAAATGGTGCATGGCGAGGCGAAAATTCGGATACGTCAAGCACAATTATATTATCTTAACCGTCGGTTAAATTTGGATGTGAAAATCGATTCTTCAATAGATGATAAGCAGCAAATCATCATGCTAAGAATAGAAAAACCTGAAGATTCTATAGGATAAAGTTAACATGAATGTAACTGGTATTAATAAAAACAATAAGGAATGGATGATTGCGATAATAATCACCTACCTTTTTATTCTGTTATGTCTGGCAACATACGCTATTGGGGCTATGTCTCTGGGGTGGTTGCCTGCACCTTACGCACCATTAAGGGTGCCACTGATGTGTGGCACCATTGCCTATATTGGTGGTTGTTTATATTGTTTTCGTGCAATTTACATCAATAAATGCATTAGAAAACAATGGGATCCAGATTGGCATGTATGGTATTTCATCCGCCCACTTACCAGTACAATTGCAGGTGCAATCAGTTACTTATTTCTTAAAGCAGGATTGTTAGTTCTGGAATCTAGCTCCAATGCAGGGTCCAGTGAAATGGGTTTCTTTGCATTGGCGTTTATTGCAGGCTTTAATGTCGATAAGTTTGTCGCGAAAATTGAGGAAGTTGCAAAGGCCGTGTGGGGGATTGAAAAAACAAGAAGTGCAACTAATCATGAGGTAAAAGACTTAGATAAAAAAGAATAACTTGGATATTCAAATTAACCGGGATATTTTTTCGCTATTTTATCTTTTTTGCTTGTCTGGTGTTTCAATGTTTTTTAATTTCTCTAATAATTTGTCTATCGCACCAATATCATTATTTACTGCTGCCTGTTCATCATCCGTCAACGGGATCTCCTGCATCATTTTGAGTAAATTCTGACGCCCCTCTATATATTGCGCTTCTGATGATGATTTAGGCAGGTAGAACGAACATTTTGCACAAGCCATACGGTGTGGGCACTGTTCAAAAAAGTCATAACTACACAATCCGTGCCCAAGGTCATAATATCGCCATGGTTCTCCTTTCTGCATTTGTCCGGACGAAATTGCATCCTGATCGATCAGCACCGAAACCATACGACGGTTTCGCTCAAAGTATCCTGCTTTAGACAGAGACCCTGCCAGTTTTGTCGGTGTGATATCGATATAATGCTGTGTCGAACTGGGAGAGGAATGTCCGAGCCAGCGCTGTAACTCAAATAATCCTAGTGGTTCCCGGGCATTAAACAGCTGGCTGGCTATAGTTGCCCGCGCTCTGTGGCTAGTGATAGTCCCCCTGATATCTTCGTTTGGAACACCAGCTTTCCGACAAAGCATCGGAATTAAGGATTTATTAATATAACTCTGGCTAATCCGAGCAGCTTTATGCATAAAAAGATAACTGACAAGTTCACCCGTTTTTAAATCAAGTTGGTCTGGTTGTATATTTCGTTCTTTTTCCCAGCAATCAATGTATTCCCCTACGATTGGATCAACAGGTTTGGTGAAGGCCGTGCTGGTTTTGTTCACGGGGACATCCAGCAAACATATCCGAGAGCCGCCCTGATGTTCATCATTTTGCCAGCGTATACAGCCTGTTCGCATCCGCAAAATTTCATCACGACGCAACCCACCAAACAGCCAGAGAACACATAATGCACGAACCATAGAAAATGGGTAGCGATAGTAAAGTTGTTCACCATAATGCAGATCCTGCTCCTGCAGGTTCAACCCTGCCCAGACAAGTTTACTCCATATATCATCAGCAACGACTCTTGGTGCAGGGCCAATACTGGCCCGGATAGCGCGGGGTAAACGGAACGTTCTGACAGGATCAAATCGGACGATAATAAGCCCCCATTCCTGAAGGTCTCGAAAAAAAACTCTGATAGCCTGTAAAATCCCCGCCCGTGCAGAGGCTGTCATTAACTGGCCTATTCGATTCTGATACATATGGCGCGGTTCAGACCACTGGCCTATTTTCATTTGACACACTGCAGCTACGTATTCAAGTGCGATGTCCCGGCTCCAGTCTGCAGGAGAATGTATATCAGGGTGAGTGGCTTTCAGCCAGCGCCCACACTGCAGGATGCGGTACCATGTACTGAGTTCAGATGATGGTGCTTTAATAGCGGTTTTACGCCAGCGTTCACACCATCGCAACCATTCTTCCGGAACGTTACTGGTTGCACGATATTCCCCGTGAGGCCGTCTGCGCTCAAGAATACGATGGTCAATGCCCGCGGGGAACAGCCCCATCGCAGCAAATATCCTTGACAAGGTGGCCGCAGAGCGACGCATATAAACAGGCCCGTAAGTTATTACTCGCTTAAGTGTTTCCAGTTCCAATTTTTCAGGATCAACCTGCCGCTGACAAAGCATAGACAGCAGTAGCGCATTACGAATGTTATTGTCAGCAGCGACAAAGCCGAGGCGCTGCATGTTCTCCTGAAGCTTGTTTACCGCCGCCTCTGTCGCCGGGCGGCCAAAAACTTTGACAGAAAGCCGATAATGATAAAAGCAGCCAGCCGCCTCAAGTCGATTAAATCCGCACAGTAACCAAGCAATCGCGAGGATATACTGTCGACAATTACCACAGCTGCCATATTTTTTGCGAAATACCTCTTCACTGCTGCACAGCACTTCGAGCCAGTCGTCCTGGGTCCATGACCAGTAGTTTTTTTCCAGCCGGTGCATTTCCAGAATGATGTCATGAATTGCAGAATTGGTTGTTGTGGATGCGGCATTCATCCACTTTAATGCTGCTCTGAGTGGAATTATCAGGCGAGAAAGCCTTTGTCTTACACAGTTCGACCAGTTTTGTTTATGACGTCCAACAACATACTGAGCCAGGTTTATCAAAGTATCTCGTTCAATCGGCTGTAATTTGGGAGAACAATCCCAGTCAGGATCAGGTTGCCATTCTTCGTAGTCAAAAGGGGCTGGCGCATCATATTCAGTTTTCATTGCCATCCGTATTGTCCCCCTTTAAATTGTGTAACCGATGTTCATGTATCGACGCCATACCTGCGTTAAATTTTTCCGTAAGATCACGCGCACTAAGATGGATATAAAGTAACGTTGACTGGATACTCTGATGGCCGGCAAACGTAGCGATCTCATGAATATCCCAGTCAGCTCTGGCGAGATCGGTCAGACATAGATGTCTGAAGGTATGCGTACTCAATTGGGGTAGCCCCGCCTGCATTGCCAACGACCTTACGATCTTGGACCAGGTCCACCGGGTTATTGGCGCAGTTCTGTTGCGACAGGAATAAGAAAGAAACAGTGGGCCACGGGAAGTATTTAATTGTCGCCGTTCTGCTAACCAGAGGAAATATAACTCTCCGGTTACGACAGAATAGGGCACAACCCGACCTCGCTTAGTTTTTGTCGTTTCAGCCCGAACTGTTAGCAAGCGACGAGAAGGGTCAATATCGCCGGTAGCAACGGAGCACAACTCTTCCCGGCGCAGGGCACAGTCGTACGCAAGAGATAGCATAAAAGGGGTTCGAGGTTCAATCGTGTAAAAAACCACGTTAAGGCAATAATTCATTGTTTGAATTGAAATTTAATGGCCTCAACTCTCCCTTCAGAATATTTTCCGGCAGCGTGAACGTATAATGTCCCAGCATGTTGATATGACCGTACATCAGTGGCGACAGGCGTGAGATATGCTCGTCTTCCGGGATCTCACCAGCGCTGCGCAAATGTGATAGCGCTTCCTGCATATAAAGCGTGTTCCACAATACAACTGCGTTAGTGACAAGCCCCAGCGCACCCAGTTGATCCTCCTGCCCCTCACGGTAACGTTTTCTAATCTCACCACGTTGGCCGTAACAGATCGCCCTTGCCACGGCGTGACGGCCTTCTCCCCGGTTAAGCTGAGTCAGTATCCTGCGACGATATTCTTCATCATCAATGTAGTTGAGGAGGTACAGCGTCTTGTTGACCCGTCCCACCTCCATAATCGCCTGCGCCAGCCCTGACGGACGGGAACTTTTTAAAAGCGAGCCCACAAGTTCTGAGGCGTGGACTGTACCCAGCTTCAGAGAACCGGAAACCCTCATCATTTCATCCCATTGGGTTTCTATCTTTGACAGTTCAACGCATCCCCGCGCCAGCTCATCCAGTACCCCGTAGTTCGCATTTTTATCTGCACGCCAAAATACCGCCTCACCGGCATCTGCCAGGCGGGGCGAAAACTGGTAGCCCAGCAGCCAGAACAGGCCAAAGATAATGTCGCTGGACCCTCCAGTGTCCGTCATAATCTCCACCGGATTCAGCCCCGTCTGCTGCTCCAGAAGCCCTTCCAGCACAAAGATAGAGTCACGCAACGTACCGGGGATAACGATGCCGTGAAAGCCGGAATACTGGTCAGAAACAAAATTGTACCAGGTGATCCCACGCCCTGAGCCAAAGTATTTTCTGTTAGGGCCAGAGTTCAGCGTTTTTACAGGAGTGACAAAGCGCATCCCATCTGCAGAAGCCACTTCTCCGCCGCCCCAGCGCTCAGACAGTTCCAGCGTGGACTGAAAATCGACCAACCGGGCATTAGCGCTGACCAGCGTTTCAGCCCGAATGTAGTTTTGTTTTACCCAGCTCAGACGGTGGCGGGTCAGTGCCGGAATACTGTGTTTGATCAGCGGTTCATGTCCGATATTGCAGGCTTCAGCGAGCAGTACGGCACACAGGCTGATGTTAAGATCCTGAGCACGGGCTTCAGACTCACTCACATGAGTGAATTCGCGGGTAAAACCAGTCCGGGCGTCAATTTCAAGCAGCAGCTCTGTCAGATCAACAGGGGGGACCAGCTGCCTGACGCGGCTGTTCAGAAGAATCAGCGGCTGCGGTTCTTCCAGTTTTTCCAGACTGCTGATGGTCAGGGACGGATATTTACCCTGATGACAGATGCTCACGGCAGCATTCAGCTCAAAGCGTGAGGCCACCGTTTTCCAGGTTTCGTCCAGTTCGGTTGCCAGCTGTTTAACGGCATTTCCACCATCGGTGGGGTGTCCAAGCGCCCGGCATACGGCGATCCGCTGAGCCTGCCATTCTTTCCCCTGAAGAAACTTCTGACGCGGATCGCCCCAGCGATCGCTGTTCTCCAGCCAGATATCGCGGCGACGCAGCGAATCCTGAAGGCGTTCCAGCAGGCACAATGAGTATCCTGCACGCTGTATCCGGCCTTCGGAGTCGTACACCAGACGTTTCCAGGGACCTGTAATGATCTGCTCAGGCGCATTCTCCAGGAGGCGTTTTTTCGAACCACTCAGTTCGGCCAGGTAATGTATGGCCGATAGCGTATTTTCGCCGGCAGGGGCAGACTGAAAATGTAAATCACGCAGCATCGCTGGCAGAAAGCGCTTAACCCGTCCATATTGCTCGACCATTTCATCCTGGAAATTTGTGTCCTGCGGGCGGGCAAGCTCATTGACTTTACCTACGGATTCCGCCAGCCGGTTCTTTGGTACGTGGCTGAAAATAGTCTGACGCAGCGCTGCGTCATCCATTTTATCATCCAGTAAAAGCGTACATGCATGTGCCAGAAGTAGCGCCGCGCGATCAAGATCTTTGAGCGTTCTGAGCCGTTTTTTCTGCCCGGTTTGCTTCGCTGAACGCGTGATATTGAGGATCAGCAGATCCAGAACATCGACAGCCTCATCGAGTGCCAAAATTTCCTGTGCTTTAACAAACGCGGTCAGGATGGCCAGCCGCCGTTCCTCCGGCATTCTGGCGATATATTTTACCGAAGCCATGCCAGCATAACGAGCCAGGTTGCGGAGTTGAATTGCAGGCAGCCCGGCAAAATTCAGCCGGGAAAACTCCAGGCTGCGCAGGCGTGTGTAGCGCTGAAGTGCGTCAGTAAAGGCCGGACCACTGACGTTGACGGGCCCTTTTCGTATCTGCTCCATCACGGAAACCCGCTGTCCTTCCGGTATGACAAGCAGACCGGCCAGTTGCTCAGTCTGCCAGCTGTCAGGTAATGCAGCCAGTCTGCGCCACAAACGCCTGCTTGCCCGCTCACGAATTTCGCCAATGAGCCTCGTCAGCGCTGAGGCTGCGGGCAACAATACTTTATTCTGGAGCAACCATGCCGTGGCAAAATCGAACATCAGACCGGGGCGCTCGTTACTGAGCCATGTGCGGATATAAAGCAGACGTTTCAGTCTGAACGACCAGGGGAAATCGCCAAAATCATGGTAGTCAGAGTGTTGCCTGATCAGCCTTTGATGCTCCCAACGGGTATTCTCTCTCTGGGCGTATCGGGCCATGATCTCAGGGCGATGAATGTTCAGCTGTAATGCAACGTAATTTCGGACGCCGGGAGGTATTTGCAAGGGATCGGTCTGGAAGGTTCCCAGAAAACGGGCCGTGGTTAGCTGAAGGGCAATCCCAAATCGGTTATGTTTCCCCCGGCGCTGATTAATAAAAACAAGATCGCGTTCATCAAGATGAAAATACCGGGCCAGCTGAACCTCGTTAGGCTCGGCGGCATACCGTCCGTAGTTTTCGGTCTGTTCACTGGTCAGAAAACCGTCACTCATCCCGCATCCTTTCGTAAGGGTATCGCTCTGCTCAAATTTTGATAGTCTCAGATATTATAAGTTTTGAGACCTTTTAAAGTGCGTGCTTACATGAGTATCAAAAATCGTGTTTTATGCTTTATGATACTACGCAGTATCAGTATCGATTTGTGAGACCAATATGGCATTACTGGGATATGCAAGGGTATCAACGAGCCATCAGAAACTGACGGCGCAGATCATGGAGCTGAAATCTTCAGGCGTCAGAGATGACCGGATTTTTACTGACATGATGTCGGGCGCCACGGACGAACGTGAAGGGTTACAACGGCTGCTTGCCCGTGCCGAACAAGATGACATTATCATGTGTACCAAAATGGACCGGCTTGGCCGCAACACAGCGGATATGATCCACATTGTTGATGCCTGCTATAAAAAGGGAATAGCCATCCGGTTTCTGGAGAATGGACTGAGTACTGAAGGCACGATGGGTAAAATGGTCATTCAGATCCTTGCTGCCGTTGCTGAAGCTGAGCGGGAGCGGATCCTGGAGCGCACAAACGAAGGCCGGGTCATCGCCATGGCGGCAGGCGTCAGGTTTGGACGGAAACCTCATCACAAATCGGCCGCCGCACTGGAGCTTATCCGGCACGAAACGCCCATTAAACTGGTGATGGAGAAAACCGGCATATCCAGGGCCACCTATTTCAGGTTAAAAAAACTGGGCCCAGGCAGTTAACCCGACGCAGGCAGCGATTTTTTCCTGTGCCGGAAAGGGTTTCGCGGTTGATGCTGATGATCCCCTGCTTAAAAACAGAGTTAACATTGCCCACAATATTGCTGGTTTTGATGAGCCGTTAAAGGAGTTTTATGAATGGATGGATGTATCTGGTGATTGCCGGCATAGCCGAAGTCTTTTATGCCGCGTCAATGCTCCGGACTGAGGGATTTACCCGGATCTACCCCAGTATTTTTTGCCTGACATTTATCGGTGTGAGCATGTACTTTTTGTCCCTGGCAACACGGACTATTCCTGTAGGAACCGCTTATGCGGTCTGGGTCGGGATTGGTGCTTTAGGGACAGCAGCGTACGGAATAATTTACTTAAATGAAGATAAGGGCCTGTTACGCATTGCCTGTTTCGGACTGATTCTGGCGGGTATCATTGGCCTGAAAATTCTGGCAGGACACAAGCAGCTGTAGGTTCTCATCCATAAACAGAACTCCGGGGGCATTCTGATTTTAGACATCAGCATGCCTCTCCCTTTCCCCTTTTTGAAATGGGACATTACCCGCTACATTAATAACAGGCGAGAGAACCGACATAACCGGGGGCGGCCAGGAAAAGTTGCCATGATTGACAAAAAGACTGCTTTTTGTTTGTACCTGCATGATTAACGGTGCGAATTTTTTCGGCAAACTATAAATGCGGGCACCAGTGTGATGATAAGCACCTGAATAAATGCCGACGGTAATGAAGGTGGCCCTGTTGATTAATAAGTTTGCAGGGAAATAAAAATCCCCGTCATCACGGGGATTTTCCGGACCCGAATGCGTTACCGGGAAGGATGCGAAGGAGAAAAGCGCAGTATCAGCATACCCGCCAGTGCTGCCAGTACAGAGCCGGCAAGTACCCCCACCTTGACCTCGTCCACCAACAGGGGGCTTTCTGCAAACGCCAGGTTGCCGATAAACAGGCTCATGGTAAACCCTATTCCGCACAGGACCGATACGCCGTAAACCTGCAGCCAGGTACTTTTTTCAGGCCGTTTTGCCAGGCCCAGGCTGACGGCCAGCAGCGACAGGCCGAAAATGCCCGCCTGCTTGCCAACAAACAGGCCCAGCGCAACGCCGACCGGTACCGGCGACATCAGGTCATCAGCCGTCATACCGGAGAGCGCGACCCCCGCATTTGCGAAGCCAAACAGCGGCAGTATCAGAAACGTCACCCACGGATTGATGCCGTGCTCCAGCCGGGCAAGAGGGGATTGTTTATCCGGATCGGTTACCCGCAGCGGGATAAAGAGCGCCAGCAGGATACCCGCGATGGTGGCGTGCACCCCGGACTGAAGCATGAAAAACCACAGCACGCCCCCCGCCAGCAGATAGGGAAACAGCCGGGTAATCCCGGCACGGTTCATGATAAACAGCAGAGCAACCGTGACCGCCGCACCGGCCAGCATCAGAAACGAAATATTACTGGTATAGAAGAGCGCAATAATAGCCACTGCGCCCATGTCGTCCAGAATAGCCAGCGCCGACAGGAAAATTTTCAGCGAGGCAGGTACGCGACTGCCCAGCAGTGCCAGTACCCCGAGCGCAAAGGCAATGTCCGTGGCGGCAGGAATTGCCCAGCCAGCGAGGGTTTCATCGCTGCCCGCATTAAACCATACGTAAATGGCCGCAGGCACGGCCATCCCGCCCAGCGCGGCAAATCCCGGCAGCGCGCGCTGGCCCCAGGTGGCAAGCTGACCGGTGAGAAGCTCGCGCTTGATTTCCAGGCCGACCATCATGAAGAACACGGCCATCAGGGCGTCGTTTATCCAGTGCTCAACGGAGAGGCCGGCGGCGTTGTATTTCAGGAATACCTCATATCCCTCCCTGAGCGGAGAGTTAGCCACGATGATAGCGGCTGCTGAGGCGATGATGAGCACGATGCCGCCGGCTGCGGGCGAGCTGAAAAATGCAGATGGCACTTCTGACATCCTCTTTTTATTTCTGTCTGGGATTTCTGACACACTCCCTCCCTTTATTCAAAAAAAACAGGCCTTCCCCTGATATACAACCGCTGGTTATCAGAGGATAAGCCGGCTGAGCTACGCTGAAGATATAAAAAATACGATAATTAATTGCTGATAAATTAACGAATTAGCGTGACGTTAATTTTATCATAACGTCCGGCCCGCTTCAGGCGGAAGAGGTAAAGCCCTGTAAAGCTGCCGCAGGCAGGGGCATTTTTATCCGTCATCAGCCACACGCTCACAGCAGCCATGTGACGACAAAAAAACCCAGGGCAGTCATCAGAATGGAGCCGGTTACGTGTACCAGGGGTCGTCTCAGAAAACGGAAAATAAAGCACGCTAAGCGTGCGTGGAGGCTGGCACCCAGCGGTACAGCGTCGGAATGGACACGCCGAGGTTCTTGGCCACGTCCTTGGGCGGCACCCCGCTGGCCAGCAGCTTCTTGGCCGACTCGATCTTGCTGTCGGTCATCTTCGGCTTGCGGCCGCCTTTGCGGCCGAGCTGCTTGGCGACTTCCAGCCCGGCGCGGGTGCGCTCGACGGTCAGCTCGCGCTCCATTTCGGCAAGGCTCGCCATGACGTGGAAGAAGAACCGCCCGGATGGTGTGCCGGTGTCGATGGAGTCGGTGAGGCTCCTGAACTGGACACCGTGCTTGTGCAGATCGCCGACCAGATCGACCAGTTGCTTGACCGACCGGCCCAGCCGGTCGAGCTTCCAGACGACCAAAGTATCGCCTTCGCGCAGCATTTCGAGCGTCTTGGCCAAGCCAGGCCGGTCTGCCCGCGTGCCACTCACCTTGTCCTCGAAGACCTTTTTACATCCGGCCTTGCTCAAGGCTTCGCGTTGCAGCTCCAGGTTCTGATCCTGCGTCGAGACGCGCGCATAGCCAATCAACATGGCTTGTCTCGCGCCCGGTCGATGCGTTCCTGCATCGCCTGCATCACTTCTTCGTGGGTGTACGATCTGGCGTTGGCGTCGGTGGCTTGCCGCAGGGCTTCCTCAACCTCGCGCGTCATCCGCTCGTAATCCTCCGGCCACAGCGCTTGCTCCATGCGCAGCGACGCCTGACCCAGCAGGTGCAGCAGGCTGAACAGCCGCATGTCGTTGGTGGCGACGATGCGCTCCCGAATCTGCTCCTGAATAGCTTCGCTAGCCCGATGCGCTTGTGGTGTGGCAGTCCCCTCGTAGTCAGCGGGGAATTCCGCTTCCTCGGCAATCCTTGCCCAGGCGCTGGCCAGCGCCTCGATGGTTGACGTGCTCATTTCCGCCGCTCCTGTGCTCTTTGGCGAATCAACCGGCCAAGGGGCCTCGACGCGAAAACCAGCAGCATCACGCCTATCGGATACCAGGTCGAGAAGACCACCAAGGCATCGAAGGCTGGCCGTCCGGTGTTGGTAGGCAGTACGGCGGTCACAGCCATCAACCCGCCGACCGTCCAGATGATGCGCCACACGTAGGGCATCACGCGGGGCACGTAGCCGTCATCGAAAGCGGTCTGGTAGTAGCGGCGCAGGCCGCGCTCGGCAAGCGCCTGGCGCTGCCGCTCCGACAGCGCATCCGTCCGGCCATACCAGCGCCGGAATGGTGGACAGCGCAGCAGCAAAGGGGTGAAGAGGATCATCACCGCCACGATCGCGACACCCCACGCCATGACGGCGCCGGCATCGGGCCGCTTGGCGTTCTCGATCACGGGCGCGAAGACGCCCGGAGCACCGATCATCCAGAACAGCGCAATGTGCTGATGGAAGGAGAGCTTCATTTGCTCATCCACTTGCGCAGCAGGCGCTTTTTCAGGGAGGCGCGTTCTTGCGGGTTGCGTCCCTTGTGATTGGCGATGCGATCCGCCGTGGCGGCCTGGCGCTTGACGGGCCAGTAGGAGCGGCCATCCTTGCCCATCGACCAGACGCTGCTGGCCTGGTTTTCCAGCAGGGGCAGATGGGCGCTCAGGGCTTCGGGCGACGCGCTGGTCAGCGCCGTGCGCTCACGGGTGCGCCAGCGCTGATGCCAGAGCTTCTTGTCCTCGCGCTCGCTGCCGCAGGTCGTGTGCCCGACGATGGGTGTTTTGCGGCGGCTGCGGCTCATAACGTAGTGGTCTCCAAGAACATTCAGGACTGATCCCAGGCGTCGATGGTCAAGACCTGATCGGCAGGACAGGCGGCTACGCGGTCGGGAACTGGATGGTGTTCAGTCTCATGCCGACCCCATTCGATTGATCGCGTCGCTTGCGGCACGCTGCGACGCAAGGAGGTTTGCGACCTGGTTTAGCAGCCGTGTCCGCTGCATGTCTGTTACCTATCTCCCCGACCGCTCATTGGACCAACTCCAGAGATTGGGCTCTATCGCTCAGCCAATACGAAACCGGCATTGGCTGATGCCACAACCGAGACTAACACAAATGGCTCGGTACCTGTATTTCGCGCCCCGTGCACTTGGCCCGGTCTTGCCACGGCTATCTCACCTTCCCTGAGGGCACGAACAATCCCATTGCCCTGAAAGTAATCAGCCATTCCCGACAAAACAGTCCACGTGTCTTGGCCGTGAGGATGAATGTGAGCCGCAATTTCCTGCCCGGGATGGACATGCCAAACCACGATAATTGAGTCTCGGGTTTCAAGCACAACGGAACGAATAGGCTCGCCTTCGGACGGCTGAACATACTCGGCTACAGAAAATATTCTCGATTCAACAGTCATCGGAGATCCCTCTTTCACAGTTGTCGTTACGGTCTTCATCGTCGGCATCCTGACGCACGGCGGGCAATTGCTGGAGCAACGCCGGCAGCCATTCCTGTACCGTCTCCCACACCACATCGAGGTTGATGTCGAAATAGCCGTGAGCCATGCGATTACGCATATTGCGCATGCTGCGCCACGGCACGTCGGCATGCGCCTGGGTGAACTCGACGTAGCCATCCATCACCTTTGTGGCCGCCTCGCCGATGACGATCAGGCTCATGATGACGGCCTGCTGGGTGCGCTTGTCGGCCAAGAAGTCGTCCTTGGCCATCCCTTCCACGAAGCTGCGCGCATCGGTTGCGGCCTGCTGAATGTGGTCGAGGTAATCGGGCAGGCGGTTCTCGCTCATATCGGTTGCGCCTCCGCGAGCACCTTGGCCCGGAACTTCGGCGGCAGGTCGCCGGGAGTCAGCAGATCGACGTCAACGCCGAGCAGCGATTTCAGTTCTTCTTCCAAATCGCCCAAGTCCAACAACGTGGCACCGGGCAGCGCATCGACCAACAGGTCGAGGTCGCTGCCATCCCGGTCGGTGCCATGCAGCACCGAGCCGAAGACGCGCGGGTTCGCGGCGCGAAAGCGGCCTACCGCTTCACGCACTGCGCTTCGCTTCATGTCAAGCACAACAGACGGTCGCATGCGCATCCTTTCTTATCGAAACTCGTTGAGATGATATGCAATCAAGAATAGAATTTCAAGAACTATTTTCGAGAATCGCAATGCCTTGATTCCCGTGCCGCGCCGGTTGCCTTGGCGGGCTTGTCACAAACCTACGTTTTCAAGAAGAAGGAAACCGCATGCCCCGCCGTTCGATCCTCTCCGCCGCCGAGCGCGAAAGCCTGCTGGCGTTGCCGGACACCAAGGATGAGTTGATCCGTCACTACACGTTCAGCGAAAGCGACCTCTCCATCATCCGGCAGCGGCGCGGCCCGGCCAATCGGCTGGGCTTCGCGGTGCAGCTCTGCTACCTGCGCTTTCCCGGCGTCATCCTTGGCGCTGATGAGCCACCGTTCCCGCCATTGCTGAGACTGGTCGCCAACCAGCTCAAGGTCGGCATCGAAAGCTGGGACGAGTACGGGCAGCGTGAGCAGACCCGACGCGAGCACCTGGTCGAGCTGCAAACGGTGTTCGGCTTCCAGCCGTTCACGATTGGCCACTACCGGCAGGCTGTCCAGTTGCTGACCGAGCTGGCCATGCAAACCGACAAGGGCATCGTGCTGGCCAGAGCCTTGATCGAGCACCTGCGGCGGCAGTCGGTCATTGTGCCCGCCCTCAACGCCGTCGAGCGGGCGAGCGCCGAAGCGATTACCCGCGCCAACCGGCGTCTCTACGACGCCTTGGCTGAGCCGCTGACGGACGTGCATCGCCGTCGCCTCGACGATCTGCTCAAGCGCCGCGACAACGGCAAGACGACGTGGCTGGCCTGGCTGCGGCAATCCCCGGTCAAACCGAACTCGCGGCACATGCTGGAACACATCGAACGCCTCAAGGCGTGGCAGGCGCTCGACCTGCCCTCCGGCATCGAGCGGCTGGTTCACCAGAACCGGCTGCTCAAGATCGCCCGCGAGGGCGGCCAGATGACGCCCGCCGACCTGGCGAAGTTCGAGCCGCAGCGGCGTTACGCGACCCTGGTGGCGCTCGCCATCGAGGGCATGGCCACCGTCACCGACGAAATCATCGACCTGCATGACCGCATCCTGGGCAAGCTGTTCAATGCCGCCAAGAACAAGCATCAGCAGCAGTTCCAGGCATCCGGCAAGGCGATCAATGCCAAGGTGCGGCTGTTCGGGCGCATCGGCCAGGCGCTGATCGAGGCCAAGCAAGCGGGCCGCGATCCGTTCGCCGCCATCGAGGCCGTCATGTCCTGGGATGCTTTCGCCGAGAGCGTCACCGAAGCGCAGCGGCTCGCGCAACCCGAGGACTTCGATTTCCTGCACCGCATCGGCGAGAGCTACGCCACGCTGCGCCGCTACGCGCCGGAATTTCTCGACGTGCTCAAGTTGCGGGCCGCGCCCGCCGCCAAGGACGTACTCGACGCCATCGAGGTGCTGCGCAGCATGAACAGCGACAACGCCCGCAAGGTGCCCACCGACGCGCCGACCGAGTTCATCAAGCCGCGCTGGCAGAAGCTGGTGATGACCGACACCGGCATCGACCGGCGCTACTACGAACTGTGCGCGCTGTCGGAGCTGAAGAACGCGCTGCGCTCCGGCGACATCTGGGTGCAAGGCTCGCGCCAGTTCAAGGACTTCGAGGACTACCTGGTGCCGCCCGCGAAATTCGCCAGCCTCAAGCAGGCCAGCGAATTGCCGCTGGCCGTGGCCACCGATTGCGACCAGTACCTGCATGACCGGCTGACGCTGCTGGAAACGCAGCTCGCCACCGTCAACCGCATGGCGCTGGCCAACGAGCTGCCGGACGCCATCATCACGGAGTCGGGCCTGAAGATCACGCCGCTCGATGCGGCGGTGCCCGATACCGCACAGGCCCTGATCGACCAGACGGCGATGATCCTACCGCACGTCAAGATCACCGAATTGCTGCTGGAGGTAGACGAATGGACGGGCTTCACCCGGCACTTCGCCCACCTGAAGTCAGGCGACCTGGCCAAGGACAAAAACCTGTTGCTGACCACGATCCTCGCCGACGCGATCAACCTGGGCCTGACCAAGATGGCGGAATCGTGCCCCGGCACGACCTACGCCAAGCTGGCCTGGCTGCAAGCCTGGCACATCCGCGACGAAACCTACGGGGCGGCACTGGCCGAGCTGGTCAACGCGCAGTTCCGACATCCCTTCGCCGGGCATTGGGGCGACGGCACCACGTCATCGTCGGACGGCCAGAACTTCCGCACCGGCAGCAAGGCCGAGAGCACCGGCCACATCAATCCGAAATACGGCAGCAGCCCAGGGCGGACGTTCTACACCCATATCTCCGACCAGTACGCGCCGTTCCACACCAAGGTCGTGAACGTCGGCGTGCGCGACTCGACCTACGTGCTCGACGGCCTGCTGTATCACGAATCCGACCTGCGGATCGAGGAGCACTACACCGACACGGCAGGGTTCACGGACCACGTCTTCGCGTTGATGCACCTGCTGGGCTTCCGCTTCGCCCCGCGCATTCGTGACCTGGGCGACACCAAGCTCTACATCCCGAAGGGCGATGCCACCTACGAGGCGTTGAAACCGATGATCGGCGGCACGCTCAACATCAAGCACGTCCGCGCCCATTGGGATGAAATCCTGCGGATGGCCACCTCGATCAAGCAGGGCACGGCGACGGCCTCGCTGATGCTCAGGAAGCTTGGCAGCTACCCGCGCCAGAACGGCCTGGCCGTCGCCCTGCGTGAGCTGGGACGCATCGAGCGCACACTGTTCATCCTGGACTGGCTGCAAAGCGTCGAGCTGCGCCGCCGCGTGCATGCCGGGCTGAACAAAGGCGAGGCGCGCAACGCGCTGGCCCGCGCCGTGTTCTTCAACCGCCTGGGGGAAATCCGCGACCGCAGCTTCGAGCAGCAGCGCTACCGGGCCAGCGGCCTCAACCTGGTGACGGCGGCCATCGTGCTATGGAACACGGTCTATCTGGAGCGGGCCGCGAACGCCTTGCGTGGCCACGGTCAAGCCGTCGATGACGGCCTGTTGCAGTACCTGTCGCCGCTCGGCTGGGAGCACATCAACCTGACCGGCGATTACCTCTGGCGCAGCAGCGCCAAGATCGGCGCGGGCAAGTTCAGGCCGCTACGGCCGCTGCAACCGGCTTAGCGTGCTTTATTTTCGTTTTCTGAGACGACCCCTACCAGCAGTGAAGTAAACGCCCAGAAATAATTACCGGACTGCAGCTGTGAGAATATTTCCAGGGAAAACGTGGAAAACGTGGTCAGCCCACCGCACAGCCCGGTGATAACAAGTAATCGCCAGGCCGGATCCAGGTCAGGATGGCGCATGAACCAGGCCAGCGACGCACCAATGATAAATCCGCCCGCAAGGTTCACTACCAGCGTGCCCGGTGGCAGGTCAGGAAACAGGCTGTTCAGGCGTGCGCCAAGCAGCCAGCGGATCAGGCAGCCAGCGGATCCACCAATGATAATGGCCAGATAAGATTTCACGGGGTTTACCTCTGTGTCAGAGGGAGTATGCAGGCTGATGATACGGGGCGGCCTGACATACTCCCGGTTAAAGGGGAGTAATATCAGGCGTCATCAGCTTCTCAGGGGAAGCGGTTGGGTAAGGTGGAACGCCATCACCTCGCCGCAATTCTGGCCCGGTCACGGGCGTTAATCAAGCGGCTATCCACTGTTTTTGTGCGACTCCCCCTGCGGCGGGCATGAGGAGCCCGTTTTCAGGCTTGACCTGAAGAGCATTAAAAATTATCGTTTCGGCAGCATTTTATATCTGACTGTGAGTCATGCACATTACGCCACCCTGAGTTTCTCTTCGCCCGTCCTTTATCAGAGAGCCTGCCGCGACAGCCAGTCCGCGCCGGGTACCGTTCTCTCATATCCGTTACGGGACTGCCACCTTTCACGGTGAACCCGCGTGTACCTGCTTCAGGGACGCAGGCGCCGTGTCCGCAGCAGCCGGTACGGACACGTCGTGATTAATCGGCGGGCTGCAGCCCGCCTTCAGGGATATTCATGCGTCAGCTTTTTCGGTTTATGTTTCATCACGCCTCTCACCTTACGTTCGGTGCGATGCTGATGGCCATGTCCAGCTTTGGACAGACCTATTTTGTCTCACTTTACGGGCAGGATTTTCGTGAGGCCTTTGGGCTCACCGACGGCGGACTGGGCGGCCTGTACGCAATCGGAACGGTGATGAGCGCCATCACGCTGACCTGGGCCGGACGGCTGATTGACTACACCACGACCCGCCGCTTCACGCTGGCGGTCACCCTTTTGCTGCTCACGGCCTGCCTGCTGGTTTCCGGCGCACAGGCGGCGTGGATGCTGTGCATCGGGTTTTACTTTCTGCGCCTCGGCGGCCAGGGACTGATGGTGCATACTGCGCTGACCGCAACGGCGCGCCAGTTCCCCCTTGATGCAGGCAAGGCGCTCGGCGCCATCGCGCTGGGGCTCTCGCTGGCGCAGGCCGTTTTTCCTGTGATTGCGGTGCAGATAAGCGCGCTGACGGGATGGCGCGCTGCCTGGGGCATCAATGCCGGAATGCTTGTTGCCGGCGTGGGGGTCGCGCTGATGTTTTTGCCCCGCGGGAAAGAGAAGCCGCTGCGTACGTTCAGAAAGCGGGGTGAGGAGAAAGAAAAAGAGGCGCCGGTATGGCGAAACCGCAACCTGCTGCTGGCGCTGCCTGTCGTGCTGGCCTCCCCCTTTATCACCACCGGCTTCTTCTTCCACCAGGCGAGGCTGGCACAGGAGAAAGGCTGGGAGCTGTCGTGGGTGGCGGTATGGTTTATTGCCTATGCCATTACCCAGGCGGTATCGCTGCTGTCGTTTGGCCCGCTGATTGACCGGCTCTCACCACGCAGGCTGCTGCCGTGGTTTCTGATGCCACAGGCCCTGGCCATGCTGGCGCTATGGCTCAGCAACGGTCAGTGGGTGACGCCTTTTTACCTGATTATGACCGGCGTATCGTCGGCCATTGCCTCAACGCTTGCCACCGCGCTCTGGGTACAGCTGTTTGGTCCGGCGCAGCTGGCCAGGGTGCGCTCGGCGGTTGAGGCAGGGACGGTGATTGCCAGCGGGGCATCCCCGGTAATCATGGGCGTGCTGATAGATAACCATGTCACCCTGCATCTTCAGGCCCTGTTCTGCCTGGTCTACATTCTTGGCGCCAGCCTGCTGGCCACCGGTATCAGGACGGATGCGCCGCAATAACGCGCCTTTACCTTCATACCCGTCATCCTCTTTCCCCTGTGAAGGCGGGCCTGATATCAGGCCCGCCTGTTTCATCGCAGCATCAGCAGGGGCTGACGGCTTTCAGACAGCATTTCCGTGGTGTGGCTGCCAATAAAGAATCGCCGTAACCGGGAGTGCCCGCAGGCCCCCATTACCGTGAGGTCGATATCATGGGCGTCCGCGTAGCGGCACAGCGCCCCGGTTACGGACTCGTCTTCCAGCAGGCGTGTCTCGGTCGTGATACCGGCTTCCTGAAGAACAGCCTGCGCATCCTGCAGGGCTGACATGTCACCGTTGACCATCACGATATGACAGCTCAGGCCGTGCAGCAGCGGGCTGACCGTCAGGCGCGTCAGGTTTTTACGGCTCTCACTGCTGCCGTCGTACGCAAACATCACCCGCGCCGGCGGCGTAAACGTCTCCGGCACAATCAGCACCGGGTTTTTCTGCAGGCGAATGACGCTTTCCAGATGGCTGCCTACCTGATTCTGCGTCCCGCGGCGCCCCAGCACCATCAGCCGGACTTCGCCCAGCTCCGCCAGGATTTCGTCCAGTGCGCCGTGCTTTTGCAGCAGCTGTGCGTCCGGCTGTCCGGTCTGCTTCAGGAGCTCCGCACAGCCGGCCAGCACGGCCTTGCCCTGCGCCATCAGCAGCCGGCTGCGCTCACCCTCGACGCGGACCAGCGCTTCGGTCAGCTGCTCCCGGCTGTCAATACCAATGCTCCCGGTCAGGTCAGACACGGCGGGAGTCTCACTCTTTTCGAGCACGTGCAGCAGCGCCAGCGGCGCGCCAAGTTTACCGGCTGCCCAGGCAGCATACTCACAGACCGGCCGGGTTGACGGCGAGCCGTCAACGCAGGCAATAACGGTGTTATTCATGATGCTTTCTCCAGTAAATTAATGGCCACCCATCAGCTTTTCCACTTCTTCAGGCTTGTCATGCACTCCGAAGCGGTCAACGAGGGTGCGGGTCGCGTCATTCATACCCTTGATCTCCACTTCCGTGCCTTCGCGACGGAACTTGATAACCACCCGGTCCAGCGCGCTCACGGAGGTGATATCCCAGAAGTGGGCGTGCGTTACGTCAATCACCACGCGCTCCACCGCTTCACGGAAGTCGAAGTGGCTCATAAAGCGATCGGATGAGGCAAAGAATACCTGGCCGGCTACGGTATAGGTGCGGGTGTCGTCCTTCAGCTCAGAGGAGACCGCCATAAAGCGGGCGACCTTGGTGGCGAAGTTCAGCGAGGCAATCAGCACGCCGGTGAGCACGCCAAACGCCAGGTTATCGGTCGCCACCACCACCACCACGGTGGCCAGCATCACCACGCTGGTTGACAGCGGATGGCTGCGCAGGTTGCTGATGGAGCGCCAGGAGAAGGTGCCGATGGAGACCATGATCATCACCGCCACCAGAGCCGCCATGGGTATCCGGGACACCCAGTCGCGCAGGAACACCACCATCAGCAGCAGCACCACGCCGGCGGTGAGCGTGGAAAGCCGCCCGCGCCCGCCCGATTTGACGTTGATCACCGACTGGCCAATCATCGCGCAGCCCGCCATGCCGCCGATAAAGGAGGTGCAGATGTTGGCCACGCCCTGCGCCTTGCACTCGCGGTTTTTATCGCTCGGCGTGTCGGTCATGTCGTCCACGATGGTGGCGGTCATCATCGACTCCAGCAGCCCCACCACGGCAAGTCCTGCCGAGTACGGCAGAATAATCATCAGCGTGTCGAGGTTAAGCGGGATATCCGGGATCAGAAACACCGGCAGGCTGTCCGGCAGTTTGCCCATGTCACCCACGGTGCGCACGTCCAGGTGCAGCCACATGGAAATGGCGGTCAGCACGATGATGCAGACCAGCGGCGAGGGAATGGTTTTGTTCAGATACGGGAAGAGATAAATGATGCCCAGGCCCGCAGCGGTCAGGGCATAAACGTGCCAGGTGACGTTGGTCAGCTCCGGCAGCTGCGCCATAAATATCAGGATGGCCAGCGCGTTCACGAAACCGGTGACCACCGAGCGGGAGACGTAGCGCATCAGGCTGCCCAGCTTCAGGTAGCCGGCCGCCAGCTGCAGTACGCCGGTCAGCGCCGAGGCCGCCAGCAGATACTGCAGGCCGTGGTCTTTTACAAGCGTGATCAGCAGCAGCGCCATCGCACCGGTGGCGGACGATATCATTGCCGGACGGCCGCCGAGGAAGGCCATAACCAGGGGAATACAGAACGCAGAGTAGAGCCCGACCTGCGGGTCGACTCCGGCGATGATGGAAAAGGCGATCGCTTCGGGAATAAGCGCGAGCGCGACCACAATACCGGCAAGGACGTCACCACGGACGTTACCCAGCCAGTCCTTACGCGTCGAGGACAGCAGCATAGTCATTTCTCAGTTTTTGATTACGGTCAGCCCGTGAGGGCAAAAATTTTACGTACGAAAAAGCACATCCGCAGACGGGATGTTTTTGAGTGCGCGCCGAAGTTTATTCAGTGCGACAGAGGAGGGGTACGACTCAGGGTGGCGTAAGACGCATGGTGGTGTTTATCACTCCTTCACGGCTGACAGAGCAGCGCGGGTAATCAGAAAGACCGGATGAACAGACGTTCAGTACCGGCCACAAATGCCCGCCGGGCAGATGAACCACGGCAAAAAGCGCTTTTTACTCTACACGAATTGTTAACGGGGTCAACGCGCAGGGCAAAAACGCTGTTCATGGAATGCCGGTCAGGCGCATCCGGACGGAAAGTCCTTCTGCATGCTCAGGCTCGTCCGGCGTTCGCACATACATATGATTAAGTGAATATAAATTTGACGGAGAAAGTTTCACAGGTACACTCAGGTCAGTCACAATAAGGAGTCACCATGCCACCCGTGTCCCCCCTGCAGCTTTTTAAAAGCCTTTCCGACGAAACCCGACTCAGCCTCGTGCTGCTGCTACGCGAAAAAGGGGAGCTCTGCGTCTGTGAACTTACGTCCGTGCTGAAAGAAACTCAGCCCAAAATCTCACGGCATCTGGCTCTGCTGAGAGAAAACGGGCTGCTTACCGACCGGCGGGACGGAAAATGGATCCACTATCGTCTGTCGCCTCATATGCCGGCGTGGGCAGCGGCGGTTATCGAACAGGCTTATCTCTGCCAGCGGGATGATATCCGCCAGCTCAGCCGGCAGGCTGAACGCGATAACGCCACCACCAACGGCAAGCCTGTCTGCATTTAAAAATTTACCGGTATATATCTGGATTATCGAATATATTACGCATCGAAAATTTATCAGTCCGGTTTAACAGGCATTTGTATTCAATAGGAGCGGGTATGTTTCTGGCAGGTGCGATTTTCATCCTGACGCTGGTACTGGTCATCTGGCAGCCGAAGGGGCTGAGCATTGGCTGGAGTGCCGTCATCGGTGCGGCGCTGGCGCTGCTGACCGGCGTGGTGCACATCGGTGATATTCCGGTGGTCTGGCAGATTGTCTGGAACGCCACGGGCACGTTCATTGCGGTCATCATTATCAGCCTGCTGCTCGATGAGTCCGGCTTTTTTGAGTGGGCCGCGCTGCACGTTTCCCGCTGGGGAGGCGGCAGGGGCCGGCTGCTGTTCACGTATATCGTTCTGCTGGGTGCCGCAGTGGCGGCGCTGTTTGCCAATGACGGAGCCGCGCTAATTCTGACGCCGATCGTTATTGCCATGCTGCTGGCGCTGGGATTCACTCCCGGCTCCACGCTGGCGTTTGTGATGGCAGCGGGCTTTATCGCTGACACCTCCAGCCTGCCGCTCATCGTATCGAACCTGGTGAACATCGTAACGGCTGACTTCTTTACGCTGGGCTTCAGCGAGTACGCATCCGTCATGGTGCCGGTGAACATTGCCTCCATTGCGGCCACGCTGGTGATGCTTCATCTCTTTTTCCGCAGGGACATCCCGGTCACCTATGACCTGGCGAAGCTGAAGGCACCGCGGGAAGCCATCCGGGATGCACGAACCTTTAAGGCTGGCTGGGTGGTTTTGGTTCTTCTGCTGGTTGGCTTTTTTGCTCTGGAGCCGCTCGGCGTGCCGGTCAGCCTGGTGGCGGCGGTGGCGGCGTTTATTCTCTGGCTGGTTGCCCGCAAAGGACACGTGATTGACGCCGGCAGGGTGCTGAAAGGCGCGCCCTGGCAGATCGTTATCTTTTCGCTGGGCATGTATCTGGTGGTATACGGACTGCGTAACGCCGGACTGACTGATTACCTTTCCGCCGCCCTGAACCGGTTTGCAGAGCACGGCGTATGGGGCGCAACGCTCGGCACCGGCTTCCTGACGGCGGCACTCTCGTCCGTCATGAACAACATGCCCACCGTGCTGGTTGGCGCGTTGTCGATTGACGGTAGTAGCGCACAGGGCGTGGTGAAGCAGGCGATGATTTACGCCAACGTCATCGGCTGTGACCTCGGCCCGAAAATAACCCCTATCGGCAGCCTCGCAACCCTGCTGTGGCTGCACGTGCTGGCACAGAAAAACATCACCATCAGCTGGGGCTATTAGGGGTCAGTTTGGATATCGAAAATTATTGTACTATAAGGGCTTCCCCGGCGTGTCAACGCCGGTGTTTATGGTTTCTGTCTGCTCTTCAGTAAAAATAAAGGGGAGAGACTGCGGTACTATAAACGGCCATGATGAATCGTCATCGATTCGGACCCTGATGAAAGACGCGCGTGAGGTTCTTGTTCGTTAAGCGGATACGTATATCCTGTACAATAGCCAGATAGGCCTCACGGGGTCTAACCCTTTATCATCAACGAATTGCAGGTCAGATGGTTATTTTGTTTCGTGCTTTAGCTGGCTGAGTACAGCCTGAAATCATCACCGTAATGCAATGATGCCCAGCACAGCCTTGCGTTTTTGGCGGCGATGGCTACAACGGCACGCCAGTATCCTCTGCGATCGACCAGTGAACAGACCCAACGACTGAATAAATCAGTCCTTTTCTCGGCACCAATCAGAACCGAACGAGCCCCCTGAACCAGTAGCGTTCGCAGATACGAATCGCCAGCTTTAGTTATCCTGCCAAGCTTTGATTTCCCACCACTGCTGTACTGCGATGGCGTTAGTCCCAGCCAGGCTGCCAGTTGTCGCCCATTTTTAAAATCGTGTGCATTACCGATACTGGCGACCAGCGCACAGGCCGTTGTGGGACCAATCCCTTTCAGTTCCATCAATCGCTGGCTGCGGTGATCTGTTTTTGCCATGCGGGACAAAATCCGGTCATATTCAGTAATATTATCTTCAATACGATCAATGTGTTCCAGCAGGTCATTAACACATTGTTGAACCTGAAGTGGCAAAGAACTCTTCTGCTCAGAAACCATGTGACGCAGGGCATCTGTACTTTGTGGGGCGATGACACCGAATTCCGATATCAAACCTCTCAATCGGTTATATGTTGCTGTTTTCTCTTCGATAAAACCCTGTCTGATACGGTGTAGGCATTGCATCGCCTGCTGGCTCTCATCCTTCACTGGTACAAACCGCATATGCGGGCGACGAACTGCTTCACAGATAGCCTGAGCATCAGCTGCATCATTTTTGCCTGATTTACCGGCCATGCGGTAAGGAGATACAAATTTAGCAGCCATCAGCCGTGGTTCATGACCATATTGCCGAAACAACCTTGCCCAGTAGTGAGCCCCGGAGCATGCCTCCATCCCGATAACACAGGGAGGTAAACTGGCAATCAGCTCAGGAAGGGCAGCACGCGATACTTTGGGTTTAACCAGAACAGTTTTACCGTGTTGGTCAACGCAGTGAACAGCGAACACATTTTTAGCAAGATCGATACCGACAGTCGTGATGGTCATAACGAATCCCTCCGGGGCTATGTTTACCCCATGATTGCACAAGAGTTAATCAGGCGCATATCCAGGGGAAGTCCCTTCCATTCGTTAAGGTTATTTTTTGACCTGCCTAATTTAGCTGGCCTCAGCCGACGAAACTTACCGGCTGACGGTATCCGGTTGCTTTTCCATATATAATCGCCTGTCAGATTGATGTGTTCCCAGCCTAGCGGGGACAAATGCGACAGCAGTTGCTCGTTGATCTTCACTCCCTTACGCTTCAGAGCATCGACAGCTCTTTCCATATAGACGGTATTCCACAGGGATATGGCAGCTGTCAGGAGCGTCAGTCCACTGGCGCGATAGCTCTGATTTTCCGGTTTTCGGTCCCTGATTTCTCCCAGCCGGTGCATAAATACCGCTCGCGCCAGCGCGTTACGGGCTTCACCTTTATTCAGCCCCGCCTGTACCCGCCGACGCAGTGCAGGATCGCGGAACCAGTCGAGCATAAACAGAGTTCGTTCAATACGGCCAATTTCTCTCAGTGCTTTGGCCAGCCCGTTTTGCTTGGGGTAGCTGGCAAGCTTTTTCAGCATCAGGGATGCCGTCACGGTTCCCTGCTTTATCGAGGTTGCCAGACGCAGCACTTCACGCCAGTGAATTTCGATCTCTTTCAGATTCAGGCTGGTTGTTGATATCAGTGACTGAAGCGCCGGGTACTGGCCTGCTTTCCCTTTGATAAATAGCTTCTTGTCGTGGAGATCCCTGATTCGCGGACAGAACGCAAATCCCAGCAGATGCATCAGGGCAAAGACATGATCGGTGAAACCCGCTGTATCGGTGTAATGCTCCCTGATTTCCAGGTCGCTTTCGTGGTACAGCAAGCCATCGAGCACATGGGTTGAATCTCTGACCCGACTGATTATGCAGGTGTAAAACGGGCTGTATTGATCCGAAATATGGGTATAAAACTGACGTCCGGGCTCCTGCCCGTATTTCGGGTTAACCTGCCCTGCGTAGCGGCCTGATCTGCCTGTTCTGAAATTCTGTCCATCTGATGATGATGTTGTCCCGTCTCCCCAGAATGCCGCCAGCGGCCTTTTCCCCTGCGCGTTTACCAGCTCTGCAAGGGCTGCTGAATAGGTTTCGTCGCGGATGTACCATGCCTGAATATCTTCGAGTGATGATTTGGTGCTACCGGGGCAGGCTTCCGCCATTTTGGTCAGGCCAAGATTGATGCCATCCGCAAGAATGGTGGTGAGAAGCAGGCGGATATCGGGACGGGTAATGTCAGTTTTTATATGCGAAAAATGTCGGGTAAACGTCGTCCAGCTGTTTACCTCATCGAGAATTTCCGTGATTTTAGGGCGCGGTAGCATGCTGTAAACCAGCTCTGCCAGCGGTGAAACCTGCACCGGAACGCTGTTATCCAGCGGAGAGACTTTTACGCCCCTGTAAGATATTTCCACATCGGGCAGTTCACCAAGGGCAGCCATGGCATTGACCTCTTCAAGCCTGGACTGAAGCAGGGTCATACGGCTGGTAATGTACTCATGATAATCAGCAGATACGGGAAGTGGCAGCGCCGGTGTGAGTTTGTCAAAGTCCTTTTCGGGAATGAGGTAATCATCAAAATTTTTGTAGCGGCGTGAGCCTTTAACCCAGATGTCCCCGGAACGCAACGCCCCCTTAAGCTCGCTGAGCGCACAAAATTCATAGTACTGCCGGTCAATACCCGCAGGTGTAATTACCACCTTGCGCCAACTTTCTGGGACAAACTCAAGCGGCGCGGTGGCCGGAACTTTACGTGACTGCTTCCGGTACATATCCTTGATCACAACCAGCGCATCAGCCAGAGGTTGCGCTGCCGGAGTTGCGATTAACTGTAAAGCTGACAACATGCGCGGGGCATATTTCCGTAATGTGCTGTATTTCTCGGTAATAATATGCAGCGGGTCAAAATTATTTTTTCTGGCGAGATGGCGTGTTTCCTCCAGACTGGCGACAAATTCAGGCCATGGGAGTATGTTTTCTATTGCGAGCCATGGATCTCCCCCGGAATCACGGGCATCAGACAGCGCCTGACCGACATTGATGTACTGCCTCAGTTTTGACTGGATCAGCTTTCCGGTCTGCTGAAGGCGCTCAGCCTGTGTTCTTTTGGCTTTGCTGAAAAGGCTGTTCAGCATTCGCTCATGCAACTCAATCACTTCGTCTGTCAGTGTGGCTCTGGCTTCTTCCAGCACGCACACCAGGATCGCATGACGCCGGGCTGCTGAAAATCGGGTCAAATCCCGGCTGCTCATCTTTCGGCCTTCCCGCGCCAGTTTCAGCAACCGGTTCTGGTGAATGGTACGATCTATACCTTCCGGTAATGCCAGCGATTCAATGCTACTGAGCCGATCAAGGTGTTGCAGCACGTTCTTACCATTGATTTTACCCGGAGGTTGCAGAAGCCATGTCAGCCTGGAAGACTGATTATCCGATGACTCAAGTAAACAATCCAGAGCATCCCTGTGAGCCGGAGTTAACGGAGCATTCAGGGTCTGAAACACGATTTTATCGCCGCCTGCCATGGCCTCAGCACAGGAACGCTCCACGACATCAATCGAGGGGATTATCACGTTGTTCTGCCGGAGCCAGACCAGTAGTTCTTCGGCCAGGAGAATACCTTTATCGGTGCGCGTCGCCATCGGCAGCAGGTGTGTAATACAGTCCTGCTGTATTTTGCCGGTGAACGCTTTTAAGCCAAGATAGCGGTACAGTTCGGTTAAATGTTCGCGTCGCGTGGTTTCCCTGCCGGAAAGGTAAGCTGGCCAGAGATCCCCGGTAAGTTTTAGCCTGCTGGCGATATGCTTCAGCAGCGCATCAGAGGGAGGGATTTTTTTATCCGGGGTAAAGCCGACATTTTTCAGATAGCAAAGAAGGACGGCAAAACCAAAACGGCTGGCAGGTTTACGGTGGGCACTGATAAGTGCCAGATCATGTTCACTGAAATACGCCATCCGGGTCAGCGTTAACTCTTCGTCCGGTAATGCCAGTAATGATTCTCTTTCCGACAGAGAAAGAATCTGCCTCCTTGCCATATAGTTTCCCTCGTAAATTATCCGATGCGGTATTTTTAACAGAAATGCTTATCGCATAAGGGTACACCCTGACGCCATATTCAAAACGTGACGGCACACGATGAATGACATAACCTATATGCGATAGATTAAATGCAATAACTTAAATGCGATAACGTGGTGGAAAAATGTTCATCAGAGCTTATTTAAGGGCATCGACGGAAGATCAGTTCGCCGATCGGGCAAAAGAGATGCTGGAGCAGTTTGTTCAGGAGCGGGGACATAAAATAGCCAGTTACTACCGGGAGAACATCAGCGGTACAAAACTTGACCGCCCGGAACTGGGGCGCTTACTGAAGGACAGTCACCGCAATGATATTTTACTGGTCGAGCAGATAGACCGTCTGACCCGTCTGAGCAACAGCGACTGGATGACGCTGAAAAAGCAAATCGAGCAACACGAGCTGCGGATTGTCAGCCTCGATGTACCCACCTCATGGCAGGCGCTGTCAGATAAAGATCCTTCGCAGGCTGACCCAATCACCCGCGCCGTGATAACCGCCATCAATAATATGCTTATCGACCTGATGGCCTCGATGTCGCATAAGGACTGGCTGAGCCGCCGCCATCGGCAGAAGCAGGGAATTGAACGGGCACATACGCTGGGAAAATACCGGGGCAAACAGGCCGATCAGGAACGACATAAGAAAGTTCTGTATTACCGACAGGTCAAGAAACTGAGCATAAGAGAAACTGCTGAAGCCACCGGTTACAGCACATCTCAGGTCTGCAGGATTCAGGCCCTGTTCAGGCCTGAAAATTAAGCACATTTTCTGAGGCTGGAAATCAACTCATGCTGACAGCCTGAGCCTGTTGGCATGGTAAGCAATGTGCTCACCAATAAAGCTGGAAATGAAATAATAGCTGTGGTCGTAACCAGTATGATATCGGAATGATGTGTTGATGTTCATCTCGTTGCACACTCTTTCAAGACTTTTAGTGCGTAACTGATCTTCATAAAAGGCGTCACTTAATCCCTGGTCAATAAAAATTTCTGGTAATTTCGCACCCTGTAAAATGAGACTGACGGGATCGTAGTGCTCCCACGTTTTTTTATTTTCACCCAGGTACGCGGTGAATGCCTGTTGTCCCCATGGCACCTGAGAAGGTGACACTATTGGTGAAAATGCCGATACACTCACATATTCATCAGGATTTCGCAGCGACAGAACCAGCGCTCCCAGCCCCCCCATGGAGTGACCGGATATTGATTTCCTTGATGTTACAGGTAAATGCTCCATGACAACATCCGGAAGCTCATGGAGAATATAGTCATACATCCTGTAATGCGTGTTCCACGGATGTTCCGTCGCGTTCAGATAAAATCCGGCACCCTGGCCCAGATCGTAGCTGTCAGCATCTGCGACATGCTCTCCACGGGGACTGGTATCAGGAACAACGACGATGATGTTGTTCCTGGCGGCATAAAGTAAGTTAAGTGGAATGCAACATTTGATTGGCCTGTTTGAACTAAACTACACCTGTTTCTCTGTCAAAAGAGGTCAACATGATGGTCAGCAATCCACTTTTTACTGCCAGTATGCATCTTGTTGAGCAATGGCTCGGGCTACTGACTGATCTGGGGCGGGCTGACGCCACGATCAAAGCCTATCGTGGTGCTCTGACGCATTATCTGCGGTACTGCGAAGCAAATTCACTACATCCACCTTCTGCCCGTTTTGAAGATTTTTCCGCATATCTACGGCCCCAGCTCCCGGGAATGGCACTGCCGGCCGCCAGTGCCACACTGCAGTTGCGCATTTCAGCCATCCGGCTCTGGTACGAGTATCTTTATTACCAGGATCTCTGTGAAACCAGTCCGATACCCCGGGCAATGTTGCCCAGCCCGGTGTTCAGCGGACGCGGACTGGTACCGCGTATCACCCGTCTTCCCAGCATTCCTGATGATCATAACTGGTTTACTCTTCTGCAACAGGCCGCCTCCGCAACGTTGCGCGACCGTCTGATGCTGGCACTAGCCTACTATGGTGCATTACGGCGGGCAGAAGTCACGGCGCTTCAGGTTGACGATCTTGATCCGGGCCACCGGCTGATCCGTATCCGTGCCGAAACCACCAAGAATCATCGCGAGCGTATAGTGTGTTACAGCCCAACGATAACCCCTGTGCTTGCCGCACATTTGCAGCAGTTACGGCACAGTGGTTTTTTTGGTGGGGCACTTTTTCGCTCAGTCTCTGACCGGAATCACGGTATGCCGCTAAGCATCTGGAGTTGGAGTAAAACCGTTCGTAAATGGAGAGACCAGGCCGGGTTGGCCGATTTCTCCACCCATACCTTCCGTCATCTGCGCCTGACCCATCTGGCGCGGGCTGGCTGGAAACTTCACGAACTCGCCGCCTATGCCGGGCATCGGGACCCCCGGACGACCCAGGTTTACTTGCACCTGTCCGGTACCGATCTCTCTGCCCGCATGGCCGGGGCTGTCGCTGAGCTTGACAGAAAAGTTGCCGGACTGGTTTTTTCTGACCGGAGGATTCTCTTATGAAAGCCGAAAACACTACCGGCGTTGTCTGGCAGCCCTTTGAGCTGGAGTCATACCGGCTCAGGGACGCTTTCTCCGAACAGGAACGCCTTGCCCTGAGCACTCCACAACGGCGGGGTAAGTATCTTCAGCAGAAACGTGTGCCGGCATTCCTTCGCCCTCTATATGACATCGCCACCCGGAGTGGTATAAAGCCAGAGGTCGCCAGGATAACCATTCTGGCGGTACTCGCTGAAGCGGCCCGCCAGGATCTGCCTTGTCACCTCTGGGCAGAGGATATATCGCAGAAGTTGTATCAGCGACGACACCTCAGTGGTCCGTTGCTGGCGGCTTTTGCCTTCCACTTGTCACAGGTTCCTCTCCCGTTGTACAGCGCCCGGTGCCGGCAGCCTGCGTATTATGCCTGTGCGGTTTTTGGCCGGGATATTTTTCAGCAGGAACTCAGCCGTCTCATGGACGTCCTGGTGGCTCAGGGGTATTCCCTCCGCCATCAGGAAATGTTTCTCTCGGCGGTTCTGGGAATGCTGATGCTGGAAAATGGCGATCCGCGGCTGGAAAGCTTTACCGAAGATCTCCTCCTGCGGGGCCAACAGTACCGCACTAACGGAATCGCCAGAGCGGTAGGTAAGGTCTCCCATGGACTGGCAGCCATGGGAATTTTGTCACGCCCATTGCGCATGCGGGGTTATACCGGCTGGAAAGAGAAACGAACTGACGGGATTGCTGCTGAATGGGTCGGATGGTGTCAGCGCTGGCGGGAAACGTCCGTACTGCGGCCACGGACCCGTGAATCGAACTACAGCTTTATTCTGCGTATCGGTTTGTGGCTTGCCAGAGATTTTCCTGATATTCGAGAGCCTGCTGACTGGAGCATCAGTACCTGTGCCAGTTTCATCGCAGCCCTGGGAAGAATGAATGTGGATGAGCTTTCTCTGGAGCCTGAAAAAACAAGACGAGTATCCGCCCGATCCGGACAGCCAATGATGAGCAACTCCCGGGCATCTTTTTTGTATGCCCTGCGGCGTTTTTTTGTTGATTTTGAACTCTGGGGATGGGGAAGGCTGAAGCTAAGCCCCTACCGCCATCTGGCCACGCCGGACACGCCAGCGTTCAGCCGGGGAGTAAATCCCAGGGTGATTGACGATCCTGTGTGGCTGAAGCTGATCTGGGCCAGCCTCAATTTACGACCTGAGGATATGCTGACCGGGATCCATTATCCGTTTACCATGCACCAGGCGATGGCGGTTATCTGGACTCATGCAGGCTTACGCCAGAACGAAATATTTCGATTGAGCGTAGGCTGTGTCCACGAGCAGACAGATGATATTGTGCATGATGATGGCAGTATTATCCCTGCAGGAACGCTCTGTTATCTCGATGTTCCGGCTGGAAAAACATCAAGGGCATTTGTCAAACCAGTCGCCAGTGTCGTGAAAAAGTATGTAGATCTATGGTTACAGGAACGCCCTACAGAACAGGCTCCTTTGACGGATGAGCGAACTGCTGAAAGGGTCAATTATTTATTTCAGTACAGAGGAAAACTGATAGGAAGCTCAATCCTGAATAACACGATCATTCCGGTACTCTGTGCCCGGTCCGGTGTCCCTCTCGATGACAGCCGGGGGCGAATTACCAGTCACAGGGGAAGAGCATCAGCCGTCACCGCACTGGCCAGTGTGCCACAGGGGATGACTCTGCATGAGTTGATGGAATGGTCCGGACATAGCTGCCCACGCTCAACCCTGCACTACATCCGCATTCGCCCAACACGGCTGGCGGCTTCTTTTGTGAAAGCGGACAAAATTTCTCATATGATTAGCGTGCTGATCGATCATGACAGTCAGGCACTAACGTCATCAGGGCCTGCCCTATACTATGATTTAGGCGATTTGTATTGCACCAATCCATTTTGGAGCAGTTGCCCGCACAGAATGGCCTGTATTGGTTGTGATTTCAGCTTGCCAAAAAGCAGCTCTCGGGCTCAGGCTCTTGAAAGTAAGGCATCCATACATCGGTATCTTGAAGAAGTTCCGCTCACGCCAGATGAGAAAGCCATTGCTGAAGGTGATATTGATAAGCTGACAGCATTCATAAAAAAAATGGCTAGTCAGCCACCACCTCAAAAAGACTAAACCTTACGGGCTCTCTACGTTAACAAAGTTAATTTTTATTGATGTAAATCAGAATTAGATTAAATTCTCAGTCGGTCACTTGAAATCAAGCGAAGCGGCTCCATTTGTTGTTTAATTCACAACAAATATGGGGTCAAGATGAGTCTTCAAAACAAATTTAAAAATTTTCACGATGCTATCAAGTTAGGAAGGAAGGACTTGGAGTACACAACGGCCCGCCTCAAGGACGAAAGCATTACTGCCGATATCGTTGAACGATTCAAAGAAGATGGATATCCGGTTATTGAGGATTTCATTCAAGGGTCTTTGGCGACCTTCACGGGTATCCGGGAAAAAGGCCAGGATTTCGATATTGACCGTGCAATAGTAATCGAAGCGGAGTTGGCCCCAGAAAACCCAATAACACCTAAGCTCGCTGTACTTGAAGTACTGGAAGGCCGGGGTTTTAAAAATGCTAAGATCAAAAAACCTTGTGTGACTGCTGACTACAAGGCTGATGACCTTCATATCGATATCCCAATTTACCGCAAGTACGATAACGGCCAATACGAACTGGCCGTTGGCAAGAAACATTCAGCTGAGGATAACCGCGAGTGGGCCAAATCTGCGCCACGTGAACTTATCGACTGGGTGAATAATTACGACGCTAATGAAGCTTATGGCTCGAATAAGCATGACCAGTTTCGACGTATTGTCAGATACCTCAAGCGCTGGCGAAATTTTACATTTGGCGATGATGTCCGTCGTAAAATCTACTCAATTGGTATAGCTGTCATGGTCAAGGAATCCTTCGTCTCCTCCATCAACGATGAAGGCTTCCCTGATGACCTTACTGCACTGAGAAAGACAATCGACCACATACTTAACTATCGTAGCTATTTCACTCAGGTTGACGTGGATAAATACAGTGTCAATGTTACGCTTCCAGTCTGCCCATACAGAGATATTTTTCATAGCAGCAGTATCGTCACAGGAACACAGTTTCGCAACAAGCTGAGCGCACTGTTGAAAACCTTGGATAAGGTTGCTGATGAAGAGCAAGAGTCAAAACAGTGCGAATTGCTACGAAATGCATTCGGTGAAGATTTTCCTGAGTGCGCTGAAACATCATCTGCATCGTCAAATGCTGTTAAAACTGTTTTCGCATCTGCCGGAGTAGTGGGGACATCGCAAGGCGCATGAATTATTCAGTCATCATGGCTCACTTGAATGAATGCGGATACAAGGTATCCGCAATTCCATCAACGACGGCAGAGGTCGGATTCTTAACTGTCGAACTGGAGATAAACGGTATGCCAGTTACTCTTTGGCATATCGCTGTTACTGAACTCTCGAAAATGCCCAGCTTTCTCCTGGCTGAGCCATCAACATTACCCAGACTTGCGCACACTGCGTTCTATCCTGGAAGCAAATTTGCAAGCATTTGTGTGAATGTACCTGACGCAGTATCCGTGAATTTTGAGTGTCCTGAGCTAGCCTTTGAAGAATCGCTAAAACGCCATGTTTCTTTGTTAAGTCAAGCTTTAACCGATAGTGAATGGAATACAAAGGAATTACTTCGGGAATTTGAAGCTGGCTGGCTGAATATCGTTGAGCCGGACATTCCCCCCTTTCTCTGTTTAACTGAAAGCGAAACACCAGAAGAGTTGTGCGTTCTGAAACCGAGTAAAGGCAGCGTAGGTCTGGGAAAATATCATTTAGGTTATGCTGAAGAGGCAGTCCCAGATAATATTTTTTCACCTATCAATCAGCTTCTAAAAAATCGCCAAGCCGCAAAAGGTAACGGATTCGTCATACCGTTGAGCGTGCTAAAACCTGCTCCATGGAAAAAGGATGAACTTACTGACTGGTATCTAGACCTACTGTCAGAACTACCGACGAATGTTCAAACAAAATTAACTCAGAAATTTGCTCAAAAGCGTTCATATGAGTTTTGGCTAATCTTCAATGCCCAAACTCCCTCTGGAATCACATGGTTTGGAATCCACTTTTCCCAAAAGAATGCTGGCAAGGGTCGAAAAACATTGCCTTTAAAGCATTCACATCTGGCCGAATGGGTGCTTGAACCCTTCATCGTGTTAACTTTTAATAAAGAAAGGATTATGCCCCGGAGTGGAGCGGAACAATCCCTTACTAGCAAAAAAGTTATGCTTGTTGGATGTGGTTCCGTAGGAGGCGATGTTGCAGATAAACTAGCAGCCTCTGGCGTTGGCCATATAGATTTATATGATCCAGAGACACTTTCACTGAATAACCTTTATCGGCACATTCTGCCACCCCAGTATGTCTCGTTCCATAAACCGAGTGCATTATGGCACAGCCTCACTAGCAAGTACCCATGGCTCGAGATTGGAAGCTACACTGGTAAGCTACTTGATTTGAGGAGTCATGACTTACTAATGAAGTATGATCTAATCATCATAGCTATAGGAGCACCGACCCAGGAACGATTGTTTCATGATTATTTAATTAAAGAAAAAATTAATGTCCCAGTTATTAACACATGGGTTGAAGGGTATGGCATAGGGGGGCATGCCGTTCTGGCGATCCCTGGGACAAAAGGATGTTTACGTTGTTCATATGTTGACCCAGCTGATTTTTCAAGAGGACTAGCCTCTAACTTGAATTTTTTGGCCCCGAATCAAGATTTGACTAAAAACCATGCTGGATGTGGCGATGCGTTCCTACCTTACTCATACATAGCCTCGACTCAAACTGCTCTTATTACCGCTAATCTCGGGGTTCAGTATCTTCTTAATAAAATTAGAGAATCATCCAGAGTGAGCTGGAAGGGGAGCTCTGAGGATGCGATAGCAAATGGATTCAAATTAAGCGGAAGGTATTACGCATTCACCCGTATATTAGAAATACTGCCCTTGTTCAATGATGAGTGTGATATTTGCAATGGATAATTTTGATATGCTAATTATCGATACTGAACATTTTAATCTCACTATATCAAAGAAAGTGAGTGATATCTGGCAGGAATATCGACAGCTCAAACCAATGGATCCCGAAGCGTTTGGAGTACTCATTGGCGATAAAGATTTTGAGATTGAGCGTTATGGTTTAGTTGAAATTACAGTACCGCAGAAAGAGGACAGATGCTCAAGAATGAGTTTTACCCTCAGAGATCCGGAACATCAACGTACCGTCGATCGACTGTATGAGAACTCCGAAGGCCAACTGGTCTACTTTGGCACATGGCATACACATCCTGAAAAAAACCCTCACGCTTCATACACCGACACTAGGGACTGGAATAATTGTAAATTACGGAACCCTGGACAGAGGCTTTTTTTCATAATAATTGGTACGGAAAGAAATGCCATTTACTATTTTAATGATGGAAAAATTATTCGACAGGAATTCTGAGGTACATCATGGATAAAGCAACTTTAATATATCTTATCAAGTTTATTTTTAGACCAAAAGATCAACTTTCTAAACTTTCACTTGGTTTGTTGAGTTTAGGAATGACAGGATTAGTTGGCGGTTGGGGGCTTAACATTGTTTTCTCAAAATCTTTTGTTAAAAGATATATTGATGTTATCGATGGAGTAAGTTTAACCTATCAAAAGTACTCGGATATTGCTCAAATAATAAGCTTTATCTTTATTGTTGCGGGTTTTATTTTATGGTGTATTTGCGTATATTTCGCTCTTCGGGACTTGAATAAGCGAGATATTGCCCTTATTCGAGCATATGGGTTTGAAAATACTGATCCTCACGCGGCAGAGAAAATACTCTCTACCAGAGAGAAGGCAAAAATTTTACATGTGGATTTTAAAGCCTTTGACTCAAGAATAAAAAATAACAATTTGTCCAACGCAAGTTATATCCGGCAAACTATCCAAGATAGGATACATCACACTGGTGCAACAACTGCTTATGTTGCTGCACTCGGCAGCGTACCGTATCTTTATATGGTTGGTAGCTTCATGACAGATGGACATTTGGCATTAAAGTTGTTTGATTTTGATCGGGATAAAAAAGTTTTTCATCCTCTTGATGCACCTCCGACTAATGCAAAGATAGTTAAGTTTTATAATGGTCAGATAATTTATGATAGTAAATGTGTACCATCAAATAATGGAAATGTTATAGGTCTTGCAATTTCATTTACAATGGAAGTTTTAGAAAAAGATCTTCCTGCCGAGTTTATTGGGCATACTTTACATGCTCAACTGAATACAGGGTTCCGGTTTGATAATCTTCCTGAGGAAGATGAGCAAGAAAAAATAGTCAGAGAGCTTAGCTATATTATCTCTGAATTAAAAAAACAGGCTAATGAGGTGCATCTTTTTGTTTCCGCACAAGCATCAGTCGTCCTTCGGCTTGGGACCCTTTACCAAGAAGGCTTGCATGGTGTTATAAATATTTGGCACTGGAACTCTATTGCTAACAAATATGAATGGTGTATAAAAGTGACTAGCAAGAATGTAAGTTAACGATTTATTCAGCATTTATGGTCTTTTTCAAATTGATAGTTTGTTTATAATGCCCTGATATATGGAGGATTATAACTCAGGGCTGTATGAACATATAACGCACATGTTAAATGAACCCGCTTCTACTTATAGCTTTTCAGTTACTACCCTTCCTTATACCATATCTGAAAGATTTTCGTATATCCATTCCGAACACTGCCGGGCAAAACCCATCACAACCTTTATGTTGTCTGGAAAAAGCATTAGACATCATAATTTTCTAGTTATTTAATCCAGAGCTATTCGCAGTGACTACTGAGAGGAACAAGATGGACGTTATTTTTACGCGATGAATCAATCAACATATCATAAGGTCTCCGACAATAAAGAATTTAGCTTTTTGGTATTGTTACATTTTTTTGATGTAAGTCTCATTATTACTCTATTTTTAAAATTAAAATAACTAACTGTATGAATAATACAAAGCCATCTTTAAATACTTTATTTTTATATGATATATGGAAAATACCAATGCGATTACACACTCTTAAAATAAATGGTTTTAAAAGAATTCACAATGCTCAGGTCAAATTTGGTGACGCCACATTTTTAATTGGTTCTAACAATGCAGGGAAAAGTTCAGTTTTAAAGGCCATTGAGTGGTTATTGTCTGATAAAAAAAGAATGGCCTCAGACTGTTTCTGTTCCGAAGTTGATGCCGAAACTGGTGAAAACAAAATTTCCTGTAAAGAAATAATACTTGAAGCTGAGTTTAGAAATGTTCCAGATGACGCTAAAACGTGGAGAGGATTCAAAGGGAGAGTGTTTTCTTATGATCCAACCGATAGTGGAGAAACTGGGAATAGTATTTTTTACAGAAAGAGCTATACATTGGGTGAAGATGTTTTAATTGAATTAAAATCACTCAAGAGAGAACTGAAAAAAGAGTTCGAGAATCTAAAAAAACCTCTGGAATTTATTGAATCGGGAGTCGATGCTGCAATCATCACCGAACTATTCTCTGCTTTAGAAAAAAACATAAGTGGTAGTGAAAAGTCAAAACTTGAACTCATAGATGATATTTGGGACATAACAGAAGAAGAGATCTGGGACAAAAACCCAGGTGGTATAGGTGGCGTGGTACTTTCAAGGCTACCAAGTTTTTTACTTATTCCAGCAGAATCAGGGGCTAATGAAATTGAAGATAAGACGGGAGTGCTTCAAAAAACACTAAACGAACTATTTAAAGATGTTCGAGGAGGATCAGACAATTACAAGCGTGCCCAGGAATGTCTAAATGAACTTGCTAAGGAATTAAACCCTTCCGATGAAAAATCAGAATTTGGGATAATGATGGGTGAGCTAAACAAAGTTCTTTGCGGTGTATTCCCTGAGTCAAAAATCTATGCATTCGCCGATCTTTCCAATCCTGACACTGCATTGTCACCCACTTTTTCCATTGAAATGTCAAGCAATATACGAACTACAGTATCTAATCAAGGTACCGGCATGGTAAGGGCCGCCGTTTTTGGCCTGCTAAGATTCAGGCAGGAATGGTTGAGAAAAAGAGGTGAAGACGCAAGGAGTCTTATCATTGGTTTTGAGGAACCTGAAATATATCTTCACCCAAGTGCAGCCAATCAAATGAGAGATATTATCTATGACTTATCAGGCCTATCATCTCAAATCATTGCCACAACTCACTCCCCTTACCTCATTGATCTTTCTAGGAAACCAAGGCAAGTATTGAATAGATTCCATTATGAATCCTCTCATACCTCAATTAACCCATTTTCTGTGACCGAAAAATACAAACAGCTATCAGAGGATGACAAGAATTATGTGAAAATGATAATGAAATTGGATGACCATATGTCGCGCATATTTTTTACTAAAAAGGTTATAGTCGTAGAGGGTGATACAGAGGAAATTGTTTTCAAGGAAGCGATTCGGAGGGTGCCTGCACTCTCTAGAAATAAGATCCTAACCAACACTGAATTAGTTAAGGCGCGAGGAAAGGCAGCCATAATAGGATTAATAAAATATCTTTCTGCATTAGATGTTGATTTTATCGTTATTCATGATAGGGATCAGGGAGTTAAGGGGGCGGAAGTATTTAACCCACATATACTAGAAGCAGCTGGCGATCATGAAAAAGTAATTGTTGTAGAGGAGTGTATTGAAGATCTTCTTGGCTATCCAGCCCCAAAATCTGAAAAACCATTTAATGCCTATCAACAAACATTAGGATGGGGAGATGATTTTGATGGAGTTCCTGATAAATTAAAAGAAGTTATGCAAAGAATCTATAATACGTGGCTATAAAATAATTAAAACATACAGCTTAAGGGTTCTAATGATGGGTCTGAGAGTCAGATCCATCATTTTTATAGAACTGTCCTCTAATTGTTAGCATATTGCTACACTAACAAAGTTGTTTGATCGCTCCCCAATATCAGCGCTGGGATAAATCAGAGCCCGTTGGTTATAGATAGCTATTGCACGAGCAACACTCCCGGCATCTGAAGCAGGGAGCACATTGGCATCAAGTTGAGGCCGAGAGAGAGGTAGTGACAATCATTGAACGGTTCCGTTGGTTCCAGAACCATCTGTCTATACCTCTTACTTGCATAACTAAATTTGCACTTACTTCAACAAGATCACAATACACACTTATGAATCACTTGCTTTACTCTGCCATTGTACAATACTGTATATGCAAACAGTATTAATTGCGAGTAAATCAACATGTCGCCTTGGAATGTAATTTTTATATTTAACAATATAATCATATTGTTAAATAATTTTTTAGCTTATGAAAGCAATAAAGTACGACGTCCTGTATTTTATTCTTTTTCTGCCTATGAAGGCCTGTGACCATGGGAGCATTTCCATCCCCAGCTCAGGATTACGTCGAAAAGGAACTGGATTTAAATGAGCTCTGTATACGCCGACGGGCCTCTACTTTTTTTGTACGCGCCAGTGGCTGCAGTATGCAGGAGCTTGGTCTTTGTGATGGCGATATTATGGTGGTTGATCGCGCTGAAGAAGCTATTCATGGTGATATTGTTGTTGTGGAAGTCGATGGCGAGTTTATCGTTAAGCGTCTTCAACTGAAGCCCCGGCTTGCGCTTTTGCCTATGAGTCCAGCATTTCCAATTATTTATCCCGATGAATTGCAACTACTTGGCGTGGTTACGTGGTTTTTCAACTGCACTCGTACTCGACGGAGGTAACGATGCCAATGTTTGGTCTTGCGGATGTAAACTCATTTTATGCCAGTTGTGAGGCGTTGTTTCGCCCAGATTTGCGAGGCAAACCGATTGTTGTTCTTAGTAACAACGACGGATGCGTTATCGCACGTAATGCAGGCGCAAAAGCGTTAGGGATAGAAATGGGGGTACCCTGGTTCCAGATTAAAAATCAGGATTACCGGAAACAGGTACATACTTTCAGCTCAAATTATGCGCTTTATCATAACCTTAGCCAGAGGGTAATGATCGCCCTAGAGGAAGTTGCCCCGCGAGTCGAACAGTACAGCATCGATAAGAGTAAGTTGTATAGTGCGGACGCCTAAGCTATTGAGTTCTATCTATGGACATTGTTAAGCGTCCCAGGGGCGTTGAATGGCGACGCTAGAGCGCATTCATTTCGTGCCCCATTACCTCGTGCGCAGAGAGAACGCCGTCGCATACTCCCCCAGTAGCAGCCGGCCATCCATTGAGGGCTTGCCCCAAATCTTTTGGGCAGACTATGCACCTTGGAGGGAGGCAAACCTGTGGGCAGTGGAGCGAGCAACGACTGGTGACGCTTCTCTTAAGACCGTTGCCAGTAACATGAATGGCCTTCTCAATTACGCTAAATTTCTTGAATCTCGTGATTTGCAGTGGTTCGAGTTTCCCGCTCGCAAAGCTGACCGCTGCCTGGTGCTATACCGAGGGGCGTTGATCAAGATGCGCGATGCCGGCCAGATCGGCCCATCCACGGCGTCTGAGTACATGCGCAATTGCATCATGTTCTATCGGTGGGTAAGGCATAGGGAGCTTCTTTCTCCACACGTCCAGCTGTGGCGGGAAAAACCCTACGTCGTTAAATACTTCGACCGGGTGGGGTTCGAGCGAACGATCAGCGGAACCACCACCGACCTCAGCATCCCGAACCGTAAGCGCCCAGGCCAAACGCTTGAAGATGGGCTGTTGCCAGTCTCGGAGACCGATCGCGATGCAATTCTGGATTTCGCCGCAGAGAACGCCACGCCCGAGCTCTACCTCATGTTGGCCCTTGGATTTTTTACCGGGATGCGGCTCGGCAGCATCTGTGATCTCAAGATTCAGTCTCTGGAGCGCGCCGCCCCCGACCCTTCCGCTGAAGGGCTTCTACGCCTTGCAGTTGGTCCAGGCGCAGCTCCGCCAGTGCACACGAAATTCGGTGTGACTGGCCAGGTCTGGATACCCGAAGCGTTGCGTGATGAATTGCTGGAATATGCCAAAGGCTGGCGGAGGATGGAACGAGAGGCGAAAGCCTCGCCCGAGAATCGTGATTTGCTGTTCTTGACCCGCTTTGGTAACGCCTATGGCAGGCGCGGCACCGATCAGTCATCTGCTGTGAATGTTGAGATGTCCGAGTTTCGAAAACGGGGCGTCAAAGCAGAACTACAGGTGCTCCGTAAATTCCGCTTCCATCAGTCGCGCTGCACCTTCGGTACCGAATTGGCACGTCTGGCGCTATCGGCTTGTGCCGATGTCGCTATTGTAATTGCGACGGTCAGCGACGCGTTGCTCCATGGGCCTAACTCTGAAGCCACCACCTTCAAATACATCCGATTCGTACAGGCACTGCCGATCAAACAAGCCCTCTCAAATAGCTTCATGGCGGCATTTAGCGGGATCGGCGCTGGGGCGCGGCACGATGGATAGTTCCGAATTCGACCTCACTTTCCCGATGCTTGAGTATGGGGCCACTGAAACGCCCTGGGACCTCCGGCCGCTGCTGTTTCGCGGAGGTGCAGCAGCAAAGGTGAAGCATGTGGGCCGCCAGATCGCGCAGGGCGAACTCGGCAGTCCCTTGCCGGAACGTTTCGAGCTGGTGACGCAGCTGCATGAGCACATGACTGACGACCTTGCTGGTGGCGGAAGTCGCTTCTCGGTGCAGAACAAGATCAGTGCATTGCGCCGATTCTTTGCCTGGATCGATTCAGAAAACGTGAATCTCAGTCTCGAGACGGCGGCCGACACGTTCATTCGTTGGACCGATCACTTGCTCCAGCGTCATCGAGTCGAACGCAATTTCAGCGATGGGTCCCTGTACGATCTCACCAGGCTCACGGCGACGATGCTGGACCGAGCATTGGACCGCCAAGCAAGCCTGAGCAAGAGCACACGTATTCGCAAGCCGCGCGGCAAAGGCAAGGTACATACGAGCAAAGCGGACAAGCAGAATCTGCAAAACACCTTCGCATTCGGACACCTTCTAGCTGACGTATGCGAGGCATTGACCTGGAGGGGGACAATGGCCCCCCTCCCAGTTTGTATTTCGTTACGCACCGGCCAAGTGCTGGAACTATGGTCGGGATTGCAGAGCCCCGAGAAAGTAGCGGCCCGCCGTACCAGGCCGCAAAACCAAGCGCAAATCGAAGCATCCCTGGCGGCGCGTGCCGCCCACGATGCAGATCGGACACTGCGGACCCGTTTCCCCATCGTCAATTTACGGATCGAGAGTGAATTGCTGATGTTCATCGCCCAGACCGGTCTGAACCTCCAGCAAGCACATACCCTGCGGGTTGAGCAGTTTCATTACACCAGCCACATAGACGGCTACCAGGTACGTACCTACAAAAATCGACGGGAAGGAGAAGTGCTATTCGAGATCTTTGCCAGTTATCGAGAGTGGTTCGAGCGCTATCTCGAATGGCGTTCCGAATGGTTTCCCAATGAGCCGGATGGTTTGCTCTTTCCGCTTATACGTAGCGGGGGACGAATCCTAGAAGAGGCGACGCAGTTCACGAACGTTACGCGCATCTGCCGCGAGCTTGGCATACCGATAGTGAGACCGCGAAAACTGCGCGGGACGCGCATCAACTGGTTGCTTCGGGAGTCCCAGAATCCCCAACAGGTTGCGGAGTTGGCCCAGCATACGGTGCAAACGCTGATACGCGTATATGCCGACCCCCATCCGCAGATCGCTATGGTGGAAATTACGCGCTTCCATCAGCAAACCGATCCGTCCCTTTCACCTCCTGCTCCTGGTAGATGTGTATCGGCCACACCTGAACCAGTGGGCACGATGCCGAAGAATGGTCCGCGACCCGACTGCATCAATGCTGCCGGTTGCCTGTTCTGTACCCAGCACCGGGATATCGAAAGTGAGGATCATGTGTGGTCTCTCGGTAGCTTGCGCCACCTCAAATCGCTTGAACTGGCACGCTACCGCCCATCCAGTTCGGGTAAGCACCTGACGACAGAGCATCCGGCCCTGCTGGTGATCGATCGGCTGACGGCCAAACTGCGCTTCTTCGAAGAAAGTAGCGAGGTCCGCAGGCTTTGGGTCGAAGAAGCCAGAGCGCGCATAAGTGAAGGTGACTACCACCCGGCCTGGGATGGCTTCATCCGATTGGCAGAACTGCGACAAAGATCAGCATGACGAAAAATATTCTTTCCGAACTTGGCCTCGGCATCGACTCGCCCCTAGCGATTCCTGATGCGCCGAACTACCGTCCGCCGTGCTGGCCACCGCAGCGTGATTGGCCGGTCATCATAGATGCCGCTGGCCAGGTGGTGAGCCGTTGGGGCGATGCCATTTGGCGGCTCGACCCATGGGCGGGAAAACGGCTCACTCTCAATTTCGGCGATGGCCCAGCTAAGAAATATGTCGCCGCGATCGATCCTGCGAACGCCGATTTATTGCGGACCGTAATCGGCTGGTGGCTATACGGCCCCAATGGAGCCCGTGGATACCGAGGCCTGAAAACGCGCTTCGACCAGATGCGTCGGCTGTTCGTCTTGTGCACTCAAGAAGGCATTCTCGCATCCGAACTGAGTCATTTTCCGCGCGTTGCCGACCGTCTCCCGGAGGTGCTCCAGGCTTCCCGGTCCGGTGAGTTCTTGGCATTGCTGCACGAACTGTACGAGCGGCGGGATGCGCTGGGGTTCACCTTGTTGGATCGCGCAGGGTTGGCACGCCTCGCAGCGGCCATGCCCGACCACCAGAAGCTCCAGACCCCCTATATCCCGCCCCGCATTTGGCACTATCAAATCACACGCTTGCGCGAATGCCTGGATGACTTTTTGGCGCATCGAGGCCAAGTCGAGGAGTGCTTCCGCTTCTGTCTGGCTGCCTATCGGCACAACTCTGCCAGTCTCCAAGGACAACGCAGGCCACAATCGTTCTATCCGTTTCAGTGGCCGTCGGATGGATCAAACGGAAAGTGGACTGGGCGGCAGTACTACGGCCCATTCATCGACACCGCGCATCGGTTTGGCATGGTGGAACTATTTCGTCGCTGGCTGGGAGTGAGCGACGACGAAATTCGCATTCAAACTCTGAGTCGCTACCTCAACCTCGTGAGTCGATCTGGACTGTGCTATCTGCTGAACTTCAGCCTCATGCGAGTCGAAGAGGCTTGGAACCTGCGCGCCGATTGCTTGCACATAGAACGTGATCCGCAGTTTGGCGACATCCATGTATTGTGCGGACGAACGACCAAGACGATGTCGGATTCTGAGGCACTTTGGGTGACGTCCCCGTCAGCTCAGGTGGCAGTTGAAGCCATGCGTGTGGTCGCAGACCTCCGCGCAGAATGCGACTCTCCCCCCGGCGAGGCCTCGGTGCCGGATGATCCGGCCAAGCGCTATCTGCTTGATTATTGCCTTGAACCGTGGGGAACGAAGTTCACCAAGATCAACCGCACGATTCGGCCATCGATTCCGAGCTATGCCCATGTGCTTCAGTGGTTCGACAAGCTGTTCGACCGTGAGCAATTGCGCATTACGCCGGAAGATTTCGAATTGGCTCGGTTGGTGACGCCGACGCTGACCGACGAGTTTGCGGTCGGCAAAATCTGGCCGTTGGCCTGGCATCAACTCCGACGAACCGGCGCAGTGAATATGCAGGCATCCGGGCTGGTCAGCGACGCTTCATTGCAGTTTCAGCTAAAGCACGTCGCCAGAGCGATGAGTCTCTACTACGGGCAAAACCATTCCAGGGTACGGCTGGAAGAGAAGGCCCATACCTACTACGTCCGCACCATGTACGAAACTTTGGGTAGGCAGCTGCAACAGCTGACGAGCAACCGATTCGTCAGCCCCCACGGCGAGAAGCGAAAATCTGAGATTGTCCGCCTAATCTCAGCCTCTGATGCTAAGAAAGCGATCAATCTGGCTAAGAAGGGGACGGTCACTCATCGACCGATTTTGCTGGGCATCTGCACGAGCCGTACCCCCTGTCCCTATGGGGGCATCGACAATATCGCTCGCTGCGGAGGGGGCGACTCCCCCGGAGAAACCAAACCATGTGCGGACGTTCTCTATGACCCCGAGCAACTCGACGAAGTCGAAGTGTTGGAGGCGGTATTGGATGAGCGCCTGGCCGCTGCCGAGGTAGACAGTCCGCTAAGGACTTCGTTGGAAGCCCAGAAACGTAGTGTGGAGAATTATCGCCATGTCATCCGGCAAACATGAATCCGCTGACCCGGCTAAGCGAATGAGTGCCGGCGAGCAGTATCGCGCAGCGTTCGAGCGGCTGAAGAGCAACAAGCCCGAACGACTGCCGAAGGGGACGCCCGTAAGTCAGAACAACGTTGCCAAGGAGGCCGGCAGCGACCCCTCTGCACTGAAAAAAGCTCGTTTCCCCCTACTGATCGCTGAGATCCAAAAGTACGTGGAAGGACACGCTGAGCAACGTCCGCCATCAGTGCGCCAAGTCAGCTTATTAGCCCGCAGAAAAAATCGTGGACTTCGAGAACGGATCGAGGAAATCACGCAGCAGCGTGACCACCTAGCCAGCCTACTCAGTGAGGCCGACGCCACCATTCTTGAGCTGTACGACCGTATTGCGGACTTGGAGCGCCAACTGCCGGCCTCCAATGTGCTTCCTCTTGATCCGCGAGGCCACAAAAAACTTTGAAACGGAGAGCTCGCAATATTCGAAAGAAACACAGCCATGCCCGACCAGCCCGGCATGAAACGTCGGGCTAGCCGCCGAAGAGCTTCTTGCGTTGCGCGGTCCGCTCCCGGCGTAGATTCTCGTAGGCAGTTCGGCGTTTAGTCGCGTTTTTGATTAATTCCAGGACCTGGGCGATATCGCCGAGCAACTCCTCACGCGCGGGAAGCGGTAGTTGGCGCTCGCCTGGGGTGTCGTGGGCCTCGGTAGCTTCGCAGGCCCGCGCATACACTGCCAGCAACTGCTCCCACTCCTCTGCGGGGTGGCCAATGACAGCACCAAATGCTTCTACGCTCACCACATCGCTGAACGGCTGGACGGTATTGTTCAAAAAAACCTCGCGTATGGCGCGCTCGACAGTGCCTCGGAGGCTTGAGTATCCCGATGCGATTTGCCGCTCAAGCTCATCATCCGGGTCGCTGCCGACCGGAACGTTCAGTGCTTTCGCACGACTTTCGAGATCGGCCAGGCGGGCCTTGGTGTCCATCGTCGTCCACGTCAGCCCCTCGCTCACTAGTCCCGGCGACTCGTCCCAACCGATGGTCTTGTAGCTGGCCGAGCGATCAGCGCGCTGAAGCGCCATCGCGAGCTCGGTCAGGAACACCGCATCATGGGTGAACACCAGCACTTGGCGGGTCTCAGCCAGCGCTACCAAACGCCGAGCTATGGCCCGACGATATACGTGATCCAGCGACGTAGACGGATCGTCGAAAATAACGGTCGAAGTATGTGGCAGGGATTCGAGCTCGGCGAGGAACATAGCCATCCCCAACGCGCGCTGCTCGCCCTCTGACAGCACCTTGGAGGCTTTCGCCGTGATTTCCTGCAGGCGCAGCGTGACCTTGGTCACCCCCAGCTCTGTGCGCCCGCTCAGGTCGGGTTGCACCCGTCGCTTATAGCCCAGGGCTTTCAACTCAGCATTCATAGAAGCGGCCAGAGCCTCGGTCACATGCGTCGCCGCCAGGGACGTCAGTTTGCGTGACACTGCCGCTGGGTTGAGGGCGGCATGGCAGCGGCTCAATGTGGCATGGACCTGACTGTCCTGAACAAAGCGCTCCACCGCGCCAAGCTGGTTGGCGAGGCGTTGTCGGGCTTCTAGCTCTGCCAGTTCTTGGGTCAGCGCCAAGCGTAGAGCGGGATCGGCAGAGGTCCGCAGGGTATTGGCGTCGACTCGGAGCGAAGCAGCTTTGGCGGCGAAGAGACTATCGAGGTTTGCTTCGATAGGAAGCGGTTCTGACTCGGGGGACCAGTTTCCAGTTTGCAGGGCTTGGCTAACCCAAGTATGCCGGGCGGTCCAGACCGATGCCGCTGCGGTGATGGCAGCGTGTAGGTCGGGCAGTCGCTCCTCCACGTCAGCCCGTGTTGGCACATCCAGAACGTTTAGATCGACAGCCTGCACCTTCCCTAGAGCGTTCATGCGCGCAAGCGTGGCGGCTTGCGCATCCGCCGTGGCGCTGTCGGCGACAAATGCCGCGAAACGCCGCATGCGCTCCGAGGCATCCGTTGAATAAGGTTGCTGGCAGAGTACGCAGTAAGCGTCCGGTTCCAGGTGCGGGAAGGGATGTTCAGGGTATGCCGTCTGCTGAGAGAAAGCCTCAGCGGCTCGGTACATCGTTTGCCAGAGTTCAGCTCCTGTGCCTTCCAGCAGCGTGGCGGTGGGTGAGGACGTTACCGGCAACTCCATGGCGTTCAGTGTGTCTCGATCCTGAAGACGCGCTTGCGCCAGTTGCATGGCGAGATGCGCGGTTTTTTCCGTTGTAATCAGTTCCTTTGCCCGTGCTATGGCACGATCATTCACCCAGCGCTGGACTTCCTCGGCTCGACGCTGCGCCTGGTCCAAGCGTGTCGCCAAACGTTCCAAGGCCAGCGCCTGCGGCACAGGATCGCTTTCCAGTAATGTCCGCTTCAGAAACTCCAGTCGCCGGAGTTCATCGTCACCGACCGTCCCTAATCGAGCAAGCACGGCGCGGTCCGAGTCCCCACCTAATTTGGCGATGTAGCGGCCGACTTCGGTGTCACCCTTCAGCGGTTCGAATTGCCGGGTATCCAGAGCCAAGGCATTGCGTTCGGTCCCAATCCGTGCCTGTAAATCACGCTGAAGTAGGACCAGGCGCGTCAGATGAGTGAGTCCGTAGGGCTGAAATGCAGGGGTCCCTTCCGCGTCGATGTAGTCATTGGCACAGGCCGCGTCGTAGACCGAGACCGAACTCAAATGCAAATGGGCCGGCCCGTTCTGGACCCAACGTGCGGTTTCCGGAGTGCCATCCACCAAAATGGCGAAATCTGCTGATGGCAGTCTAGCTGGGGTTGCCGCCCCAAAAGCGTCGGGCAGGACCTCCACCCGATGCCGAGCGTTGCAGGCATTCTTGAAGACGCGGGCGTAGCCGGATTTGCCGGCGCCGTTATGACCAAAGAAAATGGTCATGCCCTCCGGTGCGAGGTCAAAGGCACGACCGGACGGGAAGCCGTTTACCTGGTCTAGCCCCGAGACACCCACCAACCGCACGGTTGCGCCACTTCCGGCGCCTGGTACGTCGTCCAGCGTGAATGGCCGTGCTCCCCCCGTGGTTGCGTCTTCCCGTTCTTGCTCGCGAACCATTCGCAGAATGGTCTCGATGTCATCTTGGGTTAGTTCGGCCCGGGCAAATATCCGGCGCAGTGCTTCCTGCTGCCAGGGTCTGAGTCCGCCGGCCCACCCAATAATCTCGTCCAACAATGGCATATCCGTCTCCTTTCCAGATCCGCCGATTAAAGGCCGCGCCCAGTTGGATGGCAAGTGGCCAGCGCCTTCGAGGTGCTTCGCCGTGTTCCGTTTGCCTGCCTTCCTGACCGCCACCCTAGTGGCTTGTCCGGTCGTGACGCTACACGGGCAGAATTTCTGCATGCTGGCCAGTATCAAGCCGCTCTAAAGTCCGCTACCGGAAAGCGCTGTTTAGCGGTGAGAGACGGGGAAAGTGCGGAAGCTACTACCGACGCAAGCGATGTGGTGAGCAGTCCTCAGGTATGTGCGAAATTGCACTCCTCTTGACCACCAATTTGGGTTGGCGTTGACCACGGATTGCGTTCAACTTGACCAGGGCGTGTCACTGTCACGACCGTCAGAGAACGGCCAAAAACGGACACCGCCAACCCGTTGGAAAAAAAACTGAGCGTTGCTTTCCGTTAAGTTTGGTAGTTGCAAGCCCCGTTCAGGAAGAATTGCTCGATCAACGCCGCCATACCTGCGCGTGCGATACGGCCGCGGCGCTCGGCGTCTACCAGGCCGAAGATCAAGGAGGAGAAGATTTCGGTAAGCGCCGGGGCACCGATATCGATACGGAATACGCCCAGTTTTTGCCCGCGGAGAAAGAACTCGTCCAGCGTTTCCGAGTAAGGCAGCCATCGGCAGCCGCCTGCATCTAAATCAAACGTGTCCGGGCGCCACTGGAATGAGAGGAATACCAACAACTCCCTGTGAATCAAATGGCCTTCGATCAGACGATGCAATGCGTCCAAGGGCGCCGCCTCAAGATCGGCATCGGCAATGACCCTATAAATAACCACCGAACCATGATTCAGAAGCATCTCGATCAGGTTGTCGCGGGTGCCGCAAAACCTGTTGAGCGTCGCCTTGCTGACCCCCGCTGCCTGGGCTATTTCTTTGAACGTGGCTCGCGGGTGGTCAACGATGGCGATCGCCAGGGCCTTCAGCAATTTCTCATCGGCAGCAGTTAAGGCAATGCTGATCAAGGTCCACCGTTGTCGCTTCTCAAACGTTATCCGCAGATGAAGCAGCAGACCCTGGCAATGGCCGCAGATCAAAACAACGGATTCGAGCAGTCGCGCAAGCCCACCCGACGTGAAGAGTTCTTGCGGACCATGGAGACAATAGTGCCTTGGGCCGCCCTGTGCCAGGTGATAGAGCCGCACTACCCCAAGGCCGGCAACGGCCGCCCGCCCATTGGCCTAGAGCGCATGCTGCGCATCCATTTCCTGCAGCACTGGTTCAACCTGGCCGATCTGGCGTGCGAGGAGGCTCTGTATGACAGTGCCAGTCTGCGCCGCTTTGCGGGCATTGACCTGGGTCGTGAACGGGTGCCCGATGCCACCACGCTGCTGAAGTTTCGCAAACTGCTCCATGAGCACAAACTGGGCGAAGCCCTGTTTGCCAAGGTAGGCCAGCAATTGCAGGAGCGCGGCTTGAAGGTCAATACCGGCACCATCGTGGATGCCACCATCATCGCCGCGCCCAGTTCTACCAAGAACGCCGACAAGGCGCGCGACCCCGACATGCACCAGACCCGCAAAGGCCAGCAATGGTATTTCGGCATGAAGCTGCACATTGGGGTGGACAGCCAAAGCGGGCTGGCGCACAGCGCCGTGGTGACGGCGGCCAACGTGCACGACAAACACCCACTGCCCGATCTGCTGCATGGCAATGAGCGACGCGTGTACGGCGACTCGGCCTATGCCAGCCAGAAAACACTGATAGCGAGCAAAGCCCCCAGGGCCAAGGACTTCACCAACCAGCGCACCCGCCGTGCGGGCGAGGTGGACGAAGTTCAGCGGGCCAAGAACCGCAACAAGTCACGGGTGCGCGCTCGGGTCGAGCATGTCTTTGCGGTGGTAAAGCGCCTGTGGGGATTCACCAAGGTGCGCTATCGCGGGCTGCAAAAGAACGCCACGCGTGCGTTCACGGCCTTGGCGCTGGCCAACATCTACCTTGCCCGAGGGCGCCTGCAGGGACAGGTGCGCCCGTAAGGGTCCGAAAGGGGCTCAAAGGCTCCCGAAACAGGCCCTGTGGGGCAAAGCACAGTATCTTTGCGGGCCATTTGGCATTCAAATGGCTGTGCGATGGATATGACGTTACTTGTTCAGCATTGCCTTAAATCCATCGGTCACTCTTTATCTATCGCGGGCAGATGCGGGTATTTTGCCTAGAACACTCATTTTTCTCAAAGAGGATACTAGCTTTGTTCACACCAAAATCAAATGAGTCAATATTGACTTATTTGATTTTTGCGTGGATCATGCGCGGCTTCGACTACGTACTGGCTTCGCGCTTGGGTGAGATATGAACAAATTCCGCGAATGGATCACTTTTTCCGTGATCTCCTATTTGATCGCCGTGACCCTGGTTGGCTGCGACAAGCCCGAAGAGCAACGGGAAGAGGCGCCAGCGCGTGAAGTCGATGTGCTCAGCGTGAAGACCGAGCCCTTCACAGTGTTCGCCGAGCTACCAGGGCGCATCGAGCCGGTGCGTGTCGCCGAGGTGCGCGCGCGGGTGGCGGGGATCGTGCTCAAGCGCACCTTCGAGGAAGGGGCCGACGTGAAGGCCGGTGACGTGCTGTTCCAGATCGACCCTGCGCCGTTCAAGGCGGCCCTGTCGCGGGCGGAAGGTGAACTGGCTCGCGCCGAGGCGCAGCTGTTCCAGGCTCAGGCGATGGTTCGCCGTTACGAACCACTGGTGAAGATCGACGCCGTCAGCCAGCAGGATTTCGACAACGCCATGGCCGCTCTGCAGAGCGCCCAGGCCGACAAGCGCTCGGCCCAGGCCAATGTCGAAACTGCCCGCCTGGACCTGGGTTATGCCGAGGTTCGCGCCCCCATCGCCGGGCGTATCGGTCGCGCCCAGGTCACCGAAGGGGCTCTGGTAGGCCAGGGCGAAGCCACGCTGCTGGCACGTATCCAGCAACTCGATCCGGTGTACGCCGACTTCACCCAGCCTGCTGCCGATGCCCTGCGCCTGCGCGCGGCAATCGCCGAGGGCAAGGTTGCCGGTGCGAGCGACCAGCCGCTGTCGCTGCGTGTCGACGGTACCGATATCGAGCGCAAGGGCACGCTGCTGTTCACCGATATCTCGGTGGATCGCAGCACCGGGCAGATCGCCCTGCGAGGCCAGTTCGACAACCCCGAGGGCGTGCTGCTGCCGGGTATGTACGTGCGTGTGCGCACACCGCAAGGGCTCGACCAGAACGCCATCCTGGTGCCGCAACGTGCCGTGCAGCGTTCGGCTGACGGCCAGGCCAGCGTGATGCTGCTGGGGGAGGGCGATACCGTCGAGGCGCGCCAGGTCACCACCGGTGCCATGCAGGGCTCGCGCTGGCAAATCAGCGAGGGCCTGCAGGTCGGCGACAAGGTGATCACCAGCTCGCTGGCGGCTATCCGTCCGGGCGCCAAGGTCATCCCCCGCGAGCAAGATGCCGCCGAAGCCGCTCCACAGTCCCAGGTGCAGTAAGCCGGAGAACCTCTCATGTCCCTGTTTTTCATCCGGCGCCCCAATTTCGCCTGGGTAGTCGCCCTGTTCATCTCGCTGGGTGGCCTGCTGGCCATCCCGTTCCTGCCGGTGGCGCAGTACCCCAACGTGGCGCCGCCGCAGATCACCGTGACCGCCACCTATCCCGGCGCTTCGGCGCAGGTGCTCACCGACTCGGTGACCAGCGTCATCGAGGAAGAACTCAACGGCGCCAAGAACCTGCTGTACTTCGAGTCCACCAGCAACGCCAACGGCATCGCCGAGATCACCGTCACCTTCCAGCCAGGGACCGACCCCGAACTGGCCCAGGTTGACGTGCAGAACCGTCTGAAGAAGGCCGAGGCACGCATGCCGCAGGCCGTGCTGACGCTCGGCATCCAGACCGAGCAGGCCACCGCCGGCTTCCTGCTGATCTATGCGCTGAGCTACACCGATGGCGACAAGGACGCCAACGTCACGGCGCTGGCCGATTACGCCGCGCGCAACATCAACAACGAAATCCGTCGCGTGAACGGCGTCGGCAAGCTGCAGTTCTTCGCCTCCGAGGCGGCCATGCGCGTGTGGATCGATCCGCAGAAGCTGGTCGGCTACGGCCTATCCATCGATGACGTGAACAACGCCATCCGCGCGCAGAACGTGCAGGTGCCGGCCGGTGCCTTCGGCAGCACGCCGGGTTCCAGCGAGCAGGAGCTGACGGCGACCCTGGCGGTCAAGGGTACCCTGGACAACCCGCAGGAATTCGCCGCCATCGTGCTGCGTGCCAACCAGGACGGCTCGCGCCTGACCCTGGGCGACGTGGCGCGCATCGAGGTCGGCAGCCAGGACTACAACTTCGGCTCGCGCCAGGACGGCAAGCCCGCCGTTGCCGCCGCCGTGCAGCTGTCGCCCGGTGCCAACGCGATCCAGACCGCCGAGGCGGTCAAGCAGCGTCTGACCGAGCTGTCGGCCAACTTCCCGGACAACGTCGAGTTCTCCGTGCCGTACGACACCTCGCGCTTCGTCGACGTGGCGATCGACAAGGTCATCATGACCCTCATCGAGGCCATGGTGCTGGTGTTCCTGGTGATGTTCCTGTTCCTGCAGAACGTGCGCTACACCCTGATCCCGTCCATCGTCGTGCCGGTGTGTCTGCTCGGTACGCTGACCTTCATGTACCTGCTTGGCTTCTCGGTGAACATGATGACCATGTTCGGCATGGTGCTGGCCATCGGCATCCTGGTGGACGACGCCATCGTGGTGGTGGAGAACGTCGAGCGGATCATGGCCGAGGAAGGCCTGGCGCCGGTGCCGGCGACCATCAAGGCGATGGGGCAGGTGTCCGGGGCGATCATCGGTATCACCCTGGTGCTGTCGGCGGTGTTCCTGCCGCTGGCCTTCATGGCCGGCTCGGTGGGGGTGATCTACCAGCAGTTCTCGCTGTCGCTGGCGGTGTCGATCCTGTTCTCGGGCTTCCTCGCGCTGACCTTCACCCCGGCGCTGTGCGCCACGCTGCTCAAACCGATCCCCGAAGGCCATCACGAGAAGACCGGTTTCTTCGGCTGGTTCAACCGCAAGTTCACCGCCCTGACCGGCCGCTACACCAAACTCAACGGCAAGCTGGTGCCGCGCGCCGGGCGGGTGATGTTCATCTACCTGGGCGTGGTGGTGCTGATGGGTTTCTTCTACCTGCGCCTGCCGGAATCCTTCGTGCCGGTGGAAGACCAGGGCTACATGATCGTCGACATCCAGTTGCCGCCAGGCGCCACCCGTGAGCGCACCTCGGCCACGGGTGAGGAGCTGGAAGAGTTTCTGATGGCCCGCGAGGCCGTGCAGACGTCCTTCCTGGTCCTCGGCTTCAGCTTCTCCGGCATGGGTGAGAACGCGGCCATTGCCTTCCCGCTGCTCAAGGACTGGTCCGAGCGAGATTCTTCGCAGTCGCCGGAAGCCGAGTCGGCTGCGGTCAACCAGCACTTCGCCAACCTCGATGACGGCGCGATCATGGCGGTGCCGCCACCGCCGGTCGAAGGCCTGGGCAACTCGGGTGGTTTCGCCCTGCGCCTGCAGGACCGCGCCGGCCTTGGCCGCGATGCCCTGTTGGCAGCGCGCGATGAAGTGCTGGGCAAGGTCAACGGCAATCCGAAGTTCCTCTACGCCATGATGGAAGGTCTGGCCGAGGCGCCGCAGCTGCGCCTGGTGATCGACCGTGAGCAGGCGCGCACGCTGGGAGTCAGCTTCGAAGCGATCAGCAGCGCGCTGTCCACTGCGTTCGGCTCGTCGGTGATCAACGACTTCGCCAACGCCGGCCGCCAGCAGCGCGTGGTGGTACAGGCCGAACAGGCCGAGCGCATGACACCGGAAAGCGTCCTGCGCCTGCATGTGCCCAACGACAGCGGCAGCCTGGTACCGCTGAGTGCTTTCGTCACCACGAGCTGGGAAGAAGGCCCGGTGCAGGTCGCGCGTTACAACGGTTACCCGTCGATCCGCATTGCCGGTGACGCCGCGCCCGGCGTGAGCACTGGCGAGGCGATGCTCGAACTGGAGCGCATCGCTGCCGAGCTGCCCGAAGGTATCGGTTACGAGTGGACCGGGCTGTCGTATCAGGAGCGGGTCGCCAGCGGGCAGGCGACGATGCTGTTCGCCCTGGCCATCACCGTGGTGTTCCTGCTGCTGGTGGCGCTCTACGAGAGCTGGGCGATCCCGCTGACGGTGATGCTGATCGTGCCGGTCGGCGCACTCGGCGCGGTACTGGCGGTGACTGCTATCGGCCTGCCCAACGACGTGTACTTCAAGGTCGGCCTGATCACCGTGATCGGCCTGGCGGCGAAGAACGCCATTCTCATCGTCGAGTTCGCCAAGGACCTGTGGGAAGACGGCTACTCGCTGCGCGATGCTGCTGTCGAAGCCGCGCGCCTGCGTTTCCGCCCGATCATCATGACCTCCATGGCGTTCATGCTCGGCGTGGTGCCGCTGGCCATCGCCACTGGCGCCGGCGCTGCGAGCCAGCGCGCACTGGGCACCGGGGTGCTGGGCGGGATGCTCAGCGCGACCATGCTCGGGGTGATCTTCGTGCCGATCTTCTTCGTCTGGGTGCTGTCGCTGCTGCGCACCAAACCTCAGCAAACCGACAACCATCCCCTGCATAAAGCGGAGTAATGCGATGACCTCTCACTTCATGCTCCGTCGCGCTCTGCTGCCCCTGGCCATCGCCGCCCTGGCGGGTTGTTCGCTGGCCCCGACCTACGAGCGCCCGCAGGCACCGGTCGCGTCGCACTGGCAAGCCGCCGACGCGGAGGGCACCCGTGCCCAGGCGCTGGACTGGCAGACCTTCATCGTCGATGCCGACTTGCGCCGCGCGGTGGATACGGCGCTGAGCAACAACCGCAGCCTGCGCCAGGCGCTGCTGGATATCGAAGCTGCGCGTGCCCAGTACCGCATCCAGCGTGCTGATCGCCTGCCTTCGATCAACGCCAATGCCAGCGGCAACCGCCAGCGCCTGCCTGCCGATCTGTCGCAGACCGGGCGCTCGGAAGTGACCAGCAACTATCAGGTCGGCCTCGGCCTCGCGGAGTACGAAGTCGACCTGTTCGGCCGCGTGCGCAACCTCTCCGAGGCCGCGCTGGAGACCTACCTGGCGACCGAGGAGGCGACCCGTGCCACGCAGATCAGCCTGGTTGCCGAGGTCATCCAGGCCTACCTGACCCGCGATGGTGCGCTACGCCGCATGGCCCTGGTCGAACAAACCCTGGACAGCCGCATGGCCTCGCTGGAGCTGGTCAGCCAGCGCCGTGCAGCGGGGGCCGCCACCGCCCTGGATTACCAGGAAGCGGTCGGCCTTGCCGAACAGGCTAGGGCCGAGCGCGAGAGCACCGAACGCCAGTTACGCCAGGCGGACAACGCCCTGGTCCTGTTGCTCGGCACGCCAGATGCCGCTCGCCTGCTGCCCGCGACGCCCCGCGACGACCTGATGGTGCTGCAGGACATCGCCCCCGGCACCAGCTCGGAACTGATCGAACGGCGCCCGGACATTCTCGCCAGCGAGCACCGCCTCAAGGCGCGCAATGCCGATATCGGTGCAGCTCGCGCCGCGTTCTTTCCCCGGATCAGCCTGACCGGTTCGGTGGGCAGCTCCAGTGCCGAGTTGTCCGGATTGTTCGATGGCGGCTCGCGGGCCTGGAGCTTTGCCCCGACGCTGTCGCTGCCGATCTTCGCCGGTGGCCGCAACCGCGCCAACCTGGACCTCGCCGAAGTGCGCCAGGACGCGGCGGTGGCCGACTACGAAGGCACCATCCAGACCGCCTTCCGCGAAGTGGCCGATGCCCTGGCCGCCACCGACACCCTGCGCCGCGAGGAGGCTGCCCGCCAGGCTCTGGCCGGTTCCAGCGAGGCTGCGATGGCCCTGGCTAAGGCGCGTTACGAGGGCGGCGTGGACGACTACCTGCGTTATCTTGACGCCCAGCGCAGCACCTTTAGCAACCAGACCACACTAATTCAAATCAGCACGGAACGGCAGATTGCGCTGGTTGACCTGTTCAGGTCTCTGGGCGGTGGCTGGGGCCAAACTGAACCGATGGCCGGGATCGGCGCTGAGTGAGCAAAGCCAGGAGTCCTGCATCCGAAGACCGGACTCTGGCTCCATCACCGGTGAGCTACTGGTCATCGACGGGGCAATCGTCTGATCGAGAATAAGACTGTCTGACGACTGGCAGGCCTATGGATTATTGGTGGCAGCAGCTAACGGCTCTATAAAGAGCTGCAAAAAATCACTGTAACGCATGATTGACTGACTGCTTCTGGCCGGTTTCTGCCTGTTGCGTCTCTGCTGCCCACTGGCCAAGTCGGATGCACGCGGTGGTCAGTACCAATGCAATTGACTGGTCAAATGGGTGCAATTGCGCAGGTATGGACTTCAAGCCCCAATTTCCTGGAAAAGAGGTTCTTTCTATGGACATCCGACATCAGAGATTGAGTAGCGGAATGTCTGAGCTGAAGTCATGTCCATGGCTGTTCTTCTTTCCTTTACATTGACGAAATGTTTCTGGATTTGACCGGCATTGACAGTTGCGAAGGGTTTGAACATTTTGGTCACCGTCTCAAAGCTCATGTCCTGAATACCGTTGGGCTGCCTATTGGCGTCGGTATCGGGCAGACCAAAACCCTGGCCAAATCAGCCCAATGGGCCAGCAAGGTGTGGAAACAGTTTCGCGGCGTCCTGGCGCTCACACCGGATAATCCGAAACGCACCATGACACTGCTTGAAAATCAGCCCGTAGAAGAGATTTGGGGCGTGGGCAGGAAAATAGGCAAACGCCTTAACCTGATGGGGATTAAAAATGCTTTACAGCTCGCTCAGTCCAACCCGAGGTTTATAAGAAATAATTTCTCGGTCGTTCTGGAGCGTATCGTTCGCGAACTGAATGGAGAGTCCTGCATTCCTCTTGAGGAGCTTCCGTCATCAAAACAGCAAATTATATGCTCACGCTCCTTCGGTAAGCGCATCACGTCAAAAACAGCCATGCAGCAGGCACTCTGCCTCTACGCGACACGTGCAGCCGAAAAGCTGAGAAGCGAACGTCAGTTTTGCCGACACATTGGCATTTTTATAAGAACATCACCTCATGCTGTTAACGAAATTTATTACGGTAATAGTGCAGGGGAAAAACTTGCTCTCCCGACCCAGGATACGCGAGACATTATTGAAGTTGCGATGAGTTCGCTCGATCGCATCTGGCTGGATGGTCGGCGCTATATGAAGGCCGGTATCGCGCTTGATGATTTTACGCCGAATGGCGTAGCTCAGTTCAACCTTTTTGACGAGAACAAACCTAGAGAGAAAAGCGCCCAACTGATGAAGGTACTGGATGGCATCAATCAGTCCGGGTTGGGCAATGTGTGGTTTGCGGGGCAAGGTGTCAATACAGCGTGGAAAATGAAGCGGGAAATGCTTAGCCCGGCGTGGACGACCTGTTGGGATGATATACCGGTAGCACGTATCCAATAAGAAGCTTTCCATTAGTGAAATTCTGAATCAACGGTTGCTTTTCTGTTCCACATAAACGCCAGCATGAGCGCCAGGGTGCATTTCTGTCTGGAAGAATTATCTTCTAAGGTGGAAGAATACAGCATCGATGAATCCTTTATTTTGGCTGGTGGTATTGATAACTGCATGACGTTCGAGGAATACGGACATCAGCTGCGCGATCATGTTTTCCGCTGTACTGGACTGACTATTGGTGTGGGGCTGGCGCCGACCAAAACCCTTGCGAAAGCCTGCCAGTATTCAAGCAAGACCTGGCCCCAGTTCGGAGGGGTACTCGCGCTGACTGCAGGCCAGCGTAATCGGATCGATAAGATGCTTTCTCTGATGCCGGTAGAGGAGGTGTGGGGGGTTGGTGGGCGAACCACGAGTAAGCTACATGCAATGGGCATAACCACTGCGCTGGAACTGGCTAGGGCAAACCCTGCATTCATACGAAGAAACTTCACTGTAGTCCTTGAGCGTACCGTACGAGAACTCAATGGGGAAAGTTGTATTAATCTGGAGGATGCCCCTCCGCCAAAACAACAGATCATATGCAGCAGGAGCTTTGGACAGCGCATTACAACGTATGAATCCATGCGGCAGGCAATTTGCCAGTATGCTGAACGTGCTGCGGAAAAGCTGCGGCAGGAACGTCAGTACTGCGGCCACCTGTCTGTTTTCATTAAAACCTCTCCTTTTTCCAAAAATGAACCGTATTACAGCAAAATTGCAAGCGAGCGACTCAGCATCCCATCACGTGATACACGAGACCTTATTGCAGCTGCTGGGCGTGCTCTGGATAAGATCTGGAAAGAGGGACATAACTACGCCAAGGCAGGCGTCATGCTGAACGATTTCAAACCTGCTGGCGTGACTCAGCTCTCGCTGTTTGATGAAGGGAAGCCTTATGCGAACAGCGATGCACTCATGAACGTACTGGATACGATCAATAATTCAGGCAAAGGCAAAGTATGGTTTGCAGGTCGAGGCATCGCACCGGCGTGGACAATGAAGAGAGACATGCTCTCTCCGGCTTACACGACCCAGTGGGACTCCATACCGATCGCTACACTCTGAAGTATCACAATCAGGGAAAATGTATACAGGCTGCTCAGTCTCATTAGCTGGTGGTTGATATTTGCACAACAATAACTATTCCAATATGCCGCTACTGCTATTTGATAATGCCTGGGGAATTTTGACATGGTCACTCGTCGTTTTTTTAGAGTTAATCTTCAAACAGCAGCCCCGACCCTTCTGTAAACAAAAAGTACGAGCGTATCTGGAGAACAAGGGGGTTGTTTTGGCGCTGCTCTGTGTCTACACAGAACCATACATAGCCCAATACGAACGTGGTAACTGGACTGTTAGTCACCGCCTGGCACGACAACATGGGCAGTTGCAGGGAAAGCAGAAGGGGATAATCGGGAGAAGACCGGCAGGGAGCAAGAGACGACTCAACCTCAGAAGAGGCTGGTGAGCCTGGCAGAAAATACGTCAAAAACTATCTAAAATATTATTCACTTATCATCATTTTAGACCTGGGAGGGTGGGGTTATACAGGGTATAATGATGACGGCGCTTGAGGCTTTTTTGCCTCATGATGTTTGAGTGGTTTGGATGTTGTGTGGCAGAAAGCAGAAAGCCCCGAGTAATTTTTCAATTAACCCGAGGCCCACTGTATGTCTAGTCAACACCAGTATGGCCTCTTACCGTGCAATTTGCAAGGAGGAGTAAACCATGAAACTACCGCGAAACGCCCTTATCTGGTGCGTATTAATCGTGTGTATCACGCTCTTGATATTCACATGCCTGACCCGGAACCGCTTATGCGAACTCCGGCTAAAGGACGGGGACAGGGAGGTCGCGGCAAGCCTGGCTTACGAATCCAACGGTAAGTAGCAACCTGGAGGCGGGGGAAACCCCGCCTTTTCAGGAGCTGGGTTGATCTGACATGCCTGAAGCGCTTTATGAAGGGGTTACCGGTTCGCTGGTAGCCCCTTTTTCCTGCCCGGATACCAATTAAAAAACCGCACGACCGGGGAGGGGAAATCAAAAAAAAGCCCACCAGTGGCGGGCAAAGACTACACACAGCTACTACAGGAAGATTCAGGCGGTTTCTTCGTAAACGTTGTAATCACACATTGCGCCGCTGTAATTCTGAGAGCTCAGCGCTTTATTCATCGCGCAACTGAAGGCGTTCGAGCGATCGCCAGCTGTACCGTTGTGTCCGTAGCGGGCAATTTCATTCGGTTTTTCATAACTGCATTCTTCCAGAACAATAAAGGCAGCAGCTTCACTATCCAGCAATTCGATACCGAGCCCTGCATTTTTTGTGTTTTTTAACTGGTAATATGCCGTAAGTGTCATGCCGGACCCCTCATAAGTCATACCGTTAGTAATAACACATTTCTATGGGTAAAGTTGAAATTTATTAATCCGCCCTGAAACCCGACATTAACAATAATATTCAGGGTGATAAATGATTAAATCAATGCATCGATGCTTCAATTTCCGTTATGTTAATTTATTATTTAAAAAACTGCAATCAGGAAAAGAAATGTCCGACCACTGCCACCCGGCGAGACTGGTTATTATTATCCGGGGGGGGGTAATTGCTGGGCATATAGACACTGACAGTTTATTAGTATAGATAACTGTTCGATAAAATAACACAGTCCATAAACAGTGCAAAATTATGGCCTGAGATAAACAGGAAGGTAACTTTTTAGGCTGAGGTCATCACACAGACATAGTTCCTCAATATTAAACCCTTCATCGTACCCCTTGAACGGTATGATTCGTTAATTATTTTGGGTCTTGATGCGTTGATTTTAATTGCTATCCTGGTTATCAGCCAGCGGAGTGTTCTTAAGGGAGCGCCGCAACGTTAAAGACAGGGACAATAAAATGACTACAACACAATTAATCACTGCTGCAGAGAATGAAGATGTGTTTGCCAATATTATGACCACGCTGGTGGAGTTGGCAAAACACGAGGGCGATTTCATGTTGCATGACGCCATCTGTCGGGCGGAAATCGATATCGACGAAGATAAATTTTACAGCATGATTGGGGGCCACAGGCAATCCGCTGCACAATGTGTCCGCTTACTCAGGCGCTGCGGGGCTATCACAAGTAAAGCAGTGTACGACCTTGCGTCGAACGTCGAGCGTCTGGCTCTACGGCTTGCCCGCGATGAATGGCTAAGGGATATGCCATTTCCGTTAAAATCCCTGGCATTTTATCAGGACGAGGCGACAGCAAAACGCGAAAGCTATCTGGTCAATCAGAAAGAGAAACAGTATCGGTTCAGTGTCTATGTAACAGGGCGTGTGGAATACCCTGAAGATGACCCGATGCAAGGCACCTACATCACTGACGGGACATTCCTGCTGGGTAAAGCCCAGACCGTGGCAGATGCGCTGGAACGGGCAAAGGAAGCCGCTATGCGGGGTGAATGGAACGAACGTGGGGAGGAAGAGGATAGTTATGATCCGTGGATGTGCAGAGACTGCGGACCGGTCAGCTTTTATGAAAGAACGATCGAAATCCGGGATGAAAATGAACGGCTAGTGGTTGCCGGTAATGCCTGCAACCTGGAATGGTACGGGCACGTTGCTAGTCTGGAGGAAATCCGCCGAATTGAAGAGCAACAGAAGGCACTCTACGAGAAAGCCAGCTACGAAAGCGGCTGGGACAACTATGAGACCGCTCGTCAGTTGCGACAGGAAGCAGAACAGTTATCCGTCGGTATTGTGGATGAATACTGGCGCAACCACCCGGACGTTATTAAAGCAGTGGAGGAGTTTAATTATCCGGCGTTCATGGATGAAGAGGCGATCGCCTTTAACGCTGACGAGGACATGGGGATAGAATGACGGTCAGCTGGTGGGGCAAGCATGTACAATCCAAACCAGCTAAAGCACCTGGCGGGCCAACTAGCGCACGCCGACCACCCAAGAAACCCGGAACCTTTCTTCTGATTGCGATTTTTCCAAACGACCAAAAGTGTTCGCAGGGACAGAGGGGGTTAAGGGGGAGTGGCTGACCGCACATATCCGATCCTTTCCCTTGTACTGATGCAGGTTGCTCACGTCATGTACTGTTTTCTGAAAGAAGTGATGAAGGCAATCAGAGGAAAAGTTACTTTCGCTCACACTGGCAGTCACCCCGCACATTACCTGAAGGAGCTGACGCAGTGATGACGTGCAGAGCGGGCGTGAAACGCTATACCGCTGTCAGGGCTCTGTATAATATTCCGTGGCGTATTCAACCGCATCCAGCGATGCGCAACCTGTCATACCGAAGTAACGCCGGTCAGTTACGCCGTCAATCCTGAACGGTACCAGCGTGCCGGTCTGTCCTACCTGCACCCCTCGTTCCTCAATGATCACATCCTTTTGAGTTAAATGGGGCTTCGAAAACAGCCGTTCGCCATTTAACAGGACATTCTTCAAAACGGCGGCTGTGGCCTGCTCTGTCGTCACTGAAGGGCAGGCGCGTATATCCGCCTGGAGAGACGCACGGGCGTCCAGCCAGTACCACGCAATAAGCGCTGCTATAAACACGGCCAGCGCTAAAACAGATATCCCTGCTACTTTTAAAAACTTCATCATGGGCAGTACCACTTACCGATAATTTAACACCGGGCTGAAATATGACACAGAAACATAATGCCAGCCATCCCTTATAATGTCAGTGGACGGAAAGGATGACTGGGGTAAACAAAACACAATCAGAGGAAAAGCTATTTATGATCGGCATCATTGGGCCGGTATGAGTTTGCATAATGCCTGGATAAATACGAGTGAGGTAAGGGACATCCGCCTTAAGTGATTGCAAGCTCATAATGCCTGGTAAATTACGGGTTATCGGGTACACAGCAATAATGAATCTTCAGGCGAAGAAAGTAACTTTTGTCGACGGTGGACGGAAAACAGGCAACAAGACGACCAGGACTCAATGACGTCATAACGTCGGGGTACGCTATCTCTACGCCAGAGGGCCAGTCTTTGGTATCAGCTGTAAAAAGCCTTCAGGATGCGCACAGCACGACAGCTGGCGCTCTTTAGTGGCATTGCCTGTAGTTCCGGTTCAGTTCGGCCCGGTATGACTCTGAGTCCATATATGAACGATCTGCCGCGTTCCGTCTCAGTGTGTCGGACACAAACACATCATTAGCCAGTGTGTCCTGCATACGTTTTATGGTCATTGTGTCATTGCAATTATGTCTACGCACACTGGCAATATCAGAAATAATCAATCCGATTACCGGAGACAGTTCATATAATGCGATTATTTATTTTTTCTCTGGCGGTCTGACATCAGGGTCACTTTCTGCAGAAATGCCTGACGCAAGTGGGACGCAAAGAAGAAGGGACAGTATTAATTTGTTCATGGCTTCTTCGGCCTTGAACCACGCCAGGCACAATATGAGAGGTAGGATACAAAAGAGAAAAATACAAAAGGGATGTAAAACCAGACCCTCAGGGATTTAATTTCTTCATCTGAGACCAGAAAGGTCAAGGCAGATATTATGGCGAAACAGATGAGTGTCAATGTGAGTGTAAGAATAAATACAAACTTATCATCTGAAGTAGTAGGGATGAGGCATGATTCTTTCCGATCGCTTTTGTGTTCCATGTAGGCTCGCTATTAATGATGGGTGAATATGCGATGATATTATCACAACAGGTCATGATATTCGGATGGAGTAAATCTGAAATGCTTTTCTGGTGGCGATAAATGTAGTTAATCGCAAAACGTAATAATCGGCTTCAGTAATGTTCTTCAGTAACTCAGAAACTTTTCGAATAGTTAGTTAATGCTGACAGTAGCGGCTCATGCGCGCCCATAGAATGCCATTGTGCTGGGCCCGAAGGGGGGGATATCATCACATCGATGATGTTGGTTTTGCTGGTGGATGTTGGCAGTCACCAGGGGCAGGCATTCAGAGAAAAGTAACTTTTATCTACCGCCGGATACTAACCCTGAAATGCCAGGGTGATTATGAATGGGCGATGATATAAAAAAACCTGAAATGAGCTGAATGCTCTAACCAGTGGCTACGACAGACAATATGATTATGTATAATGCTGAAAGACAGTCATTCGCGTTTTTAATGATTACTTATTTTTTCAGGAGTCAAATATGGGCATTAAATTTCATGATTTCAGAGATGACAGACAAACCTTTGACAGGGGGGAGTGGCAGGCCACCATCGACATGAATAAATGGCTGGAAGATAAAAACATAGACGTTATATCAGTTGAAACTATTTTTGAAGTCTCAGGATCCATGGCGAGCACTTCCAGCAGGTTCGAGGCAATCCGACTCTGGTACAAAGAAGTCAGCCCGACTATCTGAAGTGTGGAGTGGGTTAATTGAGCTGGGTATGCTGGTTAACCTTTTCACCTGAGCATAATAAATCCATCCTCCAACAAAAAGACATTCACATGAATATCAAAATTCAGGAACCACCTTCTCGTACTCAAACCTTTGTCATGAGTACGCTCTACGTAATTCGTGGGCTTGCGGCAATGACAGTATATTTTTTCAGAACGTTTCCTTTAGCATTCTTCTATGTATTGCTGGTGGTCACTTTGTTTTGTGATATGAACAATATACCGTTGAAAGGGCTTATGCAGGAGGGGATGCTCATTAAACTATCCGCCTATGCATTACAGGCTAACGTGCTCTGGCTTGGTATTAAGGTGACGAGGAATTCAGACGAATTTTTCTAGTGGCATAAGAAGCAGGGCACCGGACTAATAAGGCAAAAGTTACTTTCGTCTTACAGCTGGTGGACTGGTACACCGGGAATAACGCATTATTATCCGTATGGTAGTTCAGGAAGTGCTTAGCGTTACCATTCTGACAACATCTTAAGCCAATACCAAAGGCAGGCAACATGACAAATGAACATCAATCAGAAAATATTGGATGTTTGGTTTTGCCCTTAAGCCACAGCAATCGGTACCTGAGCACACTATCAGTCGAACAGATAGCTGCATTACCAGATGCCCCAGTGTCTCGCGCGGGACGGAAAAGCAATCTGTCATTCTTACCGTTTATCTTCTCTCTGAATGGCGTACGCTTCGCTGAGCTTGATGTGGAGCTGACACACCGCTTCACCGAACTCAGGGGCATTGCAGGTACGATAGGCTTGATACTGGTAGCAGAAGTTCATTCAGGCCCGGCCAATGCTGTTATCCAAACCCCAGAGGGGATGAACGACAAACTGCTGGTGGACTGGTATGTAGAGAATGACGCGATGATATCAGTCAGCCGGTTTGTGAAGGACTCACCGTGGTGAGCAGGCTTCCCACAGTGTCATGAAGCAGGTTCGTGCGAAACTCCTGATGTTGCGCCTGTTGTTCCCACTTTATGTTCTTTGCGACCTACGACGATATTCGCCGGAAAAGTAACTTTTTTGATTGCCCCGGGTGAGATTTTTACCAGAAACAGGAGCTGCTAATGTATAGCCGTTTCATGAACGATCCTCTTGACGAGCAATACTTACTGTCGCCAGCTATTGTGGGTTCCTACGCTGATGGCGAAATCCCTGCAGAAGAGATTGAGGTAAGGGATGCAGTAATACGATTCAAAGTCACAGGCGATCAGGCGTTGTCCATGAACCTGTTCCACAGGCTGTTTCATTACCAGCGTTACAGGGAAGTCAGGGCATCATTCGATAAAAGCGGGCTAACGTTGGTGGACGTGGTTAATCGTACCCCATTCCACAAAGCGGCGATGCGGCGGATATACAGTGATTTGCCAGAACAAAGTATTGCACGTAGGGTGCTGGTTGATTTTATCAGATAGGCTGTTCGCTCTTTCTAAAGCCAAAAGGTAAATTGTGGGCTGGTGCATTAGACAGGCCCAAAAAAAGCAAATGGCAATCAGAAGTAACAATAATTCTCACAGTGCGACTCGTGTACACCGCCTCTGGGAGGCACGCACAAGCTCTCTGCGGCGTTACTGGCATCTGTCTGTACAGTCGGGCTACCGTGCACTGCCATAGCACATTCTCGCCGGAATGATGCCGTAGTGCAGGCTCCCATAGGGCGATGACTCGCAGTTGCGGGCTCAACCGTAAGCCATCTGATACGAACTGACATTAAGTCGCCATTCAAACAGGACGTGGCAGAAATCGATTAACCCACCATTCCTCCCGGGTGTTATTCAGCACAAAAGTCACTTTTAACCACCGGGATTCACCGGGGTCATCACATCACAGCGCCTCATAATTTCTGGTTGTTTATGATTACCTGATCATCTTATTCAAAAACACCGGTTGAATATCGACTCCATTATTTCTCACTGTTTATCAGACGCATTCCCGCAACTGTTATTGCATCCGTTTTTAATAGCGTGGATGAAAATAGGGGCTTTGAGGAGGCGTTTGAATCTTTATAATAAGAGGCTGGTAAAGCTGCTGGTGGACCTGACATGACATTTCTTAAATCTCTGGACTCACCGCCATTCATCGCAACGTATCGTTGGGCGGGCTCATTCGATGGACGCTATATGCCTCAGGCGTATTCACTTCTGCAGGAGTTGAATCTCCGTCACTACCTGCCGGTGGTCAAGGCCGAGTTCGATATCTGTGTCATTCACTGTGGTAGAGAGTGGTGGCGCTTCAGGCTGGTGGATGTGAAATCTGATGAACATCAGCAAAGGATGGTGGCCCGAACGGCATACCGGCTAAACCAGTCAATGGGGATCGCCGAGCAAATGGTCAACATGATCCGCGCGTGGCAGTCCGTGCCGTACCTGAATCCTCCTGCATCTGACTACTTTAATTAAACAGGGCCCGCTGGTGGCCCTGTTTATACCTGATGACGAACGGGAAACGCGCTATTCGCGGTACTCTTTATGGATGACTTCAGACCGCTTACGTGAAAATAACTTTTTCAGCGCACGGAAGAACAGGGTGGTTGTCAGCAACGTAAAATAGGTCACTCTGTGCGGTACTGATATCTTTTGCCGGTGCTTTAATTTCAAAGAATAAACATGGCCCAGGTCAGTTAACAGCGTCTGGGGCAACATCGCCTTACGCAAGTCACTTTCTATCCAGCCAATTTCTTCAACACTTAAAACAGGCTCTGTATCGTACGCGATGAACTTGTTACCAAGTTCAGTACAGTTACGGCACAACCATTCCGGCACAGGACTCACCATGAACTTACTGCTGCCCGTCAGTAACACGACATTGAAAATATTCTTTTCGTCACGCTTCAGAGCCCGACACACTCCAGATATATGGGTTTTATTCTGAAGGAACGGATTCTGCATCTTGTGTTTTTGTTCACCGTAACGGTACACGACTGTCCACACTCTATCATCGAGAGAACCATAAATGTCTCCGGAGTAGTGTTTCTCTTCGATAATGAAGATCCCTTTCGTGCTGATAAAGATATGGTCTATCTGTGTGGTCTGGGATGCGTTGAGCGGTAGGGTAACGTCTGACAGAAGCGTCCCATCAAGGTCAGCCAAAACACCCTTTAATGCATTTCGTGTACGCTGCTCGCTAAACATATTACTGACAAGCGGCCAGACACACAGGATGATGCACGACAGGACCAACATGACGAACACCAGAAAGATAGTCGTTAACGTTGTTAAATCCATTGTTCGCTACCTCACCGTGCTGGTGGCGTTAAGCGCACCGGATAAAGCCTCTTTCAGGTTTACGTCCAGTGACAATCCTAACATGCTGCTTAACGATGCTTTAGGCGCGTTGTAGTCGCGGAACCGCGTGGTTCCGTAAACAATACTCAGTCGTTCACGCACTTCTGTGCTGGTGGCTGTGTCATCGATAAGACCAAACGCTTTAGCACGGTCGCCCAACCAGAATCTCCCCGTGTACAGTTGTTCTTTATCAGCCTGCTCACGAGAAAGTAACTTTCCTGCCCGACCAGCTTCGACATCACTGATAAACTGCTCATGCATTTTGTCGAGTAGCTCACTATGCAGAAACGCTTTGGTTTCGTCGTCAATCGGACGCCATGGGTCAAGCGAAGCCTTCCAGGCACCGGCCGTTAACGGCTCGTTAGCCACTCCAAGACGGTCCATAATCTTTGACACATCCCAGTGGTCCATGCGCACGCCGATACTACCGATAATGGCGTTTGGGTCCGCATAAACCGCATCAGCCGGAGAAGCCGCGTAATAGCAGGCCGAGGCACACATATTCTTAATGCTGACAATTATCGGACGGACGTCACGGGCAGCAGCTGGCAGCTTCCCTTTACCGGTACCAACAGCTTTCAATAATGCCTGTTTAACAGCGTCATTAGCCGCTGGTGGAACTTCCTTTTTATTTGATGACGCTGTAGGGTCAGAATCCTCAATCGTCAGCCCCGGCGCTCCATGGAGGGAATTGCGAAGCTCGTTTATCTCACGGTAAATATTAATGGCGTCAGACGGGCCGCCACCGCCCGATTCAGCCTCAATCAGGATCGCTTTAGCATGCGGGTTATCCCACGCTTCACGTAAAGCGCGGGCAATGATAACGCCGTCGCCCGTTGGCGAACCCGTGCCCATTTCTCCATGGATACGGATAACTGCGATATGGTCGGCTCCCTTACCGTTTTTCTGTTTATCCTGATACATGGTGAAACCACTGTAACCAGCAAACCCAATACCAATAATCGTCAGGGCCATTTTTGATAATACGTGCGATTTATACAGTCGGTAAAACTTCTTACTTTCACGCGATACCACATCCTGAACAGAGCCTGTTTCAGGTTGAGGTGGTTTTTTTTTGAACATGTATTTCCTCACATGAGTTTTTGGTAATGCGCAAGAAGCCGGTTAATGGCAATAGCAAGCAACGCCAGTGCAAGCGGCGGAAAATACTGTGTCAGCCCGTTAAATAAATTCAAATTAGGGATAACAAGATATGCAACTATCAATACACTGATTATCGACAGAGAACGGAACCAGAGGCGATAAAGCTGAATTGTAACATCGCCGAAAACAAATCTCTTCATTTTCCACTGGTAATAACCATCCAGTGCCAAAGCAATCATCAACGGCAGGAACGTGAAAAACCAGCCAACCAGCAAATACCAACGGTAAATTGCCTGATACGCCATTAACGGGACGTTTCGGGCGGCGTTGTAGTTCGGGCTCATGAATTTGTTTGCCGCAAGGTTCATCCCCCGCGCCGGTTTGGTTTTATCGTCCTCGGGTAATAGCCACTTATTCAGGTACCCTGTAAAATTTAATTCGACGAAAAAGTAATTAAACGTCTTTTCCGTTCTTCGCGTGACATCCTGCCATCTCTCCACATCCATAAGCAACTTGCTGGATTTCACCTCTGCGCTGATATCTTTATAAAGCTTATTGGTGTCTTCCAGGTAAACGTTAAACAGAAAATAAATCAACAGACCCAGCCCTAAACCGAACCGGATCATCGTCATTCTCTGCGCCGACATATCCTTTCCAGCCATTTTACACCTCTGTCAGTCAGTTTTATTTGTGAACAGCTCTGCCCAAAGGGCTGCCAGGCGAATATTGCTTTCTCTGTTGAGGTAGTGATTCTTCCAGCCATGAAGAATGCCCGAACACGCCAGGTCATCCGATGCGATTAACCGGGATATAAGTGAAAAAGTCACTTTCCTGCGGACATCTTCATTTATCCAGCGGACCTGTCCCGGGGTTGGCATGTATACGGTATCTTCTTCAACCGGCCGCAAGCGCGAGAACTGACTAAAGGGCTCCGCCCATGGCGTCCAGAGTGCGTGAAGAGTACCGTCATTAAAGCGGACGGGAAGAGTCAGCACCGAGGCGGAAAACTCATCAAGGAACGACTGAATAATACAGCTCTTGCGGTACATTGCTGGCTGGTGGCGGTTGCCCAGGATGGAAAGGTCGATAACACGGTTAAAAAGAGACGTGTATTCATCGTGTGGGTCGCTCAGGTTGTCACTCCAGAAAAGTAGCTTTTCTTTCAAACCGGATATCAGCGCATCCTCTTCGAAAATACCCAAATCGTGCTGGTGGATGTCAGGCACCTTACCGTGCCGCTTGCGCCGCATTACCTGGTATTCAACCTGTTCAGGTATATCAAGGAAAACGGGCAGGAAGCCTGCAATATCAATAAACTCAGGCAACAGGTACCAACCAAGACGCTCCGCATTAAGCTGGATAAATTCCATGCGTTCCTGATTATCATCAATCTGTACCTCAACTGTATGGCTCTTTGCCATGCAGGTATTCAACAGTTCTTTGAGCCACGCGGTGAATGGTCCCTGAGATACAGACCAGTTACTGACGATCTCTTGCTCATCGTGCGTAACGATAGTCACCTTATGACGGATAATAAAAAACTCAGACAGAGTGCGGGCCACTACGTCCAGACTATCAACTGTGTATTGTGCGTATACCTTGCTAATGTCACCAGTGAGCTTCCTGGCGTAGCGTGACAATATTTCCGGGAGACACTCATCGTCAACATTAATGCCATACTGTTTCAGTGTCTTATTTGCACGTGAAATATATTTGGGTTGCGAAGAGTTCATACCGAGCAAAGATGCTCTTGATACTCGTTTACATTCCATAGTCAGGCCACCTTCTGGGATTTGCTTAGTATTTCTTCAACGTCGAGATTACGTCTCAATTTAAGTTTGAAGGGCGATGTTGTGATCATATCAATGACAGTTGTGGTTCTACGCATTGATTTTCCCGGCACCGTAATAGGCATCTGGCCTACGATTTTTCGCCCGTCCTGTAAGCAGGCGATGAAATGCAGGGTCGGTATCATTGACAGTAATTCCTGCGGAATTGCACTCACCATTGTTGTGGACTTACGTTCGGAAATCGAGCCATTGAAATCTGTATGGGACTGTTTAGTGCCCGTGCTGGTGGTGTAAGTCACCTGGTTCATCGAAACATTAGCCTGGCCGACTTTAGTCAGGACAAGTTCCTGGGTCTTCGCGTCAGTAACTCGTGTGGAAATATAGTTGTTGCAAAGCCCCGTCAACCGGTCAGCGGTATCAGCGCTGGTGGCCGAGACAAAGTCTGAAATCGTCTGCGTAGAGATGAACAATGCGATCTTAGCCGCACGCCCCTGGGCAAGCAGGTTAATCATTTGCATATTAATGGCCTGATGGGCCTCATCGATAAAGATGGAAACCCTTGGCGCTGCGGACAAATCAGTCGCCGTGTTATAGCGGCTACCTGCCTCAGCGGCGATATCCGAAGTAATTAGCTGGGAAAGGTCCCGCGCAGTTGCCGGGTCAGACAGGCCATCCAGTGAAATATAGAGCACACCACCACTGTTAAAAAGGCCATGGCTGTTAACGATGTTTCGATTAGGGTTCTCGACATCGTTCGCCGAAAGCAATATATCCATAGGAGTCTGGGATAATCGCTTAAGCATTGGCATAAGGCTGGCTGTAATTTTGTAATAGTGAGATTCATCACCGGTTACGTATTTGAAACATTCCAGAACCGTATCCATACCATGCATAACTTTGGGGGTGTTATCTTCAAAGTAGTTGCTGAAGAAATAGTTCTTCAGCAGTTCAATTTCGTCCGCAAGAGGAAGATTGGGGGAAACCTGAACCGTTAAATGCCATTCCGGCCCGAGATGGTAAATATAAAAACCCCGTAGCGCATTTCGGGTGGTAACGACCAGGTCCTGTTTTGAGCGGATTGCATAGTAAATATTCTGGATAGTTGGTTTTGTACCAGCCAGCTTCAACGCACCAATAGCTGTTGTAACAAGCCCCTCTGCGATACGTAAGAACGGGTCTTCACCACCTTCGGTACCAGCAATGATGCTCATAATACGGGCCGAGAGGTCTGTATCCTTAACATAGTTAGCGCTGACATCGTAAGAAATAGACCTGGACGGACTACCTGCGTGGAAATGTAGGAAAGGCTTACAAAGGCTTTCACATTCTTCCTGTAACCCGTCCTGCCACTGGTAATCGTTTTTAGGGTCCACTACGAGGACGATGTGCCCAAGATGAAGCATAGAACTGGAAAGAAGACGCTGGAGAACCGTTTTCCCTGTCCCTACGTTTCCTGTGATAAGGGTATGACCAAAGAAATTTTCTTCATTGACGAAAATCGGCACCTTCTTATCAACACCAAAAATTGAATAATTCCCACCAAGTTCAGTCGCAAGTTTTCGATAGTGGCGAGTAACAGGATTCAGAATAAAAGGTAACTGAACCTCATGCATATCACTGGAAAGGTTGTGTACCTGATAGGTACGTTCAGAGTGTTCAGGTCCCCATTTGAAGCCATTACACAAAAAAGTAGTACGCTGGGGGATCTCGACTTTTTCTTTTTTACGGAAGAGCTTGTTAACCAGTTTTTTAGAGGGGGCTCCTCCAGACGCCTGAAAACCGACCAGTTTCTGGTACTTTCGGTCATCTGCAAAAAATTGAGCGTTATTAATCATCCGGAAGTCTTCCAGCGACAAAAAATCTATCGTGCGATGAAATAAACGCCAGTGCGCTCTAAAGATAGGCACACCATTCCATAACCTCCAGCAAGCCATAGCGATTAAACCAAGAGAGCAATAGAAGGGGATTTCACTGATTCCGTTCTTGCTGGTCCAGGAGTCGATAAGGACATAGATAGAAAATAGTATCAGGAGTACCGCTGAACGAAATTCAAGGGCAGGGCGGTAAAGCATTTCCTGAGTATGCAGATTGTTTCGGCTTCTACGTTTCATTGCTTATGTCCTGATGGTTAAAAAACGAAATAAATTCTTCGTAAAAAATGTTATTGCGCAAAGCGCCTTGTTGAAGATCATCAAGGCGGATCATGTAGTGCCGTATTGCTTGTCCTATCGTTATCTTTAACGCGGCAACCGGGAAATTAGCCAACGCTAGATTTAACTGACGAATTTCATCCTGACTGAGCCCCCAGGATACTGCATCATCTAAAATTCTAAAACGGAGACAAAAATTGATATCAGTGACCAATACGACCCGTTGCAATGCTCTTATATGCGCTGAATTATTGTTGTTCTTCACTCGATTCAGGAGATTTATAATCGTATCGATATCGGAGAGAAGTGTTTCGCTGTTACTGATGTCAGCCTGCTCCGGAACTGATGGCGTAAGAGATTTTGACTGCTCAAGGTCGTGTGCAATGACGACAGCCGGATCAGTGACGATTTGACTCTGACGGGCAAATAACGCTTCAAAATCGCTGTTAATGTCCCTGATACCTTCATCTGAATCTGCCTCCACATCCTCCGGAGATTGTTCGGTATCCGAGGCAAAATTATCAGGCGTACTCTCAGAAAGTAACTTTTTGTCCTGCGTTACATCAACATCAACATCAACATCAACATCAATGTTGTCACGGGTTTGGTTTATCGCACCAGATTCACTATAACCAAAATTATCACCATGAGAATACGATGAGTAATCATCCCAATACTGTTCAACATCCTCTTCCTGAACATCGGGATATTCGGTTGGAGGTATGCCATTCGGTTCGTGTTCAGCGTGGTCCAGTTCAGGTGCTTCCTCTTCGTAACGTTCAGGAGGGAGCGGCTCAGGATTCACCATAACCAGTGGCGGCGGGAAAGAGAAAGACAACATTTCATTTTCGGACTTCACACCACCAAATAAATCAGCAGAAAGCAATGGCAGCATCTCAACCTCTTTAATATCAGGTTGATGGCGTAACTGAACAAGCGATACTTCGTCAATTAACTGGACATATCGTTTTCCGTCGTTGCACGGGATGCTAAATTCTTCATCGAGACTTCCTGAACGTAATGAAAGTACAAAGAGACCGGACCCCATTAAGCGTGGTTCATCAAGCGGTGCAATAGAGCGAATATGGTGCTCTGACACATACAAGACCCCATCGATTAAAACCAGATCATTTGCATTAATTGCATTATTGTTGAACTGGTGCTGGAGTCTGGATATGTACTCGCCAGGACTTATTTCTTCTTTTTTACGGCGTTTTTTAGCGGTTTTCCTGGTATCGGATTCATTTGTTTTACATTCTGGTTCATCTGAGTTCAGTGCCGTTTCTTGAGTACTTTCCGGTTCCTGTTTCGGTTGATTCTCATCAGCTGTCGCCTCGGTTTCTTCAACATCAGCAGTGTTATCAGAATCTAAAACAGCACTGTTACTATCCTCTACAGGATGTTTATCAGCGTTTAAAACTGGAGCATTATCAGATGACTGATTTACGCCAAGGCGAATTGATTTTGATCCATGTGAAAGAGGGCGTGCATAGAGCGTGTCATGCCCTTTGCGGTCAACAAAAACATAGTCGTTCGTGTCGTTAATGCTGAAAATGCCTGGCGTACTTTCTGGCAGGATATCGTATTTAAACAGGAAGCCTACCCATTTAATTTTTAAAAGAGAGAACCAGCTGAGGCCTTTGATTCCCTCATCAAACATTCTTTGAATGTCCGTTTCTGAAAAATCACCGCGATGGAAAAAGTGTGCTATCCGTTGTTCGCCGTAAGGCTCTATATAGCCGCCGGTTAACAGAAGGTCGGTTAAGGCTTTGCGACCAATTTCACCATCCGGGAAGTTAATTCTGAGGTGTTTAAACTGACCCAGAATGAAATCAAGGGCCGCATGTTCGTTGATGTAAACAGAGCCCCCAATAATCATAATATGGACCGGAGGCGGCGAGTTTTTATCAAAGCGTTCAGACGATGAATCAAATCCATTGATATTAAGAATACTAATATTGTCTTTCAGAATCGCGACGGCTCGGGCAGCTGTATCGGATGCCCGGATACCGGATTGTTTATCATACCGATAGCTGGTATCGGTGCCGGTAGAATGCCAGTCAGCCGTTCTCATACAGCGCGAAATAAAATCATCACTGGTTGTATAATTACCTAATGCCGCCAGCATTTTATCGTACAAACGCTCTTTGACAACGTCACTTAAATAATTAAGACACGTATCGTTTAAACAGCGTTCTAGGAATACAGGTGCCCGTACAGAATGCTCGTTAGCCAGCCTTTTACGCCAGATAACCTCATAGGACAGAATACGGTTTGCATTGGCCCAATCCATTAAACTGGACGACAGAGGGCGCCACGTACTGTTAACCCCCGGGGTGGATGAAATAACGTCCACATCAAATATCTTACCTGCATCATGAAACAGGCCGCAAATAAAGGCCGCATAAAGGTAACGACGTTTTCGTATCTGCTCTTCATCCTGTAAACCAATGGGGCGTAATTCAGTACTGTAGGCAAATTTTAAAGCCAGAAAAGCAGTTTCTAAACTATGCGTTAACAGGCCACCGGTGCCAGCATGGTGATGATTTTCAGACGCAGGTAAAAGGTGAATCCAGCGCGTAAATTCCATCAATGGCTTAATAACCAGATTCGTTAAAGTATAGGCATCCTCACTCAGGTCTGAATTAGGCAAACCGATATACATATTGATTTCCTGTAACCGGTTTGCATGGACGGATAAGATTTCACGCTCTGAAAAGAGTGTTATACCCGTAGGCTTGCTGGGATAGTCAAGATAGCTTTGCACGTCCTTGTTAGGCGTGTGTGGGATATCATACTCATCATCAGTATCATAGATACTGTCGTAGTCATGCCCTCCTGAGAGGGCGACCCTGATTTTATAAAAAAGCCTGGATATAATACTCATATCAACCTGTGAGTTTATTGAACCTGAACGGGAGTGACAGAAGTCTCGGCTTTATCAGCTGTCTTACTCTGGACTACCGGAACGGGAGTGACAGTATTCTCGGCCTTATCAGCTGTCTTACTCTGGACTACCGTTTCTTCTTTTTTTAACGCCTGCTCCGTCTCAGCATCGGGTTTTGGTTCGAGGCTCGCAATATACAGTTCGACGGATTTAAACCGCTTAATGCTTTGAATGAATGGCAATGCATCATATTTACCATTCACGCGATTTTCTGCGTTCAGTATTTTACTGATGCTATCCATGGCGACACGAAGGGAGCTCAGGAGTTGCAGGATAATACGGTCGTGGATCTGTTGAGATATCTGACCATATAACCACAGCTGGTGCGCCTGGCGAGTCAGTACGTTGATGGTCTGGATAATGTTCAGCAATTTATAGGTTAATGGGTGATTCCAGCGAATCTCAAATTCTTCATAGTCAAATCCATCGAATGATGAATCTTCGATGGGGAGTTTGGAGACATTTTTGTCAATCTGATCTTTGTACGTATTGACATTACCAGAAAGTTCGTCATAAACCCCGGAAAGCCATTTCTGAACTTTGGTGCTGGTTGCCTGATCACCTTCGACCAGCCGGAAGATATTATAAATAGCATTAGAAATGGCGTTGAACTGACGCAGGCAGGCTCTGTTTTTTTCATGGAAATGATTATAAAAATCACTGGAAAGTGGCTTTAATTTTGAAATGACCATCCCTAAAGGACGGTTGTTACCGGCGTTCCGTTGATTACGCTGTTCATTTTTAGGGGATACGTTGTCGACCATTATAATAACCTCTTCAGTTTTTCCAGTCTTTTGATGTCGGCTAGCTTTCGTTGATGACATTCCGTAAGCAGTTCACGGATCGGTTTAATTTTGTTTTCTGTCTCCTGGATCATCTCCAGTTCCCAGTCTAACGCTTTTTTAAAACAACTAACGCTGTAGCCTCCCAGCTTCGGTTTAACAACAACCCCATAATGTTCAACTTTGTTTTTGAACCTGGGCGAAAAATCCTTCCAGACAATAGTCAGTTTTTGCGATGAACCGACCTTTTGTAACACTGGCGCGTATCTGCCGGGAATAAATCTCCCGCCATTTGCATACGTGTTTTGTGATATCAACTGGTTTCGCGCCTTCCAGGCGGCCCAATATCCATCCAAAACCTTTGAAGCTTCCAGCTTCAGTAACTCGATGTATCGTACCGAGTTCGCGATAACGGTTTCCTGATGATTGGTAATTATCGGGTTCATATCTACTCCTCCAGACAAACAGGCTACAGGAGTTCAAAAAAATTTTTCAGGAATAACAAGGGTGATTTTATTTTTTTTTAACTTTTTTCTGCGGGCACACTGCCACGGCTAAAAAAGTGACTTTTACGTGTTGAGACGAATATCGCCTACAAGCCGGGCACCGTGAGCCCACTGAGTGAACAGAGAACCTTACTCCGGAGGGGGGGGGTACCAGAAAAGTAACTTTTTTCGAATCTGGAATAGTTACCCTTATACATAAGTGACTATTTTGGGAAAATTCACACATGACGAAACCTGGAAAATCACAGCCCATTGGTCACTATTTTGGTAAAATTCACAAATGACGTTTTTTTCCCATTGGTGAATTTTTTTAAAAAAAGCAGCAATGAAAGATGATGGTTTGCGCCAGTTTTGGCATAAAAGTGTCTAATGATATACGTGAAAAAATCGATGATCTAACACGAGGTACTAAAATGCAGATAGTGCTTTATAATATTTGTGAATAACTTTTTCTACACCCTGCCGGGGTTGCTGTGATATAATAAAAGCCCCTTTGACGCGCAGAAGTAGCGCAGTAAGATATCGACTCAAAAGTGTCCTGGAGAACGTATGGACGTACAACAAAACGTACAGACTGACTCGGTCATTAAAGCGTTTCTCCGTTCGGAGTTACAGTTAATCCGGAGTCAGCAAAAGCTGCTCAGCGTGTTGCCTCGTGAACTCGCGTCGGATTATCGCTATATTCCCGATATCCTCCTAGGCCGTTTTTTCCATCCATCTACAGATACTCGTCTTAATCGAATTGCACAATCAGAGGCACGGCCCGGGAGTCTGTTAATTCCGCGTGTAAACGGAAAACCTGTTTTATGGAGCGAGTTGATCAAATTGATCCTGGATGACTCGCATTACCTGAAGTTTGATGCATACGGGCGACCATTTGACAGTTCAGAGCTGAAACCCAATGCCCCGTGCGAATTAATAAGCGGGAAAAGTTATGTCTACAAACCTGTCGACCTTGAGTTATTCCGGAAAAATATTGTCTCTATACAGATGAACTTCCTCGTTAATCTGTGGAATCTCGCCAGATTTAAACCTGCTTTTGTCCAGTCCTATTTAGCCCTGTCAAATGATGCATTTCAGATGTTGGTTGAAACAGAAATGTCTGCATTCGTTGAGGTCACGAATGTGATCTTCTTTCCCCGGTTTATAACCTATGATACCGGTCGACGTGGTTCCAAAGTTTATGCGTGGGGGTACGAGATACTGGCTGATCTGCTTGAGGGATTTATACCCAGAGAAAATATGGAAAACTTACGGGTAGAGTTCACTCTGAAAGAGTCGTATGAGAAGTTAAAGAAATTTTAGTATCACAGTGGGTTTATATTGACTCACCACTGTCAGTCAGGATTGCGACAGAGTGATTATGGTTCATACAGGATAACGAATACACGACCCCGAACGAATTTAGTTAAAAAGTTACTTTTCAGAACCACACGCAGTCATTTTTTCAGCCGGTCGTCTGACCCGGTACCGGGTCACGTTAAGGAGAATACGGATAATGGTTTTAAAAAAGAGTGAGGTAAGCCAGCTGGATAGCCTGGCAAAAGCCATCAGGTTACTGGAATATGATGCTAACAAATATACGATAACGCATTTGTATGGCCGTAAAGTTGCTGACAGACTGGAGTATCGCAAAGGAGTGAATACCAGATCAGGAGTAGGGTCGTGGCTTGGTGAAAAATCTGCGATGCTGCTCTCTAACGTTGTTGTGAACAATGCAATACATATTTTCGGATATGAACCTCAAAACCCTACAGAATCCACAAAAGAAATGGATTTTAATGCACTGGTTGATTTGTTAATACAGACAGGATATTCGCCAGAATACTACCCGCTCCAGGTTAACAGGATAGTTCAGGTTCTCAACGGGATGAGTGAGGCGGATTATAAAGACTACTGTCTGGTCTGCAAAAAACCCTTCATTCATGCGCCGGATAAATATGACTCCTGTCCGACATGCAGCGCAAAAAAATGCAAAGTAGCAATTATGCGTTATTCGCAGCCCGTTGTTCCCTTTGAATAAAAGACATTCATCACTCATGGAAAATCAACTTTTACACACCGCAAGCACTATCTGTCATATCGCGTTTGCATCAACAGGAATAACGACGCCTTCAGATGAACAAGGATTTTTTCATCTTTCAGACTCGATCCATCACCGGTTGCGTACGATTTCGCCCGACCTGAATGTCCGTTGTGCTTCTTATTTATTCCTGCCGGTCATCCATACAGAGTTAAAAACAGATGACCTCAAAAACCATTTTCCTGATTGCATCTTGCAGCTCGTTCAGGAGCTGACGCCGTTAAAAAGGGCCACCTGTCCATCCGGCAAGATCCGGTTTGAAAAAGAACTTGATGCCATGTTTTCGGCCAGTTCGGAAGCGGTCAGCATTCGTCTGGCCGAATATCTTTCGGGACCTTCCCGTTTTCTCCGGATGATAAAAAATCCGGACCGTAAGGCCCGTATAGAGAAAATCCTTGCATCCAGAAACTGTAATTTATCTCACCAGTTGATGCTGTTGATACAGGCGGAAGAAACAGTGTCCAGATTTAAATCCCCGGGCAAAGTCAGGAAAGATTAACCGCATTCTTTCTGCATTTAAATTTCATCAACGGCCACATCCTGGGGTAGACCTTTCAGGCAGAAAAAGGTCATCGCTTTCGCGTTCATGGTCGATTTTTGTATACCTGCCTGTTTTTTTTGCTTTGAAAAAGCACTCCTTCATTCACCATACGGTTTTCCCTTTGAAGGTCAGCAGGAATACTCACCTGTCAGGCTAATACATTACCAGCAGCGTCTGTCTCCGGTTCGCCAGACGCGGATATGTTGCGCCATTGTTCGGCCTGAAACAGCCCGTGAGAAAAATTTCAGATTTCGCACAGAACACCTTCCTTATTGAAGAAAACGAATTTTTTTTTATGGGATGATAATGCTAACCATCGAGGGGTAGCATATGCAGATCATAAAAACTTTCTTCCTTAAAACAGCCATTAGTTCGTTGCTGGTGCTTTCCACTATGAGCATGGCTGAAACACAGTATGTCGGGAATACACCTTTTGTTTCCGGCCAGGCACTGAAAAAAGGTTTCTTCTGGTATAACGATAAAGAGCCGGTTGAGGATGAAGAAGAACAACCGCAACAGCCTTTAACGGGTTCGCCGTCTCAGGACAAGAATGAAGAACTTAAGCTGGATTCCCGGTGGCTGAAAGAAAACCTGCTTAATCTCCGTTATGCAGCAATGGATAACCCGACAGACGAAAACCTGTCCCGTTATTATACTGCGCAACGTTTAATGCTTGATATTGCCACCCGTTTCTCTGACCGTACCCGGGATTATTTCATCAGTAATCCGATGATGTCAGAAAAGAGACGCCAGCCGACTGAAACAGTTGCTTTAAATGCACACCGGGCCGGTCTTGAAGATAAGCAGCAAAAAGCACTGACCTCCATTTTCCAGAAGGGCGGGTTGTTTTTCTTTTTCCAGAGCACCTGCCAGTACTGTCATGAACAAAGCCAGATTCTTAATTTCATGCAGAATTATTATCACGTTGACATTATGCCGGTGAGTATCGACGGACGTCCTCTCCATAATGGTTTATTTCCCCGCTATGGCAGGGCAACGATGGATATGATTAAACGGTATGCCATTACTGAAGTTCCTACTGTTTATCTCATGTCTAATGATGGCTCTCAGGCGACACGTGTCAGTACCGGTCTTGTTTCCGCAGACGAACTTAAAAATACGATTATTCTTGCGGCCAGAGGAATGAACCTCCTCGATGAGGCCACATTCCAGAATACGCTCGACATTAAGAAGCAATATGCGATTGGCGACAGAGACGTCCTGACCGTGAACAAAGTTAGCTATGAACAGGACCCTTATCTGCTTCAGAACTTAATGGATAAAAAACTCGGTGAGTACGACATGCCTACAACCGATCGGGTAGATGCCCGTTTCTCAGAAAATGAAGGGGGCTTTAGTGGCTACTAATTTTCCAAAAGTAACTTTCCTGAAAAAGTTACTTTTATCGGCCATTTTTTTTGGGGCTTACTCAATGCAGCAGGTCCATGCTGCCAACGTCATGGAAGGCATATTCACAGGTATGGTTGCATCAACTGATCCCGGTTCAGTCAGAACGGCGTCACGTGTCGGAGCTGTGGGCGGCAGCTTCTCATACCGCCAGCCTCAGGTGAATACCAACCTCGTCAACGTCAGTTTCCCGAAAGCCAGCGTCGGGTGTAACGGTATTGATATTTTCCTCGGCAGTTTCAGCATGATCAACGGTGATCAGCTTGTACAGATTGGACGCGGTATCGCACAGGGCTCAGCGGTATATGCTTTTAACACCGCAGTTTCTGCTATCTGCGCCGACTGTGCAGCGATTATCGCGAACATTCAGGACAAGCTCGCTGCGCTGAACAAATTTGCCAAAGACAGCTGTAACGCGACCTATGAGTTTTTGCAAAACGGACTGGGCACTCCTCAGGAGTTTACTGAGAAAATCGGGCTCGGTGGCGGCGCTGTTGACTCCATGGTATCAGGTATATTCCCGGATTTTGGTAGCACCATGAGTCAGCCTGCGAGTGAAGTAAACAAAAAGAACTATGCAAAAGATCCTGATGCATTTAAGGAAAAATACGCCGGTAATATTGTTTACCAGGGATTCATGAGCATTGATAACGGCAATATAAATGTAGGGGGCGTGACTGAACTAACAGGTTACAAATTGGCCGAACAAATAATGTCACTTACAGGAACACTTATCGTCAGCTGGGATAGTAATGGGGAAAATTCTGCGATAACACCCGTCCCGCCTACGATGAAAGCGGCTGATTTCATAAAGGGGACAGGAACAGGAAATGTTAAGTTAAATGTTTGTAACCCAACTCCTGATTTACGCAGTAACAGGAAAGCACAGTGTCTTGAAATGCGTCAGGAGTCTATTCAATTCAAAGGACTGTCTGAAACCATTATTGAGACATTGCTCGAAGTTCAGCGGGCTGTCAGGAATGACACTGAGTTGACGCAGGACCAACGTAAACTTATCAGCATGTTAGGTGTTAATAACATCATTCCTACGCTTCAGACCTTGTCAGCTGCTGAGGGTGTTCAATACATCAAAGATATCAGCACGATCGCGGCAAAAAATTTCACGATAGAGTTGCTGAGTAGTGTACAGAATAAAATGACAAATATGACTTTGCCTTCAGAGGCGATGACATCGTTTAAGGACCAACTAGACAAAATAAACCAGACCTTCAGAAATCAGATCCGCAGCGCTTCAGAAGTACAGTCTATCCAGAATACTGAGGAAAAAACGGTTCTGGCCTACTGGGATATGGCATTCATTAAAAAACGCACCTATGGCGATAGCGGGAACGGGGGCTGATATGGATAATTTCACGATATACACCATTAGTGAGATTGATTTCGTCTATACGGCATTCAACGGGATCGCACTGATTTTTTCCTCTCATGGTTCCAATGAATGGATCAGATTTGCTGCTTATGCTGCCACTATTGGACTCTTCTATAAATCAATGAAGTGGGTACTGGCTCCGAATAAAACGGATGTCCCAATATTCTCATGGATAATGGGCCTGTTGTTCTATTCCATTGCCGTCATTAAAGCCGATGTCACGCTGGAATCGGTGAAAACAGGCGAGGTCAGAAATATCGATGATGTCCCGCTATTTATTGCTGCCTCGGGCGAGCTCACTACCGGGTTATTACATGGCCTGATTACAGACTGGCGGGCAGCGTTTGACCCGCTTACCCCGGTAGGACAGGTCAGTGACACGCTGGATGACAGCCTGACACTGGGCCCTATGACCAAAATGGTCAGATATATGGAGTGGGGCGGGGAGTCGAGCGGGTTCTGTCAGGCATTCCCGAATACGATGAGCGGAAGCGAAAAACCTGTCACTTTTGATGTCTGCAGAATCATACAGTCTATTGCACGCGATTGTATTAAAACGACCCAAGACTCAGAGGTTCAGACACCACTAAGAGGGGTGGCGTTAAATGAAATCTATGCCACTGATCTTGCGTCTGTAATGAACGTGATGGATTCAATGACTGCCAACAGCCTCAAGACAGCAAGCGTCCCAATGGTGACATCTACAGGTTTGCAGTATGCGTCCTGTACGGATGCCTGGGCGGCGGTTAAAGCCGCATTCGACTCTCCTCAGGGCGCGTCTATTATGCGTAATCTGGGTCAGATGAATCAGTTTGTCGCACCGCAGCAAGAGGATAGTGGCCAACAAACTGATTTTATCGGTGGTGCAGCCACCACGCTTTTTGGAAGTGCCGGTCAGGCTCACAATATTACTACTGCTGCATTTGTACTCAACCAAATAGATAAAGGTGTGCTGCAGTATCGCAAGTCATTGGGTATAGCGGCTGACTACCAGCTTTTCGAAGCGAGCATGAAACGAACCAACGCCATGGTCAGTCAGGGGCAACTCTGGCTGAACATCTCAGGCGCTGCAATATCGTTCCTAGAAATGTTCAGCTACATGGTTGCACCATTTGCCCTGATTGCGATCCTCTTCCTGGGAGGTGAAGGCATAACTTCAGCTGCAAAATACCTTCAACTGATAGTCTTCGTTAACATGTGGCCGATAACAGCGGTCATGGTCAATGCATACGTAAAAATGGTATTAAATCAGCAGTTTGACACATGGTCATCGCTGGGTGTACAGACCACGATGAACTGGGCAAATATGGGGAGTATTCAGGAGACGTACGGGAGCTACCTGTCTGTAGCTTCAGCGCTGTATTGCATGGTGCCAATGCTGACGCTGTTCCTGTTGACCACCAGCATTCATCCTATGATGGGAGCGTTGAAAAATGTCACGCCGGATGCTCCTGCCAATACTGGCCATGTCACACCAGAAGTGTGGTCGGCGGGTAATGCGGGTAAACAGTCCTTTGGTGACCAGACACACACCGCAGCCACTTCAACCGGTGGCGGTATGTCATCAGGCGGGCTTCTGAATTCTCCGACCAGGATGATGCCGACGCTTGGCCTCGGTTCAGCCCTTCAGGATACTGTATCTGCATCAGGTAAAAATGAAATTGGGACTACAAGACAATCAACTAGGACCGCTTCACAGGCTTTAAACGAAGCCTGGGCCAACGCGTCACAGGGAAACCGGACACAGACCGGATCAAGCACAACTCAGGGTGGAATGAAACTGCTTCAGGATATTGGTACAGCTTTAAGCAATGGGGTTGGAAGCGATGTAGGATTATCCGTTGATGCTAAAGAAGCTAAATCATTCCAGGCAGTATTTGGAGGTGGGGCTGACATATCTCTTGGCTTAGGTGGCGGAGGTAAGGGTGGAAGTACCGGTACCGGTGGCAGTCTCCTTGGAAAAATGATTAATGCAGCTGGCGGATTACAAGCATCTATACAAGGGCGAATTATGAATGACTCGGGTTTAACCGATAGTCAGAAAAAAGCCTATACCGACAGTCTGAATAACTTATTTAAAGACGGCAGTTCGTTTGCCAAAGATATCGCTAAATTCGAAGCAAACAGTATTCAGAACGGATTTACTGATTCAGATAGTTATCAGAAAGTTGCGCAACAGATGCAACAATATGCTCAGTCTATCAGTAATTCTGAAACTAATGCGTTCAGTAAAACTGGTGGTCAGGCTTCTCAGCTTTCAATGAGCAGCAGCCTCAACATCGACGGAGGAGTGCTGTCTGACACGATGAGCAAACCTGCCACCGAGAAATCTGTTGGCGACTTTTGGGCGTCACTTGGCGGAAACCGCGAAGCTGCAGTTGCAGAATGGAAATCCATGAAGGATACATTGAACGGTAGCAATACACTGGGAGACACTAAGAATGGTAATGATGCATTTGTTAAACAAATGTTTAACAAAGCAGATGAGTTGACCAAGATGGGCTCCGGTGAAACAGTGGCTCAAAATCTTGGTGACATTCAGCAAACATCGCAAATGTTTAAGAATGCGATAAGTATGATGGGAGCTAATGCTGGGATTCTTGCTCCAGCAGCTGAAAAACTGGATCAGTTCGTTGGTCTCGGTAGCGGAGGCAACTATGCCAGCCACCAGGAGCAAACGCAGAAAGCCCCTGATACTTCTGCTGTACCGGGAGCTGGCGACATTTCAGGCAACTTCAATAATCAGCGCAGTCAGGTTACAGGTGGACTAGGCGCACGCCAGGACGCAGCGAAAGCACAGCCTGGTACAACTATCGGGGGTATGTCAGCACAATCTCTCAAAGAAGATGATGCGAAACAGTTTATCGCTAATCGGTCTGGTGAGAATGAGGGCAGGATCCTTTCTACAAGTCAGAGAGAATCGCTTGACAATGTCCGGGAGCAATTGCCTGAGAGCAATCAAAAAGGAACCCTCGAAAAAGCTCTTCAGACAGCTGATAAAGACTCCCTGCCGGTAAAAATCGCCGGTGGCGTTCAGTCTATAATACTGGGTGATGCAGAGTCAGTAGATTACGACTCAGCAACACAACAAACAATGAGTAATTTGCAATCAAGAGAACCGCCAAAAAATGCTGAATCATTCCTTCCTTCTGGAGATAAAACAGAGGATGCTAAAGCTACATTAACCCAGGCGGCATTGCATAGCGAAAATGCCCGACATCAGACTGGCGAGGCCAGAGAGAAAAGCCTCGCCCAGAGTGAAGCCTATCGCGAGTCATATAACAATTTAACCGGTGAAAATCTGACAACGTCTGATGTGTCTCGTGTTGCTCGATTAGGCGCAGACGGAAAAAACAATGGATTTGAAAATGGGTTATCAGATGTCGTTAAATCCGTTGTCAGTGGTTCGGGAACGACAGGTGCGCGTCCTGCCACCGGTACAGCTGATTATAATCTGGGTGAAGGCATACGTGATAACAATGGGCATGCGCCAGGGATAATGAACAAAATTGGAGCGGCGGCTGAGAAGGTGGTCGATAATTCACCAGTTTCGCAGCGACTCTTAACTGGAGCTGGTTCGGATCGTCATGTTGCTGATTCAATGAAAATCGGTAGTGGGCCTTCTCAGGCAACACTCATAGGTAATATGGCTAATAACATTCAACTGGAACAGACAATCGCTAGCGCACAAAGCAGTCCAGGTATTACGGAAGATAAATTCAACAGGATGTCAGATCAGAGTCAACAGATGATGAGTAATGTACAACGCCGTTTATCTGATGACCCTAGATATGGACCTGAGGTAGCCGCAGAGTATCCCCAATTTGTAGGTAGCTTACCTGGAAATCTGAGCGAAACGGAGTCATCTGATAGGGCAAAACAGTTTCTTGATAAGCATCGAAAATCTTAAATAAAAAAGGCCAGCAAATGCTGTAATGCCAGTCAGTTAAGCAACTGACTGGCCCTTTTTCGGGGCCGTGGGGTATCTCCATGGCCTTTCCTTTACCACTCTCGGGAAGGCCCTTTCTCTTCTTGTCGGTAATTTTACCAGTTGCCCCATGCTTTCAAGATCGCGCATCAGCTCCGGGAGACGCCCTGGTGAAGCGCCCTGAAGAGTCATCAACATTCTCATGACCATGCCACATGATTCTGAGAAGCTCAGCTGATTCGGCCAGTATCCTTTCAGATGCCCGGCCATTTTAATCATCTGATATCTCACCAGATTATAAGCCAGTAAGACGCCCCACAGTTCCTGCTCCACAAGCTCCGGCTTTTTACTTCTTAGCGTCAGCCTGCTCAGTTGCATCGTCTGTTTTATCTCCCGGTATCCCAGTTCAATTTCCCAGCGATGGCTGTACAGATCTGCCATTTCCCCACCGGGGTAACGCATGGCATCCGTCATTGACGTCAGCAGATGGCAGACTTTACCTTTGCGCGTCACGCTCAACAGCCGGGCTGTCATCTCATCTCCCAGACCCGGCCATTTTTTTCGTGCCTGTGGACTGGTTTTCAGCTTCACCAGATGGTCGCCCTTACCCAGCTTTCTGACCTCTTCGTACTGCGCACCCTTTCTGAGCGGGATCATCCAGTGGCGGTGCTCTCCCGCCTGGCTCCATGCATTCAGCAGCCCCAGGGAGTAATAACCTTTATCCATTAACGTCAGGGTGTTATCGCCGGTCTGCTCTATCAGTTGCTCCGCGAGCTCATTTTCGCTGTTTTTCATCGTGCCGAAGGCCGCTGCCGTCAGCAGATGGCTGGTCAGCTCCATCTGACAGACCATTTTTACCTGAGGATAAAGTGCCGGGTTTCCGCCATGCGTCTGGCGGGGGAAAGCTTTATCATTTTCTGGCGTGTCCGGTGTTCGCCAGAAAACACCATCAATGGCCAGCAGGGTCAGACCGCACCAGTGCGGATGCGGCGTGGCGTTATGCCAGAGCTGCGCTGTTTGCGTGAACACGCGGCGTACGGCCTCGCTTCCCAGCCGCTGGCGGGCCTGGATCACGGCGCTGGGTGCAACGAACGGACGATTGCCGGGTAACATGATATCCAGCCGGTTAACGATCTGATGAAGCGGCTCCTTGCGCTCAAGTGCCATACCGACAATGCACCAGACCATCATTTCCAGAGGAAGGCGCCGTTTGCGTAACGTGACAGTGCCGGACTCTTCAAGGCAGCGGGAAATCAGTTCCGGGTCAAGATAATCGCCCAGAGAAGCCAGAGGGTTACGCAGAGAATCGTAACGGGATACCAGATCAAGAGCCTGTCCAATGTGCATAAAAAAATCCGGAAAAGGGTGAGCATTTCCGGATTTTTACACAGCCACTGGATCGATCAACCGATCCTTAACTGATCGGCATTACAGCAAATGCTGGCCTTATAAATTCACTTATCATCCGGGCTAAAGATTTCTTCATTCCTTTTCATGTTGTAATTGTATTCATTAGAGCGCGGATCGGACATATCCCAATGACGAATTCTAAACGAGTCCGGGAGAGAGGCCTGGGAAGAAATTACTGAATTTTCAGAACTCTGTTCTGATTTAGCTGTACTCCGAAAGAGCGGATGCTTACGACCAACAGTGATGTAGCGGTAAACAAGCACTGCCAGGCAAAAGACATAGAAGAGCTCTTTGAAGTCGGCAAGGTCAAAACCAAACAGTTCGTACATCATTGGGTAGCCCTCTATTCATTCACAATTGATTAGATTATAAACTATTTAACCTCACCTCCAACCCCCTATTTTCAACACACCCGAATGGAGCCTCAACTCAAAAAGGGGGCTTTACAGGGCATAGTTCATAGTGTAACCGTGTGATACACAGCTGTTTCCGCTGTCCAGTATTCCGTCCACTGTAGAGAGGGCGCTGGCAAAACATTTTAAGGTCCCTTCCTGCTGGTGGCCTGGCAAGGTCTCTGTACAGATTCTGGCAGACCAGACAATGGACGTTGGCACTTATCTGCCCGACATTGAATCAGAACAGATTTGGGTAGGTTGCCCGTTACGGGTTCACCGGCGCTGTGATGAACCAATGTTCCGCATCAGTAATGATATTGCCTATGACGGGTTGATGGTCCACGGGAAAAAAACGACCCAGATGAATCTCCCGGAAAGTGGATGGCTGGATGTGAAGGGGAGGACCAGCGAGGGGAACTGGGTAAAAGAGGAAGGGACGGCAGTAGAAAAGTTACTTTTGGATTTGCGTCATCAGTATTCGCTCACGGCTGACAACGTGTTTTTGATTTCGCCATTCCGGGACTGTGCAAAACGACTTGCCGATATAGCGAAGAAATTGCAGTTCAGCAGGGATAAAACGGGCACTGTACACAAAACACAGGGAAAAGAAGCTACGGTGGTTATCCTCGTGCTGGGAGGCAACATACAGAATCCCGGCGCTAAATCATGGGCAGCGGGCACACCCAATCTTCTGAACGTCGCGGTAAGCAGGGCAAAACAGCGAATTTACGTTATCGGGGAGCGGGGATTATGGGAGAAGCTACCCTATTTCTCAACACTGTCGCGGGCGCTGGGCGATCTAAAAGAACCGGTGATCGTCAATAACACGCCAGTGTCGTATCTGGAAGAGTATTTAACCACGGAATGGCGCTGATAAGCGCCATGCCTGTTAACACCTGAAACGGGCCATCGTACCGGCTCATAAACTTGATCACTATAATGCGGAAAGGTAACTACGGTATCGACTTTACCAGAATACACAGTACGGCGCATGTTAACCGGAACGGTAGCACCATATGGGCTGGCAGGATGAAGGATTTACTGACATGGCCGCGTTGACAGATTACGACCACCTTCATTTTAGATGGTGCGGGCGTAAGAGAAACAGCACATCCTCTGCTCTCCCTGTCACCTGTCGAAGTGACGACCAGATGCCATCACTTCAAAAGTTACTTTTATCTGGGTGGGTTGTTCGCGAGTTTACCCGGTATCTCCGCTAATTTCGGGTTTACGCGATCAATCCCTGTCCAGGCATTGAGTTGCTGCATTTTCCCGTTTCGCTGTAATCGCCGGTTATATCGAACCATAAAATTGAATATATAGTTGGCTCTGACGCGAGGGGTCTTACTGTTGTAGTCGGCGATGCCTTCAAACACATTCCCCTTACGATCAATAATTTTACGATGCAGCCACCACGTACCCACCCAAAAAGAGGCGCAAGCATCGTAAGCAAGCTCACGCCAGCTTATCGCGGGGAAATGAGATTTCACTTCCGCCAGATTTGATGAATTTATCTGCATTGGCCCAATATCCCATGTACCGTTGGTATTAAGGACAAAAGAACCAATCTTGCCGCCTTCATTATCAAAAAGGGTAAAAACAAGGTCACGGTCAATGCCGAAGAAACGAGCGGCGTCAGTTAAACACTCATTCTTGACCGTCTCGGGTACATTTTGCGGTTTAGGGCGATCCCTGGGCGGATTGAATGCTGCATTGGCATTGACTGTTAACGTTGCGAACAGCACAGCGCCAGATATTAGTTTCGTCATAAACCCGCTCCTCAAAAGTTACTTTGTCAGGTTACACGTCATCAAAAAAATTTTTTCCTAGCTGGGGGTAAAAACACCTCCTGGTCGGAAAATTATTTTTTTTGGTTTGATACAGTATTTAAGGAGGTAGGACATGATTAAACCAATTGCAGTCGCCCTGACATTGTTATCCGTATCGGCGTATGCGGACGTTAATTTATCAGCGGATGTGAAAGCCAAAATTGAGGCCGTTGGTATTGATGCCTTTTATGCGGAGAAGTCGCCTGTAGAAGGGATTTACTCGGTCTTTTCGAAAGAGGGGACCAGTTACGTCACGTCTGACGGGGAATACATCTTCACCGGGAATTTATTCAAGGTGAAAGGTGCGGAAGTGGAAAACACCACAGATGAGTTTATCAGCAAAGGGATGCGATCCTATATTGAGAAGCTCGATACCATCACCTACAAAGCGCCGGATGAGAAATATGTAATCGGTGTCTTTACTGATATCACCTGCGGCTTTTGCCAGAAATTACATAACGACCTGCAATTCTATCTGGAGAAAGGGATCACCATAAAATACATCGCTTATCCTCGCGCCGGTATGAACTCCATGGTTGCGCGGAACATGGCATCGGTCTGGTGTGCAGACGACAAACCCGCTGCGTTGACCAAAGCCATGAAAGGTGATGGCTTGCCGGATAAGCAACCGACAAAGGCCTGCATGGACTCCGTTCAGAACCAGTTCAATGCAGGGAACATGTTCAAGCTCTCAGGCACGCCTAGCGGTTTAAGCCTGAAAGGTGAACCGATGGTATTTGCTGGGTTACGTGACCCTGACCAGATGCTGAACAGCCTGAAGACGGCCAATCAGAAAAAATAGCTCTCCGGGAGAGACAATGAAGAAATTTATGGCAATTGCAGCGGTGGTGGTTGTGTCATTTTCAGCCCAGTCCAGTTTGTGTGGTCAGAGTGGCTGCAAAGTTACTTTTGTTGATGTCGATGGTACCGAAAAACCGATCCTGCTGCTTGATGCTGCGGAGACTCCGTCGAAGAGTGCTATGGGCCGGGTGTTTGATGATGTAAACACTACCGGTAAGACAATTCAGACCGAGCTGAAATCCTCAGTATCCGGGCATAAAGATAAATCGTCGCCGGTACAAATGAACCGGGTGTTAAGCCCGATTAAAATCTACAGCGCATAATACGGAGTCCGACATGGGATTAATCAGAACGTTGGTCTATGTGGGTATCATCGGCGGCATATTTGCCTATTCACAAACAAAAGATAGTCTAGATAATATTCCACTTCCGGATGTTGAATTGCCTTCATCGCTGACCAGCAATGACATTATGAAGTCCTCAGTGTTAGCGGATTCCATTGCCGCATTGAAAAACCATGGCGTAATGGAAGGTGTAGTCGGGATGATGGGTGAACAACATGATATCCGTGGTTCATTCAACGAAGTCGTCATGATGGCCGGTAATAACGATATCCAGAAGCTTATTCAGGATACAGTGGATGAACTTGACAGCAGTAGCCGGAAAAACAGTCAGTAAGATGGAATTTCAGGTCTTCAGATGTATTTCTTTTGATCGTTAGATGAATACAGGAGGTTTAGCATGATAAATAAACGAAAAAATCATCGTGTCATCATTTGTTCTGCCCTCGTGTTGGGAGGTTTTTTATTAGGTTCAGTAAACTACGGTATGTTGAAATTAATGATAAATAACGGGGTGCTGGGTAATGTTTCTGAAATCATGACTGTAAAGAAGGTAAGTCATGATGATCCATTCGAGTCAGAAAGCAGTCGCCGAATGGCCGGTCAATAAGTGTTCTTTCATATACATCAGTTGCATTTACAAAATCATAAAATGACTTCCGGGGAAAAACCATGGAAAAGAAGCAAAATCCTAATCAACGTATGCTGATTAATATTGGTCTGGCCCTTTGTGGCTTTGTAGCTGGCTCAGTTGTCTGGGGGCCTGCCAGTGACCTGTTTAAATCGAATCAATCGGCTAAAGAACCTGCTAACGAACGCATGATCGAGCAGTTTAATCGGCTAATCAGAGAGCCTCAGGCGAATCAGTCAGCCGGTTTAGTTCTGACAGAACAGGACAAAGAGCTGATTGGAAAGACTGCGGCGCAATATTTGATCGACCACCCTGAAAACCTGGTGGAAGCGGGTAAACGCCTGGAGTCTAACCGCGATGGTGAGAAAATGTCTAATGTAGTGAATACTAAAGACGTTCTCCTGGAATCAACCTACACTCCAAACTACGGTCCGGATAATGCGGATGTCGCCGTGATCGAGTTTTTTGATTACATGTGCCACTTCTGCCAGCAATCCAGCCCGGTTCTTGAAAAGGCCATTAGCGCGAACAAAAATGTGCGAACGTTCTTTAAAGACTTCACTATTTTCGCAGACCGTACTCCGATTTCAGGTATGGGCGCAAAAATTGGTCTTTATATTTTTCGGACATACGGTCAGGATAAATATTATGAGTTTCATAATAAATTAATGAACGAGACCGGAATAGCGCTTCAGTCCAAAAAGGATTACTCACCGCAGAATCTGGCAACGCTGGTTCATGGGCTGGGGTATAAAGATATTCTTGACGAACACGGTAACTTCCTTCTGACTGCACAACTACGTGACCAGCTCCAGAATGTGCTTGATGCGAATATGATGCTGGCTGATAAGCTCAATTATAGTGGTACTCCGGTATTCATCATCATGAACATTAAGAACCCGCAAAACAAAACTACCACCATTATTCCCGGTGCGCCTGATTCTTATCGCTTGCAGCAGGCCATTGATAAAGCAAAAGACAACTAAACATATTCCTTCCTTAGGTTGCTTTAATGAAGCTTGAGCCAGGTATTTTACTCAACATTAATTATAAGAAGGTCATATCTATGTTTGAACATAACATTCTTTTCAACAGCATGATGATTATTATCTTATCTTACATGCTATTTAAGAGCATTAAGTCAAAAAAAAGATTGCATAAAAAGTATGAGGAAGTCTATAAGGCTTTTCATCTGGCTGACTCTCAGTACAACGGCGGCATGAAAGACGCTTACAGAAACTTATCTTTAAGCAATGCACATTTGAAGTTTTTGGCAGAATACTTCAACCAGGAGACAGTTAAGTTTGATGGAAGAAACATAATCTGTGAAAGAGAACAAGATGTACAGTATGTTCTTTCGCTTATGGCGGATAGTCATTTTTGGTTGAATAAAGCCATGAAGGATATAAATACAGCAGTAAGTAACACGGATGTTATAAAAGATATTAAATTATCAGCTCCGCCATTTTCTTCATTGGGAGGATTGAAATTAATAGCAGATGAATTTCATCTTGAAAATAAAGAGTTTGATGGGTTTGCTACTCTTAAAATCAAGTATGAAGAGATGAAGGGGGAGAGATGACAGGGGCTTTGTTTTCACTTTCTGCTAGTGGGGTGGTGTTTGCCGCCTCTGTGGTTATTCTCATTCTTAGTGCTATGTTATACGACAGTTTAAACAAAAGGCGTGTTCGAAATGTTCAATCATATGAATTTTTAGCCTCGCATGAAGCAGCAACTGGAACTCATCCAGAAGGTACTGTTCTGCTCTATCTTGATTTTGATGGTGTTCTACATCGAAGAATGAATGAGTCCTTTGAAAAAATGCCCCTGCTGGAAGAAATTTTAATTCAATGCCCTGAAATCCTCATAGTGATCTCCAGCAGCTGGAGGGAGACGATGTCTTTAGAGGGGCTAAAGCATCTTTTCCCGGTTTCATACCGGCACAGAATCATTGGCGTTACGCCTTCACTTCAGGATGTACCGGATATTGAATATATCCGGTACAGGGAGTGCCTTTCAAATGCCCGATATCTGGGTATCAGTCATTTTATTATTATAGATGATGAGTCGCACCGTTTTCCACCTGGGTGTGAAAATCTGGTGTCTACAAAATACAGAGAGGGGATGACTGACGAAACAGTATCAGCAGTCATCATGAAATATCGTCAGTATATCGTATGAAGGCATGCGTTTCATATTCTGTACGCGATGAAATAAACGCCGATTATGAAACGCAGATACTCAAGCCAGAGGTAAGGGGCTGTCTTCAACGGATTGCCGGGAAGGTTTAACAGAAAAGACAGCATTTCATATTGTCCGGTGATCCCCGCGCCCCTAGAATAAGCGCATTATGAGTACCACCAGCCCATAAGGATGAACAAATAGTAAAACTAACTATAGCATTTAGTAGTTTATTTTAAAACTTTATTACAGGACGGCATGGAAAATGAAAAAAAACATATATAATGATGTGGCAAACATTTTTAAAACGTTGCAGGATGCCATAACGAAAGAAAATATAACAAAAGATATGTACGCAGATTACTGTCAACGTGAAGCGATGAGGGTAGATGAAGGATGCGCACGACGAAATGCCCAGTCTATAAAAATTATTACCGAAAAAAGCATGATACTTGAAACGGTATTTCTAAATGTAAAGAAAACGTATGAGCTAAGGCAGCAGTATGAAAGAGCTCTGATTGCTCAATGGGGCGGTGTAATAGACGACGAAAATGTAACGTATGATATTATACACCCTAGCCTGAAATCCTTATCTGCTTATGTAGCATATCGAAAGGACATAAAAATTGATGAGAGAATGGGAGAGATGTATGAGAAAAAACCTGAACTGTCCCGTAGCATCAGGTATCATGAGCGATATTTATGTCCGCAGGAACTAAAATACAAATATAAGATAAACGCCAAATTTCGTCCGGATCTAAAACTTCTGATCAATCCACCTTACCCTGGGTTTTGTAAGAATTTACTTTACTGGTATGTCAGTGCATTTTCACTGCATCTTAAAAATGGAAAACCAGGGGAACCAGGGAAGCTTGAAAATCCAGGTGAACCATTAAAGATAGGATTTCGCCATCCAGTGAGTAAAATGAATTATGAAGAAATGTGTGAAGGTCTTGAGATTTTTATGCCGTATATGTGCAAAGCTGAAAACGGAAAAATTGTTATTCATGCGGAAGGGTATTTATCATGTGATAGCTATTATAGCAGCATACTGGTTAACCCGCAAACGGGGGGGGCTGAGCTAGTTATATACAGAAAGGGTCGCTTTGACCATCGACATAACCCGAATGCACTGGAATCTCGTACGTGGTTGAATGAAGATAGAATAATAAAAGAATTTCCCAGCATACGAATTGCTTTGCTGAATATCATAGCGTGCAGCTATCGTGCGCACTTCAAAAACAGGGATATCTAGCTAAAGCTCCGTAATCCCCGGTGCAATCGGGCATTGATATAAGGAGGCTAATATTTATTGAATTTTACATGTGAGGGATAAAAGTGAATTAATGGTTGCTTTAATGAAGATTGAGCTAGGTATTTTACTCAACATTACATATAAAAAGGTCATATCTATGTTTGAACATAACATTCTTTTCAACAGCATGATGATTATGATTATTTTCTTATCTTACATGCTATTTAAGAGCATTAAGTCACAAAAAAGATTGCATAACAAGTATGAGGAAGTCTATAAGGCTTTTCATTTGGCTGACTCTCAGTACAACGGCGGCATGAAAGACGCTTACAGAAACTTATCTTTAAGCAATGCACATTTGAAGTTTTTGGCAGAATACTTCAACCAGGAGACAGTTAAGTTTGATGGAAGAAACATAATCTGTGAAAGAGAGCAAGATGTACAGTATGTTCTTTCGCTTATGGCGGATAGTCATTTTTGGTTGAATAAAGCCATGAAGGATATAAATACAGCAGTAAGTAACACTGATGTTATAAAAGATATTAAATTATCAGCTCCGCCATTTTCTTCATTGGGAGGACTGAAATTAATAGCAGGTGAATTTAATCTTGAAAATAATGAGTTTGATGGGTTTGCTACTCTTAAAATAAAGTATGAAGAGAAGAAGGGGGAGAGATGACTGACGAAACAGTATCAGCAGTCATCATTAAATATCGTCAGTATATCGGATGAAGGCATGCGTTTCATATTCTGTACGCGATGAAATAAACGCCGATTATGAAACGCAGATACTCAATCCAGAGGTAAGGGGCTGTCTTCAACGGATTGCCGGGAGGGTTTAACAGAAAAGACAGCATTTCATATTGTCCGGTGATCCCCGCGCCCCTAGAATAAGCGCACTATGAGTACCACCAGCCCATAAGGATGAACCAATATGCATGAAGAGTTTGCCATCGGAAGAGGAGGGGCAATATGTCGCTGATCACCATTGTCCTTGTTTTCATGATGGCGATAGTTGTTACTGTGTTTATATCTCATTTGTTGCCCGTAAAAATTCCATTACCCCTGCTTCAGATAGCTGCCGGGGCGGGTCTTGCTGCCGGAGGCTTCCAGGTTGATTTCGAACCGCATATCTTCCTGCTGTTGTTCATCCCGCCGCTGTTGTTTCTGGATGGCTGGCGAATACCCAAGGATGCATTTTTCAGTGATCTGAAACCCATCCTGTCACTGGCAATTGGCCTTGTCCTGGTCACCATTATTGGCATTGGCTGGTTTATTCACTGGCTTATCCCGGCGATCACGGTGGCCGCCGGATTTGCGCTTGCCGCGATCCTGTCTCCAACGGATCCGGTGGCCGTCTCTGCTATGACCGCCAGTTCACCGCTGCCCTCACGAATGGCGCATATCCTCGAAGGCGAATCCCTTCTGAACGATGCATCCGGCCTTGTGGCCTTTAATTTTGCGATTGCTGCAGTGCTCACCGGTACCTTCTCCCCGGGAGAGGCGGTGACCAAATTCTTCCTGATGGCCTTCGGCGGTATTCTGAGCGGTCTTGTGGTCGTCTGGGTAACCGGTAAGTGCAATAATTTTCTGGTGAAACGGACACGCGAGGAACCGGCCATCCAGATACTGATTAGCCTTCTTATCCCGTTTGCCGCGTATATTCTCGCTGAGGCATTCCATGTCTCGGGGATCCTGGCTGCGGTAGCTGCTGGCATCGCCATGCACTATGAACAGCTGTCGGGTCCTCGTTTACCGGCCACACGCATGAAAAGCGGTGCCGTGTGGAATATGCTTCAGACTACGCTGAACGGGATGATTTTCCTGATGCTGGGTGAGCAGTTGCCACGTATGCTTTTGACTCTGCCGGAAGTGGCACAGCAAGCGGGAGTGTCATCTCCGTGGTACTTACTGCTGTATGCCGTGGTTATCACACTGGCTCTTGGTGTGATGCGTTTTGCCTGGGTATGGCTGTCCATAACCCTGACGGTATTTCGTCAGAAACGGCGGGGCAAGGTCACGACGGTGCGCACCCGGTTCTCTGCGATGGCTGTGATGGCTCTCGCCGGTGTGAAGGGTTCCGTCACTCTGGCGGGGATACTGACACTTCCGGCCGTACTGGATGACGGGTCACCGTTCCCGGGAAGAGAGCTGCTTATTTTTCTCTCAATGGCGGTGATCCTGTTATCACTTATTGTGGCTGCTGTAGGTCTTCCCTTCATGACGCGCTCTCTCGGAGAGGATTTGCCTCATGACGCCGGGAGCGGCAATATCGGAGCAGCGTTGACGGAAGCGGCCATCAACCGACTGACCGATTTGCTCAGCCAGCCAGTCGCTGATCCCGATGAGCAGGCCTTACGCGCTGATGCCGGAAATATGCTCCTTGAGACATACCAGCGACGGCTTCACTACAACTACAGCGATGAACAAACCGACGTCGGGCTGGAGCTGATGAAACGCACCAGGCTTGAGAAGTTTATGCAACGTGAGGCCATTATCGCGCAACGTAATGAGCTTTTCCGTATGCGAAAGGCCCGTACTATCAGCGATACCGCCTTCCATCAGGCGCTCAGGGCGATCGACCTCAAAGAAGAAAGCCTTCATTAACCGGTGTCCGTACCAGTCCTCCCTGTTCAGAGATGAGCGGGGAGGCTGAAGGCTTTGTTAATTCAGCATATTACTTTTCTTCGACGACACGCGGTTCGTAATGTAACCCCAGGAAAACATCATGAATACCAGTTCCTCTTTAAACTTAATGGTTGATGCTGCAGATGATTCAGAGTGGAAACGCGCGAACGGCTACCAAAAAGAAGAGAGGCCGGTTCAGACAATCAGGAAAGTCATTATCAAAGGTGCATGGCCGGTCGTCATTTTTTGTGGATCTAAGCTTCAACTGGTGGTGGCTGCCCGGGACCTGGACGGGTTCAGGCATATCGAGACCCGTATTGATGGGCAAAATCTGGTCGTAGGGCAAATGGGTAACGGAGTCATCAGAACAGGTCAGCATTTATCTGTTTCTGGATCAGGCAACATCGTATCAGCTGGTGACGTATTTGAAGTTTCATGGCATTAAAGCCAGAAAAGATTCCATCTATCCCGAATGAAGCCACGCCTGCAGCGATAATGAGCTGACTATTGCAGAAGAGTAGCTATCCCGGAATTTCCGAGAGGAATTCATTAAAGAGATTATCATCGTACAGTGGGTATATTTGCTTCATCATACCAAAAACGGACATAGCTGCACTTCGCAAGTCGGGATAAAAAGCAGGCTTAGTGATAAGATCGCTTTCATTCTTCAGCACACCTTCGAAGCAACCGTAATCTTCCCCAAACTCCTGAACTATCATCCACCGGCCATCCTTGCATTCAACTACCATAATAGCAGACTTGGGGTAGTCGCCAGCTGGGGTCAACCAATCAAAATGGTAGTGGGTGATAGTTTGATAACTCTTATGGACATTCATAGCATTAACCCTGATGCAAGACTTACAAAGTGAGAGGTTAGTGCTCGATAAAAAAATACTGTATACATATACAGTACGTATTTAACATAACGTACATTATGCGCACTAAGTCTGTAATGGCTCAATAGTAATGTCCGCCTGTGGCTCAATTCAGATGTCCGCGCTATGGTAAGCTTCACTGGTCCGTTTAAACTACCGGGAGGCATATCATGAGCGCAGAAAGCTCAGGAGTGTTTACTTTGAAAGAGATCAACCGGATCAAGATTATACAGGACGTCATTGAACGTCGCATCACAACGCGCCGTGCGGCCGAGCACCTCGGTATCAGCGACAGGCAATGCCGCAGACTTCTTGCCCGTTACCGTGAAGGCGGACCGCTTGGTATGGCCAGCAGACGATGTGGCATGCGTGGTAACCGCCAGTTGCCACCCGGGCTCGCAGATCAGGCTCTGGAACTGATCAAGACGCGTTATGCTGATTTCGGTCCGACTCTGGCGCGTGAAAAGCTCGAAGAACTCCACGGACTGTTTCTTGGCAAAGAAACTGTCCGGCGCATCATGGTGCGGGCTGGCTTATGGGTTCCCCGTAAACAACGTGCCGCAAGGATCCCTCAACCACGGTACCGGCGTCCGTGTACTGGTGAGCTGATACAAATAGATGGCTGTGATCACGACTGGTTTGAAGGCCGTGGCCCGGCCTGCACCGCGCTGGTCTATGTTGATGATGCAACCAGCAAACTGATGGAACTGTTGTTTGTTAAATCGGAGTCCACGTTTTCTTACTTCGAAGCCACGCGGCGCTATATCGATAAGCATGGTAAACCGCTGGCACTGTACAGCGATAAAGCCGGTGTTTTTCGTGTTAACAATAAACACGCCACAGGCGGAGACGGGCATACTCAGTTTGGGCGAGCCATGCATGAACTGAACATCCAGACTATCTGTGCAGAAACCAGTCCCGCCAAAGGGCGTGTAGAACGAGCTCACCTCACTTTACAGGATCGTCTGGTCAAAGAGCTGCGGTTACAGGGCATTTGTTCAATGGAGGCTGCAAATGACTTCGCTGAGGCCTATATGGCTGACTATAACCGCCGTTTTGGCAAAGTACCGCGACATGATTTTGACGTACACCGTGCTGTAGAACATGATGAGGACCTGGGGCTTATTTTCACTGTTCGTGAAAAACGTAAAGTCTCAAAATCGTTGACGATACAATATGATAAAATGTTGTACCTGATTGAAGACAGCGAACTGAGTCGCCGTGCAATAGGTAAATATATCGATGTGTATCACTATCCTGATGGCAGAAAAGAGCTGCGCCTGAACGGTACGCTACTTCCCTACTCTACCTACGACCGACTGTCAGAAATCGACCAGGGCGCGATTGTCGATAACAAGCGTCTTGGCCGAACCCTGGAGTTTATCAGTCTGGTGCAGAGCAAGCGGGATAACACGCGCTCTCAGTCAATTCCCGCTGGAGATGGCCCTTCCCGACGACGGCCAAAGCAGGAAGGGAAGAAATCCCAGCGCTCACTGGATAATGATGACATGCTCGAAGCACTCAAACAGCTTCAGTCACGTTCAGAGGACATTTTTGGTAAAAGAGCCCGCTGATGGTACTCACTGGCCGGACAGTGGTTGCTCACCAGTTGATATTGTCCGGCCAGACCCATGATGTATTATTCATTTCGTTCAGCATCTTTATGTCCTGCTTTTCACGGGCATACTTACCCCATAATGAATGAAAAGAACGAACAATACTGATTAACTGCTTTTTTCTTTGCTCCGGAGATAGGCTGATAAAATAGCAGCACCTGCTGTCAATATTATCCTCAATGAAATTAAAATCAGAGTCTGATGCATATTTTACTGTTAGCATAATATCATTCGACGTTGTTCTCTCAGACTCTGTTAATGCTGATTCTATCAGGTATTCAAAGGCATACATGACAGACAGCTGGTTTTTGTCTGTCTGAATATAACCCATTGAGTTTCTGAGTATTGAGGACTGTACCAGGACCAGAGGCCATAAAAGCTCAACACCATAAAGCTTATATGTATCATGTTGATCATACTGATGTTGCTCAACACGATGATTACCTTCCCGTGCTTTACGAATATCATAGGCAAGGGATAACATAAATCCGTCTTTAACTTTAATCAGTGGGCTTTCATCCACGATGTAATGAATGAGTTCATGTAATTCATTCAGGGCTTCTGAATCTCCCCACAGTATAAAACCTGCATTGTTCGGCGTTAACTCGTATCGAAGCATGGGCTCAATCATCCTGTTGTTTCAGTCGGAGGAAAGTCTATCAGTAAAGAGAATGAGAGATCAAAGTGGTCATTTTAATTGAGCTGGATAACGGACATTTCAATTGAGCCTTGACAAAGTCTTTGATTTTACAGGTTCTTTTGATTTTATATGGGTATGGCCTGATATACGAAATGCCAATATGAACACAACAAACTCAGGCTGACACATACATCATTACAATGAGAACATTCATCAAGACTAACGTAATAACGTTAAGCCACAGTGAAACAATACTCTTGCTTATGAAAAGTTTAGTTAAATCTGGGGACTCATCTTTATAATCACCAGTTCTGGATGCTGCCTGTCTACGGTTCATGACAGCATAAATTTCATAATGACTGACTAAACGCAATATCAACACCAGATAAATTAGAAGAATACCAGCAATGATTAGATATCTTGAACCGTTAAACAAATCCATAACTGTCTCAATTTGAACGTCAAACATTGTATTCTATCTCACTTTTTGAGGAGATCGTCTTTCTTCCCGGGATACCGTGCTCATTCTTTAGTATCAGCATTTAACTGCAGAACGGAAAATTTCTGGGTTGAAGGTAGAGACACGTAACTTAGCTTGCACTGCTCTAACAAGGGAAAAATGCCGTCAGTTAACCCGGACAGGCGTAAACTAAGAGGCTGGATGAGCTTTCCTGATTGAGTAAATTTATCCGAAAGCGTTGATTGCTGCGTATAAATAGAAGGCTTTCCGGGGCTGGATGTCCAGCCATTCTGCCAGTCTGTATCCGACAGCAGATAATCCTGCCACCCCATTGTTCGAAGTGTGTCAATCATGCAGGTGAACCGGAATAAGGTACTCTGTTTTGTAAACTCACCTGAACTTGCCAGCCACAGGTATTCAACCTTTTGATATAAGCGTGCAGACGGGCCTTTAACCTTGCCCTGTTCCTGCAACCAGAGAATATCCTGCGCTAATGACCTGGGAAACAATTTGCGTTTCTGGGCAGTGGATAGCCATTGCATAATAAACATATGGATTTGTAGCGAAGACTGAATCTTTCCTTCCCTTCGGGCAAGCGCAACTGCGATCAGGATACACCATGAAAAATGCGCCAGTTCAGTATCTGGCCGTTTGGTAGGTAGAACAGTCAAAGAATTCTCCGGCGTAGTTCAGCAACTGGTGAAAGACCAAGAATACCACAAGAGAACCACTGACGTACCCCAGGCTTTTCAGGATGAAAAAAAACCACCTTTTTAAGGTGGTTTCGGAATGACTCAGCTTTTTCGCTTAAATCAGGAAATCATCAAGAGTTTTACCGGCATCCAGTTGAGCTTTAATTGGAGATGGTGTACGACCCTGACCAGTCCAGGTTTTACGCTCACCAGCATCGTCGATGTACGCATATTTAGCAGGACGTGGTTCACGTTGCTTGCGCACTTTAACGTTAACGGCTGCTTCCATCAACTCACTCGGATCAATACCGTCAGCGATCATCATTTCACGATAGTGACTGAGTTTTTCCAAACGCTCGCGATTAGCGGCTTCGAGCTCTTTTTCTTCTTCACTGCGTTCAGAGACAACCGTAGTGAGTTTTTCCAGTAGTTCTTCGAGAACCTCTAAAGGCAGTTCACGCGCCTGGGCGCGAAGTGTACGGATGTTATTAAGAACTTGTAATGTCTCGCTCATAGTTACCTCTTCTTGAACATCGTTATGCAGCTACATAACAACATTAAATTAACAGTTAAATGTCAGCAGGAGGCGTTGCAAGCTAAATTATTATCATCGTGAGATGATTTAAAAAATTCTGGCTCTCATGCTGTCTGTATGTTCTGTAACCCGGATACGCCCTGGTGTTGGTATGTTCATTGTCTTATAGAAAACGAACAATTGCATCTCGTAAAATCTGCCACTCCGTTTATGACTCAAGTAAAAGAGTCCAATGAACAGGTGATTTTTAAATTGTAAAGGTCATAAAAAAAATAATCAATGTTCTTTGATTCATTTTTTCAGGATGATGTCTATATCACCAGGCTTAACCATTACAGTGAAGTCTGAATGTTTACTCAACGATTATGTATGGAACTGATTTTTCAATATCATCTATATCACACAGTCCGTGGATTAAACCTAACCGCATCGGCACATTAACTCTTTGTTTTGCGTAAAGGTATGCCATAGCCCCCATGCAATATGTTTCCTGCCCTGAAGGTTGATACTGGCCCGTCTCATCGTCATTGAAAGCACCGGTAGTGTATGTTGTTTTATGGCAAAAAAAAGGAATATTGTCATTGGCGAGAAGCGTCGATTTTATGTCATCGATGCGTCCTTCTACTAAGGGAATAGGATTATTTTTAAGAAAGGGACAATCTTTGCAAGGCCGTTTCATAGCAAAGAGCTTCTTCACATTAAGGCTCATATTTCACCATAAGAAATTTCTATACAGATTGTAAAATTATACTACAGACTTAAGAATCAAACCAAAGTTCAGAAAACCTACAGTATCAGACCCTGGAGTATACAAAACCAAAAATTGAAGCTTCTCAATGTAGGTTTGTTAAACCACAATGATAATGAGCTTGTACATCATAAGATGGAGTAGTCGATAAGACGGGCAGCACATCCGGGACGAGTTTAAATTTCGACCAGTGAAATTATTTCGTCATATAAAATAGCCACGGTATGAGGTCATGTTTAGCTCAATCATATCAATACCGGCCCTGGACCTGCCTCACAGGACGTTGAGCTTATTATCTCTGTCGAAGGTATTTAAAACCCCGGGAACCAGTGCCGGGGCATTTACTTCACGTCAGGCAGGTTGTTTCTCTGGTATGATGCAAGCACATCATTAAGACCATCCAGGACCTTTTTATCCATAAACCGCATATGGATGTTTCCGTTTCCATACACAATAAATTTAATATTTAAATCCTTGTCGATATAGTCAACTTTCTGATAATCATTCTTCTCTCTAAGAGCAAAAAGCTTAGGTACGATAACATCCTGCTGGCTGTAAGATAGCCCTTCTATGTACCGGGAAATCCTGTAAAGATCATTGAGGCTGTTCAGGTCTCGATCCGTCATGTCAAGGTAGTATACATCCTTCTTGAACCCGTTCTTTATAACCATATTTTCATTAATAACAAAGCTACGGGCGTTCTTTTTAAAATCATGGCTCAGATTACCCAGGCATGAAACCAGACCCTCGCAGAGTATGTCTGCCCGATTGTTAACCGTATGAGCCACTTTCTCTCTTGCTGACTGAATCGTCATAATTGGTGGTTCTGTTACCAGTTCGTCAATAAATGATTTTAGTTGAGGTGCATTCCAGTAGATATTTAATGATGTTCTGTCGATGAGTCTCTTCCATGATTCTCTATCAATCAAAACTCTCGCCCTCTCTATCTGTTTATCTAAATGGGCAGGGTTAAAGCGAACATATGCAATTCTGAGCTGATCAATAAGGGAGATGCCCATCAGTTTTTCCGCTTCGGATATTGCAGTTAATCCATTAATAAAAAGATTCATTGCCATGTCCCGCTCAGACACAACGCTTTCTACAAGATTAGTTTCTTTCAGTTCGTGGGATGTCATATTATCTCCTTTTTTTTAAAAGGATGACATATTAGATCGCTTCGTCAATACCCTTTTTTAAATTCACATACTCATATAGAGCGAACGCGGAATTTTGACCATAATATTGCTGTAGTTGGAGAAAAGTAACTTTCAGGCGGGTATCGTTAAGAGATTGATGACTGGGTAGAAGCATTGGAGCAATGATTCAATCAAGAGTGGCTTTGTTATCAAAACCACCCTACTATTTTAGCCGCAGGCCAGATTAGATAGAGATATCAGAAGGCCACAGGAAATACATCTCTCCATTTTTCTTGTATCGATTAGGTTTGCTTTCACCGCCAATGGAAATCCCTAACGTTGTCAATTCATACTTACCATCATTATCTTTGAGGTATCCCGCAGTGATAAGCTTCGTATACATGTCGGATAACCCCATCTTGTGCTGTTTTGATAAATTTGTAGTGGTTAGTTTATTTGCAGGCTCGGCATTAGCTTCATCGTCTTTTCCTGCGCTGTCATCCGAATCAGTTGTTTTGTTATCAATGGATACGAAAGTTTTTTCGTCATTTTTTGTGGATGATTTCGAAAAATCTTTTTTCTGTTCCTGATTTTTTTTCGAATCAGAGTCAGCGGTTTGCAATGATGTTGGGGATGGAATGTTTTCTGTGCTGATCCGGATTAAACGCTGGGCCTCGGTAATAGAAGCATTGAATGCTTCCCGGTCTTCATCTTTTACAATTAATACCCCCAGTTCATGGTTATTGATTTGACTAAAATCATACAGATTCAGGCTGCATATCAGGCTCTGACTTTCATTAGCATAAAATTTAGCATGCAGATTCTGGCAGAAACTGAGCCGTACGTAGGGCAAACTGACTAGCCATTCATGGTCTTTTGGGTTGAGTTCAGATTTACCGTAGATGATACGAATATCTACCTTCATACGGTTTTTATCTTCAATTAGCTCCTTAATTCTGGCGCTTAGTTTCAGGTAAGGGCTTATCAGGATAATGCGCTCTTCGGCATTCGCTATAGTTTGCTCTACGTGATAATTCAAACCCGTTGTATTGAGAATCTGGACCATAAAAAACCTCGATTTTTCTGTAATTTCTGAATGACAGCGACAAAATAAAAGTTACTTTTTAAATGACCGCTGGTTCGATGCCTTAAAGGATGAAATGTCACTCAGTGCTTAATTATTTGCTTTACGCCACTGGCGTGGCTCTACCGCGTGTGGGTCAGACCATAACCCTTTACCTGCGTTACGTGCATTTAGCTCAAGAGACCCATACTGAGGAACCGTTAGCCGCCCCTGATAACGATATGCCCATGCCATGCCTTCTGCGACCATAACGGCATTAAGATCCTGGTTATTCAGATAGAGGGTACCAAGCATACGCCCATACACGTCCTGCCCGTGGTCCTCAATAACGACAACTTTGTTTGCTGCCATCTGAGTCATGGCTTGCTTTGCCTTCTGACCGAAGGCCTGCTTACTCTCCGGGGCATCAATCCCATAGAGCCGCACTCTGGTATTTGTAGCGCCGTCATAAACTTGGACAGTATCGCCATCAATTACCCGCACAACTTTCCCTGAAATGGTTTGAGCACAGGAAAGCATCGGCACCGATAAAATAAATACGGACAAAGGGACAATGGCAAATCTGGTCATCCGGAATTTAATCATTTGCTGTCTCTGGGTGATAATCATTTATTGTGAGTTGAACAGAAAAAAAACAATGAATTTGAAAAGTTACTTTCGAAGTATAGGTTACTTTATTAATTACATGCTATTGTGTCAATCTATATGAAAATTATTGCCGAAAGCGAATAAAAAAGCATGTCAGCTCAGGAAAAGGGGGGCTTATGTCTACTGTAAATGATGTGATTGTATCTTATGGAGTGGACAGTAAAAGGTATTCAAGAGACTTCCAGACCAAAGAGGAATTTAAAAAGAGCTGGTATGCAGTTTTATCTCGTGCACACGCTTCTGTAGACTCGAAGGTAAGCTGTTCCTGTAAGGGTAAAGGTCCAAAGTTACTTGCCGTAAAATATCATACAGGTGGCGATACGTATTTTCTGGCACGGTATCCGAATACAGGTAGCCAGCATTCTCCTGATTGTATTTTCTTCACACTGGATAAAGATAATTCCGGGTTAAAATGCTATACACATGGCGTAGTCAAAGACCTTAAAGATGGTGGCTTCGGCATCAGACTCGACGTTGCATTAGCTTCATCTGACTCCGAATCTACCTCGATCGTGCCTGTAGATAACAGGAACACACCTGGTGGCGTTTCGCAAAATAGCATGTCGCTGCTAGGTTTGCTCCAGTTCCTGTGGGATGACAGTGGTCTGAATCGCTGGTATCCCAAAATGACCGGGAAACGTAATCCAGGAAAGGTATTCAACCTTATTACCAGTTCATCGGAAAAAATTAAAATTGCATCACATCCACTCTCCACACATTTACTGGTTGGCACATATCCTTCTACTCCTCAGGAAACCAAAAACATAAAAATGACAGATGCGGTTATGCAAAGCAAGGAGCGTCTGATTTGCATCAATGCGTTGTCTAAATATAACTACGAGAAACATTCGAATGTGTCAAAGCGGCTTCCGGTAAGGTATTTTTCTGGCGTGCCGGTCGTGCTGATGAATACAGAGGACTGGACGTTACTGGAGAAGAGATTCCCCTCTGAGATAGCAAACTGGAGAGCAGGTGGCAATGTCATCTGTATTGCTATAGGCGAACCTGGTAAGTTTAAGGGTAAAGATACGTACTACCTCAAGCCCCTCCAGATCGCCCTGATGAACGTTGATGATAACTGGATCCCTGCAGATTCCAGCTATGAACTGACTATGCTTAATTATCTTCATAACCAGGGAAGAGCTTTCATCAAGCCACTAAGATATGACGCCTCTAATAATGATGTCTTTCCTGATTTCTGCCTGACGGATACAGGGGGGCATGAACTGTTTCCTATTGAGGTATTTGGCATGGATACAGCTTCATATCTGGCCCGTAAGGCGATTAAAGAAAGTTACTATAATGAACGATATGGAAAGAACGGTTGGGCATCATGGGTTGCACCGGCTGGCCCCTTACCTCAGTTGCCACCGAAAGCCAGAAGTTAGCCCCAGGTTATAAGGGCTTCGGCCCTTTACTCCTTCCCCGGCTTCACATCTCCACTACCATGGTTGAGTTCTGACTGATAAAAGGCAATTTATTGCCCCTCTCATTCGTTTGTTAGTCACAGCTACGCCGCCTTTCAATCCAGGCAACTGTATTGCTTCACATAATAATTGTGATTGATTACGCATGCTATTTGCTCGATCTCAGAAAAGTTACTTTTTTTGCAGACAGTACAGTTTGCAAAAGAACACTTAATCCATTTCTGGCTATATCACCCTTCCCTTCTTTACCTGGGATAATAAAATTTAATTAAGCCCCTATTTTAAACTTTTACAAACTAATCATGTTATTCTTATCCTGAGATTATTACCTGCTTTACATCGTTAAGGAGATCATCATGCCAACAGTAAAAACAGTTGTGTCTAAAGTTTTCTTTTTTAGCATCTGGCTGGCAATAGTACTTTACATAGCATATTTATCATTATCTAATTTCATGTTGAGAGGCATCGATCATGAAGTGGCTACCACTTACAATGATAGTGAAGGGTTTGTATCAGGTAATCCAATATCAGTAAAGAAAGTTGACCCTTCCGATGTCAGAAAAACAACGACCCAGGAGAAAGTTACTGGCGTTAAGTGGAACTATTATAGAATCGGTCAAAACGATACGATCGGGGTTTTTAGTTACCATCAAATCAAAGAGGGTGACATCCTAACGATTACCTCACCCACTGAAATAGTGCAAGAAGAACTCAGAAACGGACGTTTAAAAAAGTTTGAAGAATTCTCTTTTATCGAAAGCGTAGTTAAGAATAGTAAAAATGTACCTTTTGTTAAAGTTTGTATAACCAATGGAAGTTGTTTTTCAGCCATACGCTTATAGTAAAAAGGGCCTATTGGCCCTTTTTGTTTATTAAAGATTTAACGCCGAAATACACCAACCTAAAGCCTTGATATAAATCACGTTGTACACTTATTGCTCCCCAGAAAATCACCCAGGTTACCAGAAAATGAAAAAGCATCGCATATTTAAGCTCAATTCCAACTGATAAGACACCATTTATCGTGGCTTCAGCCAGAAACGGTGAGAAGTAATAGAGAGCAATAACAGGAATGATTGAGTAAGTCACAAATAACAGGGTTCTCCTGAGCGTAAGGTCGTCGCTTAATTTTGAATTAAAATCTAATCCAGTGTCTTGAGAGTGTGGTATACCTTTGATGTTCATAGTCGTTCCTTTATCAATGTAGAAAGTTATTTTTCTAAAACTTAACATGCTTACTGTCATTAAGATTTATTGGGTATTCGGGATTAGTCGTATCGTTTCGCTACTGACGTAGTTTAAAAAAAGCTTCAGGGCCTTACCGCCATCCTCCTCGTTATGCTGCTGGTCTATTTTCATGTGTATATTACACAGGGTGATAAATGCACCTGGTCGTGTGCTGTTGAGTCCATTACTTTTCTAAACATTATTCAGTTTTATAATTATATATCACATCATAAATTATAGGGCATGGTTTCAATGTGTTTGTTTTGAAAATTATTTAATAATCCAGACCAGTATCAACTATATCGTTAATGTTTTATTTTAAACATTCTGACCGGAAAGCCTGCCTGCCTTTCTCGCAAGACTCTTAAATAACATGACCATGCTGCTCATGACGGCAAACAAGGACGAGATTGCCCCCTACCGTTCTTCTTCCCGCCAAGTGTAAAAGTAACTTTTGGCGTATAAAGGGGTTCAGCCCTGCAGTCCTTCATCCGGTGACTTCCATTCTGAACCGTAAACCGGCCCGTTCTCATCCAGAAGGTATATTTTGCATCGCGTGCGCTACGTGAAATCTGACGTACTCACCCCTCCGTTTTTTTCCAGATTTCACGTAGCGCCACCTGTGTGAAAACCACTCCAAAAGTAACTTTTTCTCAGGTCAAAAGCCGGTCACCCACATATCGGGGAAAGTCACATTAATTTAACACATTGAATAATGGTATTTATTCGAAGTGTTAAAATGCCTGAAACTCAACCAAATAGATACCCGATCGCCATAATCCTTAAAATCTGAAGTTATCTTTCCGGACGGATTGTGGTGAGATTAATGAAATGCTTTTTCATTAATCTAAAACCAGATGCACGGAGTTAGTGTTAGCATGCTATCTGTTTTGCATGTGGCATTCACGATGCGGTACTACTCATATTTTCGGCGATATGTGACACTGTCACGCAACTACCATGGTTATGAACAGGAATTGAGCAGCGCAGTCGTGTTCAACGAGATGGTCAGGACAGAGTTTAATATCCTGCAGATTCAGAGTTGTCGGGTACAGCCGGGAAGTGTCAAACCGGCAAAGGGCCGAATGCTCCACATTCAACAAACCACCCCTGGTTAGTTGAATCCTTTGCCGGTTTTCACGAAGAATAGCATTTACCCAGCGAGTAGTGATCAGTCCTGCTCGACATTTTTATGTCCAGATATGAAGAGCTAAAAAATTTCTGGTTAAAAGCAATTTTCCTGCCCGTATGGAAAAACGCCGGGTACCGCAGTTGTTAAGATGGTTGTCACCTGAACAAACGGATGATTTTATGAAAATTATTGAGGTCAGCTACGGCCCCACTGATGGAGTATCCATTAGTGGTTTATATCTGCGAGAGACGACAACCACTCAAAAATCCGGCGCACTTTTAGGCGGTGGACTATCACAGTCCGGCGTAGTTCTGGGAGGTGGCGGATACTCTGGTAGCGAAACAAATCAGACGGGGCGATCGGCTATTTTTGCGCCTCCTCAGGGCAAAACAGCAGAACCGGATATATCGAGAATGCATGAACTGTTAATGTACCTGGCTGTGGGATTCATCGCATTGAACATTCTCACTTATGGTGCATATGGAGTTCTCATTCTCACTGACTTTGAGTTGTCAAAGACAGCAGTAGAGTTATTTGAAAGTTCGTTTTACTTTTATATGATAATAGGCATTGTCGCTGCCTTATGTATAATGCTAATAGCTCCAAGGGATTATTCTCCAGTCCATATGGAAAACAGGAGAAATGAACTAAGGAAGGATGTTTACCTTCGTCTCCGTTATGTCGATACTGACAATATCGTTTTTGATCCCGTAACGCTAACGGGTTGCCATGCTGACAGAGTCTATATTTATTCTTTAATTGAGAGCATTATCAGTTAGTTTGCATGGGAAGGCCTTGGCATTATCTGGTCTTCCCTTTTCTATTTGCCGGACTTGATGATATCCATTGGTGTTGAATTTTAAGGTAGCGTAATCGTATCGCTTCTGTAATCTATCCAAGTTTTATATGCCACATATAAACATGATGCCGGTAGATTTAAAAAATAACATATCTCTATCCCATCTTTCATCTTTTCCATTAAATGGGATATCCCGGCATCTCTGAAGGAAGGTGCGAATAAGCAGGTCATTTCTTCCCAAGCTGACTCGCTGATTAAAATTTCGCGGATCTGGGCCGATTTTTTTCCCGCAAACAATCGAATCAGCCTATTTAGGCTATTTTTTCCACCATTTCTGGCGTTATTTCCGGTTTTTACTGAGATCTCTCCCACTGACGTATCATTTGGTCCACCCGAAACAGGTTGGCCAGGGTGAATAACATCGCCAGTTGGTTATCGTTTTTCAGCAGCCCCTTGTATCTGGCTTTCACGAAGCCGAACTGCCGCTTGATGATGCGAAACGGGTGCTCCACCCTGGCACGGATGCTGGCTTTCATGTATTCGATGTTGATGGCCGTTTTGTTCTTGCGCGGATGCTGCTTCAAGGTTTTTACCCTGCCGGGACGCTCGGCGATCAGCCAGTCCACATCCACCTCGGCCAGCTCCTCGCGCTGTGGCGCTCCTTGGTAGCCGGCATCGGCTGAGACAAATTGCTCCTCTCCATGAAGCAGATTACCCAGCTGATTGAGGTCATGCTCGTTGGCCGCGGTGGTGACTAGGCTGTGGGTCAGGCCACTCTTGGCATCGACACCAATGTGGGCCTTCATGCCAAAGTGCCACTGATTGCCTTTCTTGGTCTGATGCATCTCCGGATCGCGTTGCTGCTCTTTGTTCTTGGTAGAGCTGGGTGCCTCAATGATGGTGGCATCCACCAAAGTGCCTTGGGTCATCATGACGCCTGCTTCGGCCAGCCAGCGATTGATGGTCTTGAACAATTGACGGGCCAGTTGATGCTGCTCGAGCAGGTGGCGGAAATTCATGATGGTGGTGCGATCCGGCAGGGCGCTATCCAGGGATAATCGGGCAAACAGGCGCATGGAGGCGATTTCGTACAGGGCATCTTCCATGGCACCGTCGCTCAGGTTGTACCAATGCTGCATGCAGTGAATACGCAGCATGGTCTCCAGCGGATAGGGCCGTCGGCCATTGCCCGCCTTGGGATAAAACGGCTCGATGACAGCGGTCATATTCTGCCATGGCAGAATCTGCTCCATGCGGGAGAGGAAAATCTCTTTTCGGGTCTGACGGCGCTTAGTGCTGAATTCACTATCGGCGAAGGTGAGTTGATGGCTCATGATGTCCCTCTGGGATGCGCTCCGGATGAATATGATGATCTCATATCAGGAACTTGTTCGCACCTTCCTTAGAAGCAATGCATGAGTTGTTTGAGCCTGACAATGATTTTATTCAACGCATTACATCTGGTGATAGCCATGACGGTCTTTCTGAAATGGAACGTGTTGTGCGTCACTGTGTGCTGAATCACCCGGACAAAACTACAGTTGAAGTTATTGAAGACTGCGATTGGTCATTTGATGGTGAAATATGTTCTGAGGGTTTCCTTGTCCACAGTGATTGCGGTAATTTCAATTCAGAGCATGCAGCGCTTTTTGCCCAGGCTTCTCTAATTGCCTTCGGGAAAGATGAGCTTTTATCTTTTCAGATATCTTATACATGCGATAACTTCAGACGTACTGATGGTTATGGCGGTGCTGCCTGCGTAGTTTCCCGTGAATTTATTCGCTGGACGGGGAATTACGATTTTCTTGAAGCTGAAGAAACCGCCTTTACTGAACGCATGCACTATTACTTCTGTTCTTTTACTGAGGTTATCGGTGAGCTGGAATGTCCTGTGACTTTCATTCTATGTTGCCCGTCTAATGTAGATGCATCTCAGCGCTATAATGAAATATTGCTTAACTATCGAAGTGGTGGAAAAACCAATATCGACGGTAGCATTAAATTTTCCTCTTGTTCATCTCTCAAAAATGCCCTCCTGGAGCCTGTTACTCCGGATGAGTACCGGGTGATGGCAAAGTACCTTAAGGTGATGTGATCCACGGAGGCGGGAATTGGTCTCCCGCCTCTTAACACACTATTTAACTGAAACTCCGGTGACTAGATGACAAAACAAATTTTACCTGCTGAACTGGCCGAAATTGTAACCGCTCTACTGGTTAAACCTGAACTGCTGGGCGAACTGGACACACGTGTCGCTCATCAGGAGTTCATGAAGGCCATAGGATGTGTTGTAGCTGATTTCTGTGGTGGTATCGTTAACGGGGTGACTGACGGAGATATATCGAGTCCCTATCTTTCAGATGTCTACAGCACACCCTGTCTGCATATTGAAGCAGATGACCGTCTCCCTTCGCTGGAGCAAAATGTCTGGGCAAACTATCACATTGAAGGCTGGAAAGAAGCTGATGTTCTGGAGGCTGTATCTGTTCCTGCAACAGTGAAATCACAGCGAGCAGATATTCAGGGGATGTTAAGTAATGCCGGTCTTGCACTGGGTATCGAACAGCAGTTAAAACTCAAAATGGCAGACTGGCGAATTGCGGAAGGCTGTGAGCTGTTGCATGAGGAAGACGGAAGGCCTTACACCGCTACCCTCCATATAGCAAACCAGATATCACTTGAACTTGAGGACGAGTCTGGTGAGCCATCCTTTGGTGTACGGCTGGAGATTAACCACGGTGTCCCTGCTTTGCATCTTAACGTGGCCGGAGGTGATATCCTCCTGCATATGCATGTAGCACAGGGTGGCTTGATTCTGACGCCGGACCACTCCGGGGTGCAAATTGGTAGTGCTGAGCCTGATCGTCATTCCTACCATGATGATGCATCCCTGCTTGTGCGGTCATAATCTTAATACTATCCCGTTGAGCCAGGTGGCTGGTTCGGCGGGACAGGTTATCCACCAGCATCGAAGAAAGAGTGGTTCACATTCAGTAAAAGTAACTTTCACAAATGGCCCCCCAAGGAATATCGGGGCGGGTTTACGCACTGGCGACGGGAAGCATGCGGGCGGGGTTACATCAGGCGGATGTACGTCACTACCGTGACTTCTGTTTCTGTAGTGTTGTACCACTCCCGTAAATCACATTCCGCTGAAGGTAGATATCCGCGACGGATTTACCCCCCAGTTTTTTCAGAACCCGATTGATATGGTCCTGGGATGATCGTTTGGTGATTAATAATTCAGACGCTATGTCCACATCGGAATGGCCACAAAGTACGAGACGCGCTACGGTGAATTCCTGATTAGTCAACCGGACAATATTAACTGCTGGTGGACATGCAGAGTTATTGATCGTTTTCAGTACTTTAGCGATAAACACATTCATTTCGGTTGTGATATCGATAAACTGTGAGGCATTCTTTCGGTCACATTCTATTGAACTGCGCATCAGATAGCAGACACGTGCACCGTATTGATAGAGCTTCCTCAGTGAATGTAAATTTTCCTCACGTAGTGGGCATTCAATGAAAAATACATGGTCCTTACGGACCTTATGGCTTCTGAGGTCATCCGCTGATAGTTGGTATACGGTGATCTCATACTTTCTGAGTATTAACTCAATTCCAGCAAACAGAAACTGGTTGTCCGTAATGACGTAAATCATGCTCTCTGTCACTCCATGTATAGTATCCGCTCCGTCTGTGAATGATACACGGTGACGGTAGCTAATACTGTCATGATTTTAGCGTTTAAAGCTTCCTTTTGATCTACGTTGGTCTTTCAGATATGACACCAGTGAATACACAGCGATGAAAAGAAGTACAATAGCGGCCAGCAGTGCAAACAGGTTAGACATCATGTATCTCCGGATGAATGGGAACAGTAACTAAGGAAGGTGCGAACAAGTCCCTGATATGAGATCATGTTTGTCATCTGGAGCCATGGAACAGGGTTCATCATGAGTCATCAACTTACCTTCGCCGACAGTGAATTCAGCAGTAAGCGCCGTCAGACCAGAAAAGAGATTTTCTTGTCCCGTATGGAGCAGATTCTGCCATGGCAAAACATGGTGGAAGTCATCGAGCCGTTTTACCCCAAGGCTGGTAATGGCCGGCGACCTTATCCGCTGGAAACCATGCTACGCATTCACTGCATGCAGCATTGGTACAACCTGAGCGATGGCGCGATGGAAGATGCTCTGTACGAAATCGCCTCCATGCGTCGGTTTGCCCGGTTATCCCTGGATAGCGCCTTGCCTGACCGCACCACCATCATGAATTTCCGCCACCTGCTGGAGCAGCATCAACTGGCCCGCCAATTGTTCAAGACCATCAATCGCTGGCTGGCCGAAGCAGGCGTCATGATGACTCAAGGCACCTTGGTCGATGCCACCATCATTGAGGCACCCAGCTCGACCAAGAACAAAGAGCAGCAACGCGATCCGGAGATGCATCAGACCAAGAAAGGCAATCAGTGGCACTTTGGCATGAAGGCCCACATTGGTGTCGATGCCAAGAGTGGCCTGACCCACAGCCTAGTCACCACCGCGGCCAACGAGCATGACCTCAATCAGCTGGGTAATCTGCTGCATGGAGAGGAGCAATTTGTCTCAGCCGATGCCGGCTACCAAGGGGCGCCACAGCGCGAGGAGCTGGCCGAGGTGGATGTGGACTGGCTGATCGCCGAGCGCCCCGGCAAGGTAAGAACCTTGAAACAGCATCCACGCAAGAACAAAACGGCCATCAACATCGAATACATGAAAGCCAGCATCCGGGCCAAGGTGGAGCACCCATTTCGCATCATCAAGCGACAGTTCGGCTTCGTGAAAGCCAGATACAAGGGGTTGCTGAAAAACGATAACCAACTGGCGATGTTATTCACGCTGGCCAACCTGTTTCGGGCGGACCAAATGATACGTCAGTGGGAGAGATCTCACTAAAAACTGGGGATAACGCCTTAAATGGCGAAGAAACGGTCTAAATAGGCTGATTCAAGGCATTTACGGGAGAAAAAATCGGCTCAAACATGAAGAAATGAAATGACTGAGTCAGCCGAGAAGAATTTCCCCGCTTATTCGCACCTTCCCTTGCGGCAGCATTCCCGGGATTAGGAATTGGTTTTGCTGGGGTGGCGCTGGCCTTCGGTTTAACGGTATTAACCATGGCATATGCCGTCGGTCATATTTCCGGCGGACATTTTAACCCGGCAGTGACTTTAGGTTTATGGGCTGGAGGTCGTTTCCCGGCCAAAGACGTAATTGGTTATATTATCGCCCAAGTCGTCGGCGGTATTATCGCCGCCGCTATTCTGTATGTTGTCGCCAGCGGTAAAGCGGGCTTCGACGCCACCGCTAGCGGGTTCGCTTCGAACGGTTATGGCGAACACTCTCCGGGCGGCTTCTCAATGCTTTCCGCCATTGTGATAGAGATTGTCCTGACATGTGGCTTCCTGCTGGTTATTCACGGTTCCACGGATAAAAGCGCTCCTGCCGGCTTCGCCCCTATCGCCATTGGACTGGCACTGACGCTTATTCACCTGATCAGCATTCCGGTCACCAACACGTCGGTAAACCCGGCGCGTAGCACTGCGGTAGCGATTTTTCAGGGCGGTTGGGCATTGCAACAATTATGGTTATTCTGGGTCATGCCAATCATTGGTGGGATACTGGGCGGTTTAATTTATCGCACTTTGCTCAGCAGTGATAAATGAATAATTAAAAACTCTATACGACTGCAGATCATTCCATATTCACGCCAGCCATCGAAAAAATCTTCAGTCCTCCCCACTCTGCAGGCCTTGCATACAACTGTATGGGTGGGGAGTGGGGGGTTAAACCGTACAATTATCCAGCCTCGTATAGTTGATCGAGTGTGTCGCAATTTCGAGCACCTCAACATGATCCAAAGCATCGCTTTTTATCACATATCCCTCTCCAAGGACATAATTAAGCATTTAACTTTCAAATATATTTCAAGCCACTTATTCCTTTTAAACCCCATTAACTTCATTACTATTGATGGCTCAACTCCCAAGATCAGCATATTCATTGCAAATGCGTGTTTAATTGCATCCGGCGTGACTTCTACTGGAAAAATCACGCCATCCAATCTGGCATGTTTAATAGCATTATCTATCCATGATGTCGCAATGAAATTGTCCACATCCCATATCCTCCTAGGTTTGGTGGAATCGCCGCAAGTATTACCCGCTATTTTCAAAGTAGCAATCAATAACTTAACTTGAGCTATATAATATGGGGAAAGTAAAGGAATTTTCCGGCGGGGAGACAATCTATTATCGTTATCTAACGACAATGATTCAGTTTCAGAACTTAATACTTTAACATATGGGCGAGGAGATTTAAAAACAAAAGACTTCCGTTCTAAATGAATCACTTCAGTTAATGAAGCACCAGTATTCCATAAAGTAGAAACAAAAGTTCGTACACTCAACTCAGGCGAATAATGCAAAACAATGTTAATCTCTGTGGGTAAAATATATGGAGGAAAACCCAATTCAAGGGCCTGTTTACGAAACCCCTCCCCCAGATACAACCCCTTCGGATTAAAAGCCCCTGAAGTAAGGAAAATACTTTCAAGTTCTTTTTTATTTAATGGCTTATTATCCATCATATCTTATCCATCATATCGACACAAACACCGGCCACCAAGGCCGGTGTTTGGTAAATAATTAAAACTGATATACTAAACCAAGTGCGACAATGTCATCAGTAGAGATGCCAGCAGCACTGGTGAAACGATTGTCATCCACCAAATTGATTTTATAATCAACATAAGCAGACATGTTTTTGTTGAAGTAGTAGGTCGCGGCTACATCAACATATTTCAGCAGATCCTGATCGCCGAAACCTTCGATGTCTTTACCTTTGGACTGCAGGTATGCCACGGACGGACGCAGACCGAAGTCGAACTGGTACTGTGCAACCACTTCAAAGTTTTGTGCTTTATTAGCATAACCACTGACGGAATCACCACTGAAACGAGTCGCATTATAAGTTTGGGTATACTCCGCAGCCAAGTAAATATTGTTCGCGTCATATTTCAAGCCACCAGTGTAAGTTTCTGCGTATTTACCTCGACCAACCAGACCTGCAGCATTCTGGTCATCAGTTCGTTTAGAATGAGAGTATGCAAAACCTGCGCTGATGCCTTCCCAAATATCATAAGTGATCGCTGTTCCGAAGCCATCACCGTTCTGTTTGTTCCAGCCGCGACCATTGTTAGTCTGGCCTTCACCACTTACACTACCGTTTTTACCCTGGTACTGCAGCGCAAAGTTCAGGCCGTCAACCAGACCGAAGAAGTCAGAGTTACGATAGGTTGCAACACCATTAGCACGCTGCTGCATGAAGTTGTCAGAGCCATAAGTGTCACCGCCAAACTCTGGCAGAACGTCAGTCCAGGAAGTTACGTCGTAGACAACGCCGTAGTTACGACCGTAGTCGAAAGAGCCCACGTCGCCGAATTTCAGACCAGCAAATGCCAGACGAGTCCAGGACTGCTTGTCAGAACCTTCAACGTTGTTCGCCTGAACGTTGTATTCCCACTGACCGTAGCCAGTCAGTTGGTCATTAATCTGGGTTTCGCCCTTCACGCCGATACGCATGTAGGTCTGATCGCCATCGACGCTCTTGTCATCAGAAAAGTAATGCAAGCCATCAATTTTACCGTACAGGTCTAATTTGTTGCCATCTTTGTTATAAATTTCAGCCGCATTTGCTGCACCTGCTACCAGCAGAGCCGGTACCAAGAGGGATAGTACTTTAACTTTCATGGTTGAACCCTCGTTTTATATTTGCCACTGCGTATCGGGCTGTCATTGTATAATTATCTATACACAAAAAAATCCAGCCTTCTCATGCTGTAAGCTAGTTAAAAGTTCCCTGTGAATACACCTACATTTTGTAACATATTGTAAAAGGAATGCATAACACGTCATCTCGTGTCTCATAACCAAAACACATAGCAATAGGAATGGACATGCCCTGAGGGGCTATACAGATGCCAGTAAGCATGAAAAAGAACAAATTGGCAGAGTTATCCTGGAGATGTTCGAAGAGGCTGATATGTGGATGTCTGGAGAATAAAATTAGCGATACCAATCATGCATTTGATGCCTTCAGCTCTGCAATGATGTTTTGCAATTGCTCCATTTTGCCAGCTAAATATTTCACCGCGCTGATCGCATCCATCAGCAGCGGATTGGTATCGAGTTGCAAGCGATCATCGTCCACTCTCTCGCCGTTGAGCATAACCACAGCGCTGATAATGGCGGTCACGCGGCTCATGACATGATTATTCCAACAGCCAGAAACCACGGCCACGCATCATTACCATCTAAGGCAAGAAACGCAGCAATGACGAAGCAAATCAGATTCATTTCACACCATCCAGACAGAGCTGCTTTTCCGCTGCGCGACGAGTCACCAGGCCGGGAAGGATTTTTCCTCCGTCGTATACCCCAGCGTGGGAACTGGTTGCAGGCACTAGTTATCTTTCCCTGTCGCAGGTAATTAAACAGAGTTGATTTCTGCATACTGGCGCAACCAGCGTTAAACGTGATCGACGTTACAGCAGAAAATGTATTGTCGCTTAGTTGTCGTCCATTGCCGTAGGTATTGACGCAGCGCTCAGCCGCAAGGATGTTTCGCTCCCGGTCTGCGGCTATCTGCTAATCAGTTTTGCACACACCGCCTTTAACGTCATGCGTGTTAAGGCACAGCCCTGATGTAGGTAGTGATTATGCTAATAGTAACGGACATAAAAAAGCCTGAATCGCCACGGATAATCTAAATAGCTGCGCCTAATACCGCTACACTTTTGCCTGACCATGTTTTCCTCCGGGGAATGGGCTGGCGGTTTCCATAAAATGGCGGACCTTTTTCAGTAACTGCCACATTGAGCGGCACTGATGATTACGGGTTATCGTGTCATGAAGTGCCTGCCATAGCTGTTCCACATGATTCACCCACGGCGAGTAAACCGGCTGGTAAATTACCCTGAACTTGGGATTTGCTTTCAACCAGCGCTGTGTTTCGCGGCTTTTATGGATAATGTAGTTATCAACGATCAGCGTGATTGTTTTCGCCCGCCGATAAGTGGCTTTCAGGTGCTTCAGCAGAGCGATAAACAGCGCTGAACTTTTGCTGTTGCCGCCCACGTAGCTGACTTTACCCGTGCCACTGTGCAGTGCGCCGGCCAGATAGTATTTTTCGTTCTGCCCCGGCGTCACTACCCGTTTCTGCTGTCCGCGCAACTGCCAGTCCGCACCGATTTTAGGATTAAGGTGGATATCCACTTCATCTTCATAAAATACCGGATGCTCTGCGCTGCATTCATCCAGCGCTTTGTGGATTACCGCCATCTTTTCATCTTTATGTGGGTCACGGATACGCAGAGTTGGCGCGGCCCTGCGCCATACAAGCCCCGCAGATGGCAACCAGCGGCGAACGGTTCCTGCATGTAACTGGCAACCGGTTATCTCATTGATTTTTATTGCCAGTAATTCGGTGCTCCAGCGTGAACGTTGATAACCAAAATCGCCGGGAGAATGCTTTATCAGCTCACGTAACAGGGTGCAGATATGTTCAAAAGGCCAGCGTCGGGAGCGCCCTGCGGGTAAGGATTTCAGGCCTTCAATACCTGAGTGCGTAAACCAGTTAATCCAGCGACCAACGGATGAACGGGCACAACAGAGAGTTCTGGCAACATCGCTGACCCGTTCACCCCGATGAAGCATCAGCATGGCCGTGAGTCTGCGGGCATGATTTTTATCACGCGTTTTATGAATAGCTTTCTGCATCAGGCGTCGTTCGCCACGGGGTATTGGTACTATGATCGGCATCGCTCAGTCCGGTTGGTGATTTTGGTTGGTTTGGCGATTGATCAGATCGCACAATCCGGGCTGAGTTCCCTTTCAGTGATCTACTATTCCGCGCAGCTATTTAGACACTTCCGAGCCGTTGATAATACTGGTTTTCATATTCTGTCGGTGACATATGATCGCTAGAACCATGCCGACGCTTAGGAAGGTGCGAACAAGTCCCTGATATGAGATCATGTTTGTCATCTGGAGCCATGGAACAGGGTTCATCATGAGTCATCAACTTACCTTCGCCGACAGTGAATTCAGCAGTAAGCGCCGTCAGACCAGAAAAGAGATTTTCTTGTCCCGTATGGAGCAGATTCTGCCATGGCAAAACATGGTGGAAGTCATCGAGCCGTTTTACCCCAAGGCTGGTAATGGCCGGCGACCTTATCCGCTGGAAACCATGCTACGCATTCACTGCATGCAGCATTGGTACAACCTGAGCGATGGCGCGATGGAAGATGCTCTGTACGAAATCGCCTCCATGCGTCGGTTTGCCCGGTTATCCCTGGATAGCGCCTTGCCTGACCGCACCACCATCATGAATTTCCGCCACCTGCTGGAGCAGCATCAACTGGCCCGCCAATTGTTCAAGACCATCAATCGCTGGCTGGCCGAAGCAGGCGTCATGATGACTCAAGGCACCTTGGTCGATGCCACCATCATTGAGGCACCCAGCTCGACCAAGAACAAAGAGCAGCAACGCGATCCGGAGATGCATCAGACCAAGAAAGGCAATCAGTGGCACTTTGGCATGAAGGCCCACATTGGTGTCGATGCCAAGAGTGGCCTGACCCACAGCCTAGTCACCACCGCGGCCAACGAGCATGACCTCAATCAGCTGGGTAATCTGCTGCATGGAGAGGAGCAATTTGTCTCAGCCGATGCCGGCTACCAAGGGGCGCCACAGCGCGAGGAGCTGGCCGAGGTGGATGTGGACTGGCTGATCGCCGAGCGCCCCGGCAAGGTAAGAACCTTGAAACAGCATCCACGCAAGAACAAAACGGCCATCAACATCGAATACATGAAAGCCAGCATCCGGGCCAAGGTGGAGCACCCATTTCGCATCATCAAGCGACAGTTCGGCTTCGTGAAAGCCAGATACAAGGGGTTGCTGAAAAACGATAACCAACTGGCGATGTTATTCACGCTGGCCAACCTGTTTCGGGCGGACCAAATGATACGTCAGTGGGAGAGATCTCACTAAAAACTGGGGATAACGCCTTAAATGGCGAAGAAACGGTCTAAATAGGCTGATTCAAGGCATTTACGGGAGAAAAAATCGGCTCAAACATGAAGAAATGAAATGACTGAGTCAGCCGAGAAGAATTTCCCCGCTTATTCGCACCTTCCCTAAATTACCCTACCACTAAGAAAATTCCTATCAATGTTGATTTCTTTACATATACCCACCTGATGATGGTATGTGCAATACATTAATATTTAGTGTTTATGAAAAGAGTCTGAGATAACGAAAATGAGGGTTTATAACCTGGGTGAGTATTAATTGCCTCTAAAAAACAGCTCAGAGAGGCGCGTTAAAATTTTTCTATTATTGCCGGGACCGTCGCCAACGGCGCGATGTATTCCGTATTAAAACTGTCAAGAGCTGCGAAGAATGAGCCAGTGACAGCGGGCAAGTCATCGAGAAAACCGGGAGTACGTGACGAACCTTTAGTTTGCTGAGCGAAGCGAACATCATAAAAAGTAACTTTCTTCACCTTCTGTGGCCGATTACCAATATTATTGCCTGAATGGTATAGTCAAACCTGTAGGAAGCTGTTCCCCCATTTTACCAGGAAGAAGATTACGATGAATGTCATTCAGTCCCGTATGCTCTCTGTATTTGATTTTGACGGCACACTAACACGGCATGACAGCTTTATCCCTTTTCTGCGGTTTGCCTTTGGCAATCGGGCTTTTTCCCGTCGTATCGTCACAATGGCTCTTCCCACGTTACGCTGTATGGGGAAGAAGATGACACGTGATGAACTGAAAGAAATTCTCATCACAACCTTCCTTACTGGGGTTGACGAGAAATGGCTATCCAAAAATGCTGAGAAATTTTGCCAGGTCTACTGGAGTCGGCTTATGCGTCCTGCAGGCCTGATGGCCGTGGCGAATGAAGTGAATTCCGGCGCGGAAGTGACATTATGTTCTGCTTCACCAGAAATGGTACTCAGGCCATTTGCCGACAGGCTGGGCATCAAAGTGATAGGCACACAGCTTGAGGTCAAAGAAGGGATACTTACCGGGCGTATTAGTGGGCATAACTGCCGGTGTAGCCAGAAAATTATCCGGCTGGAAAAAGAGTACGGTCCTTTGAAAAATTATCATCTGCGGGCATGGGGAGACACACGAGGGGATTACGAACTACTGTCAGCTGCAGCCGACCCTCACTGGCGGCACTTCCATGCGACCTGGCGTCGGGGAAAAGTTCCTTTCGAACTACCTATCCGGTAAATTATCGCCCCTTTCCGGGGCGAAGGCTCACAGAATACCCGCTATTTTTGCCTGATCCAGCCAGTCTTTAAACTCTTCCAGAAGTTGCTCGTACAGCTCCTCATCCTTCACCGTTGCGAAGTTATCGATGGCAAAGAAGTTGCTGTTATCGATTCGCCGATCGCTGAAGGTATCCAGTTTTTCGAGAATACCGTAATTTGAACCGCCGAGGCCCACAAATTTCCAAAAAATGGGGTAGTTGGCCGAGCGGCGTATGGCTTCTTTGATTTCACGGGTTTTACTAATCCCGCCATCCGTAATGCAGACAACATAAACGGGCAGTATGCTGTCCTTGAAGAAGTCGATCACCTCATTCATGACCGGCGGCTCGTTGTTTGTCCCGCCCAGGCCCGGAAGGATTTCCCAGGCTGTAGTGGATCGGTAATTCAGGACACCTCGAAATCCTGTTAATGTTAAAACAGTGAAAATGAGGTGATGCATGATCAAAACTCGTCGGACTAAACGTACCTTTTCCCCGGAGTTCAAGCTTGAAGCTATCGAACAGGTGGTTAAATACCAGCGTGATGTCAGAGAAGTCGCGCTGGCACTCGAGCTCAACCCTGACCATTTGCGTAAATGGATACGGTTGTATAAGCAGGAACTTCAGGGTATTGAGCCCGCTGGTAATGCTATTACCCCTGAACAACGCGAAATTCAGCAGCTTAAAGCGCGGATAAAGCGCCTTGAGATGGAAAAAGAAATACTAAAGCAGGCTGCCGTGCTGATGAGCGAAATCCCCGGGAAGCCGTCGCGCTAATCACACGGCTGAAAGCAAAGTGGCCAGTGCGGGTTCTTTGTCATTTATTCGGTATTCACCGTAGCGTTTATTACGCGCAGGTGAAGCGTCCTGTTAATGTGCAAAGAATTGAATTACGAAGTCGGGTGAGGGCTTTCCATGCTCTCAGTCGTGGCGCAGCCGGTAGCCGGGCAATCAGTCAGATGTTGCGCCAGAGTGGCGTTGATGCAGGCCGGTGGCTGGCACGACGACTGATGCGGGAATGCGGGCTGACAAGTCGACAGCCGGTTAAACATCACTACCGGGTAAACGAAGACAAAAGTCCGCCATTGCCAAATTTACTGAACCGGCAATTTAACCCCGCCGCACCAAACCGCGTCTGGTGCGGCGACATCAGTTTTATTCGCCTGCAGGACAAATGGTGTTATCTCGCGCTCGTTGTTGATTTATATTCACGGCGGATTATCGGTTCAGCCCTCTCATTAACCGCTGATGCTGAGTTGGTGTGTAGGGCTTTGCGTAATGCACTGGAAACACGACCGCGTGATGGCCGCCTGCTGTTTCATTCAGATCAAGGTGTTCAGTATAAAAGCAATAAATACAGAAAGTTACTCTGGCGTTATGGGGTAATGCAAAGTATGAGTCGCAGAGGGAATTGCCTGGATAATTCGCCGATGGAAAGAGTCTTTCGCAGCCTTAAAAGTGAATGGCTTCCGAAAGGTGGTTATGGTGATTTTAGCCATTCGGTACGCGATATAAACCAGTGGATTAATGGTTATTACAACGTTTATCGACCTCACACGAACAACGATGGTTTACCGCCTTGCTTACATGAAGAAAAGTGGAAACAGATTATCCCGGTGTCCTGATTTTGTGATCCACTACAGGCAGATCGTTTACCCGTGTTCTGGATAGCCGCAACATATCCGTCAAGATTGTCCAGGGTGACGTCAGGGTATTTCTTGTGACGCTCAGCAAAGCCCCACACATCCATCGTACCGTCATCATCGAACTGGACTGACAGGACGGCTATACGGTCGAGAACGGACTGCACATGTCCCTTTTTAAACTGACCGGTCATAGAGCCTGAGGCATCAAGAACAAAAGCGACTCTGGCTTCAACCGTCTCCAGCTTGTGTTTGGCAAGAGAAACACTGGCTTTTTTTGCCAGACTGATAAGCGCGGGGGCTTTCCCTTCCAGTTTTTTCTCCAGACTGATCCGGGCTGGTTGCGTTGGGGTATCTTCTGGTTGTGCGACATCGACACCATAGCTGACGGCAAGTGGCTCCAGTCCACCGTTAAACCCCTGCCCCTGAGCACGGAGTTTCCATTGCCCCTGATGACGGTAAATCTCGCCCATAATCACCGCTTTCTCACTACGGCCCTTCAGGTCGACATTGAATTCAGCGATGCCGGTTGCCGTCAGCCGGAGTTGCGAGAGTCCGCTGATCGTGTCATTGCCATCTATCACCAGCGTTATAGCGATTTTCTGAATGGTTTCGGGAATGCGTTCCAGCGCAAGCTGAAGGTTCGCATGCTGGTGGCCGGGAAGCAGTTTTACAGCTCCACCGGCAGCACTCCGATTGTTGTAGAAGATAAAGTCTGCGTCACCGGTGACTTTCCCGTCAGCATTCAGCATAAACAGGCAGGTTTCTGGTTCACTACTAAAACTGTACGATGACAGATAATCAAGTCTGAGCGTCAGGTCCGTAGTATGTAGTGGAATATTCTGTCCTGATTGTAATTGCATCTGATCCCTCTTTAATTTTGAGCAATATTCATTCAGTAAGCTGATATAAAAAACCCCGGACAGGCCGGGGTTTCGTTGGGGTTATTTATCAGATGTTGATGCCATGCTGTTGCGCCAGCGCACCCAGGCCACCAGCAAACCCCTGCCCGACTGCTTTAAATTTCCACTCAGCGCCATGGCGATAGAGTTCGCCGAAAATCATTGCGGTCTCCGTCGACGCATCTTCAGACAGGTCAAAGCGGGCAATCTCAGCGCCGTTATCGTTGTTCACAACACGCATGTAGCTGTTGCTGACCATACCGAAGTTCTGTTTACGGGCTTCAGCTTCATGAATAGTGACAGCAAACACCAGTTTTTTAACGTCAGCGCTGACTTTAGCCAGCTCGATTTTGACCTGCTCATCGTCTCCGTCGCCTTCACCCGTGCGGTTGTCACCCTGGTGCTGTACCGCGCCGTCCGGGCTGGTGGTGTTGTTATAAAAAACGAAGTGCGCGTCGGACAGCACTTTTCCATCTTCGCCGACCAGGAAGACCGAGGCATCGAGGTCAAATGCCTGACCATCGGTAACACGCGCATCCCAGCCCAGACCAACCAGTGCCACATTCATGGAAGGGGCTTCTTTGGTCAGAGAAACATTACCGCCTTTTACGAGAGAAACTGCCATTTTATCGCTCCTGCTTATCGTTGACGTCGGGGCCGGATGACCAACCCCGCGTGAAAATAGTGAGAAAAGTAACTTTATTATCAGGATGCGTTGATGCCGTACTGCGCACAAACGGAACCCAGACCACCGGCATAGCCCTGGCCGACTGCACGGAACTTCCATTCCGTATTGTGGCGATACAGTTCACCGAACAGCATCGCGGTTTCGGTGGAGGCATCTTCAGTCAGATCATAGCGGGCGACTTCTGTCTGATTGTCATCATTTACCAGACGGATGAATGCACCAGATACCTGACCGAAACTCTGGCGACGGGCCTGGGCATCGTGAATGGTCACGACGAAAATGATTTTGTCCACATCAGCAGGGATCGCATCCAGTTTGATTTTCAGGGATTCATCATCGCCATCACCTTGACCGGTACGGTTGTCGCCGGTATGGGTGACTGAACCGTCGGAAGATTTCAGGTTGTTGTAGAAAATAAAATCGGCGTCGCCACGAACCTTGCCATTTGCGGCCAGCAGGAATGCCGAAGCATCGAGGTCAAAGTCCTGACCATCGGTAGAGCGGGCATCCCAGCCAAGACCGACGAGAACATTTTTCATTGTCGGGGCTGCTTTGCTCAGTGAAACGTTGCCGCCTTTAGATAGTGAAACACTCATCAATTTATCCTCTTTCGTTAATCACATACTTATTATTAAACAGCCGGAGATCAGCTTTCTTTATTTTCCGCTTCCGGTTTTTCAGGGAAGATAACGCTGGCAAGAATACCGAGCGCCAGCACGCCTAATACGACATACAGGCTGGTGGTTGCGGACAGGCTGTAGCCATGGTGCCAGATATGGTCGGAGGCATTCAGGCCAAGCTTAAACGCAATAAAGAACAGCAGGACGATAACCGCCTTTTCCAGCTGAGACAGATACTGCTTCAGAGCTTCCAGCACAAAATAGAGGGTACGGAGACCAAGGATAGCAAACATCATTGCGCTGTAGACAATCAGTGGCTCACGGCTGACCGCAATGATTGCCGGAACGGAGTCGAAGGCAAACATGACGTCAGAGAGTTCAACGACCGCGACACACAGCATAAGAGGCGTCGCATACAGGGCGGCTTTTTTTACCCGTCCAATGCTCACATCGTTGTTTTCGGGTTTCGCCAGCTCGGCATCAACTTCTTTCTGGGTTAACAGGAACGCATGTCCGGACAGTTTCGGCCAGATAGGGAAGAACCGTTTGACCAGGCGATAGGCGAGGTGCTGGGAGTAGTCCTCAATTTCATCGCCATCATCACCGCTTTTCAGCATCATGACAGCAGTCCAGGCAACGACCACGGCAAAAACCAGTTCGACATAAGGGCCAAGGCTGAGCAGACCGGTACCAATCGCAACAAAGATCCCCCTGAAGACGATGGCCCCAACGATCCCCCAGTACAGTACACGGTGGCGATAACGGTCTGGCACTGAGAACCACGAGAAGATGGCCATCATGACGAAGAGGTTATCAACGGACAGGACCTTTTCAAGCGCATAACCCGTGACAAACAGGCTGGCAACTTCTGCACCGTGATGGATATAGAGGAAACCGGCAAATGCCATCGCAACGATAACCCAGAAAACGGACCATAAGGCCGCACTCTTAAGGGAAATTGGCTTGTCATGGCGATGCATGAACAGGTCAATAAAGATGGCGCCGACCGACAGCGCGATAAAAACAATCACTGTTTCAGTCGGAAAACCGATGTGTGTGGAAACCATAGCGTACCCTTAGCGGATGTTTATCAGAGGCCGAATTCAGTCGGGTCGAAGCCCAATGAACGGGCAATTTCACGAACGGCGTTTTTCTCATCCTCGTCAAAATTACCGTCGCTTTTTGCAACAGCAATACCGACACGGACTGCCAGCTGAGCCGCTTCAGGCTGGTCTTTCAGCGCGAGGATGTATTTCATCGTCTCGCCTTTACCAATTTCGAGATCAAAGTCGAAGCTGGTCACCAGTTTGTTGAAGAATTCGATAACCTCAGTCGTTTCAAAAACTTTCAGTTCTTCTGATGCCCGCAGAAAGCCAATCATTTTCTGCTTTTCTTCAGCGCTGACGCCGTCACTGGAAACCGCGATACGTGCGCATACCGCGACTGTACCCTGCATAAATTTCTTGTTTTTGTAACGGCCAACCTGGCGGGTCAGCTCATCACGGCCTGAGGTCAGTGCCCCTTTAACTTTGTCGAAAAAACTCATTTTCCGTTCCTCATCAATTTGGTTATTTAGAACCTTTAGACCAGCGAAACCCCCAGCCAAAGGCCTTGTCCATCTCCTCCTGGCCTCTGAAGAACTGGTTAATCCGTTCTACGCGAATTGACCCGTTGTCATTCACCAGACGGGCAATTGCGCACAGAGTACGTTTGTTATCTCCCTCGGTCAGACGGGTTTCAATGGGGGGCTGGTCCGGTATATGGAGCGTCACCACACCGTCAGTTTTATCCCAACTGGGTACGCCCTGGTAGATGAAGGCATAAATCAGAACCTGATTGATTTGCTTCCACTCCCGTCCGTTAATATGCAGCCATTCGCCATCCATGGCCTCCCCGGTACGATCATCGCCCTGAAGCTGAACATAGGGCTCGTTATGATAGTTGCCAAAGGCATTGCCGAGTGCCTGGATCACGGACTTGTGACCATCCTGAAGTTTGACGAACGCGCCCAAATCAAGGTCAATCGCTTTGCTTGAGCCAAACATCCCTCCGAGTAAGCCACCGGAGCCGGAGCCACGATGCCAGTTAAGGTTGATGCGGATCTCGCCAAAGTTGTCCTTCTTGGCAAGGCTGATAGCCGGTTTCTCTTTGGTCAACGAGACCTTGCTTAGGCTCACCTTATTTGGTGCAGGAGCCGGAGGCGGTGCGACTGGCGGCGGAGAGGCTGGTGCGGCATCATCAGAGACGTTCACACCAAAGTGTTCAGCCAGTGGTTTGAGACCACCATTAAACCCCTGGGCAATAAACCGGAATTTCCATTCAGCATTTCGCCGATAGAATTCGCCGAGGATAAGTGCGGCCTCCTGCCGTCCAGTCAGTTCAACCTGCCCGCAGATCAGTTGAGAAGCACCACTTTCAACCAGGATAGAAAGATTATTCAGGGTCGAGACGGTATGGCTGCCGTCACAGGTCACCGTAAAAGCGACTTTCTGTACCTCAGATTTGAGGCGGCTCAGGTCAACGATAAAAGAGCTGTTATTTCCCTCAGGATGATAACTGACAGTGCTGTCGTCGTTACGAGGCTGTCCGTAGAAGACCATATCCGCGTCTCCCTGCACTTTTCCGGCAGCAAACAGACGGAACGCGGAGGCATCAACGGGGCCACCTGAAAGGATCCGCACGCGGAGTTCCTGAGCGGGAACGGGGGCATTTCCCCCTGGCGTCAGGTTCATGCGCTGACCACTGTGTTAATGATGTCAGGGTACATATCATCGATCGTGCGTCCACTGCTGGCTTTCCCGTGGGCGGTAAAGTCCCAGTTGCCGTTATTACGGCGGAGTGAGGCAATAATAATGCCAGTATGCGCTCCCTGCTCGGTCAGTTTGTATCGGGCCAGTTCTTTGTTGGTCTGATCAACAACACGGCAGAAAGCGTTATCAACATCATTAAAAGACTGCCCACGGAAACTGTTAACGGTGAAAGCCAGATATTCAACCTTTGCAGGCAATTGGCCGAGATAGACATTGATGACCTCATCGTCACCGTCTCCCTCACCCGTCAGGTTATCGCCGGTATGTACCACGGAGCCACAGGTCGATTTCAGTTTACGAAACCATATTGTGTCAATTTTATTACCGGCACTGTCCAACAGAACGCAACCCGCGTCCAGATCGATAGAGTCATTGCCGCCAAAAATGTTGCCAAATAATCCTTTTTTCTTTACCGGATCCCATCCCAGACCGAACTTAAGTTGGCTGAGTGCGGATGATTGTTTGCTGAGTGATACCGTCTGGTTTTTACTTAAAGAAACCATATTCATTCCTTAAAAGGTATTGACTGAGACATTGTGAAATTAGTAGTAAAGCAGGCACCATCAAAATCATATCATGACAAAGTTCACCTGCAAGACAAAAACGGGTAGGTTTTCATAATTTACTTTTAATTACATTCCGGACTAACGAATTAAATTAGCGTAACCAATTGATAGTATTCAAAAATATATAGTTGTTCTCAAAATCATAAACAGCCAGAGTTTATCATATTATGATTGACATGGTTCGGAGGTATTCTTAGACTCATGTATCAGTAAAACTTTTTCCTCTCTTCAGGCAAAAATAATAAAAGATGAAAAACAAAATTTGGTTTATGGAAGGTTTGTCCTCCCAGCGAGACATTATTCTCGGTGTGAAATCTTTTGCAGATAAACACAATAAAGATATTCTGGTTTTATCTTCTCACCGGAATGAACGAAATGAAATTCTCTCTGTTTCAGATCTCTCATTAATCGAACCTAAAAATGAAGATGACCGTCTTTCTTTCATTCACTCCGTCACGATGAACCATGGCATTAATGCGATTCATACCGGGCGAAACTGTAAATGGTTTGAAAGTCAGCGAGATGCCATTCAATCCCCGTCCGTGAGTCTGACAACAGGCGCGACCGGAACTGAATGGTTCGAGCTCGCTGACGAAAAAGTTACTTTCTCGGAGTACATGACAAAAAATGGACTCCCGGTTGTGCCGTCTGTGCGGGTCAACTCTCCCGATGAACTGAGTCATTTGCTCAGCCACTCCCCGTATCCTTCTGATCGTCTCTGTATTAAGCCCGTAACCGGTATTTATGGCATGGGATTCTGGCGTTTTGATGACGAGATTTCACCGGTCGCGTTTCTGAATAACCCCGACAGCCGGGTTATCCGTCCGTCACAGTATCTGGCCGCACATGCCCAAATGGAGACCTTTACACCTCAGGTTCTGATGCCTTATTTACCGGGGCCTGAATACTCCGTAGATATGGTGGTAAGTCAAGGGACTGTCCTGGCCGCCGTCGGGCGGCGTAAGGAGGGGGTGCTCCAGCATCTGGAGAATGAAGGGGAAGCGATTGAACTCGCCATCGCCTGCGCCCGCTTAATGAACGCCGACGGAATGGTCAACGTCCAGACCCGGCATAACGTTGAAGGCAATCCCCTGCTGCTTGAAATAAACATGCGCCCGTCAGGGGGCATTGGGTATACGCAGCACAGTGGCGTGAATCTGCCGGGTCTGTATGCCTTCCATACACTGGGGTTGATGGATGAGGATCAGGTCAGGCAGTCAGCGAAAACTGATTTTTCGCCTGCAGTCGTCCGCTCTGTCACCGACGTCATTCGCTACCCGGCATTATTGACCAACAGAATCGATTAATGGAGATAAATATGTCAGTAATGGATGGATGTTCCGTTTATCAAAAGACATTATCTTGTGGGCGGATTGAGGTAAGCAGCGAGGTGACCGATTATCCTCTTACTGATCTCTTTGATATCGCCGAACGGCGGAATCCTAAACGCGCATTTCTGTTTGTCAGTAAAGTGCTGGGTCGCCATATTCCTGTCTCGCCTCAGGTCATGCGCAACGTTTACACACAGCTGGCGGAGCAGTTCCTTGGGACACTGGACGGGCCGGTGGTCTTTATCGGGATGGCCGAGACGGCTGTTGGCCTTGGGGCGGGAGTGTTTGATGAGGTGCGTAAGCATCACCCTGATTGTGTCTATCTGACATCAACCCGCCATCCGGTCGATGGCGAACTGCTGTGCGAGTTTAAAGAAGAGCACAGCCATGCCACTGACCACCTGATCTACTGTCCCTCCACACCGGATATGCGGCGCACAGTGGCAGAAGCTCAGACGCTGGTGCTGGTGGATGATGAAGCCACGACGGGGAAAACGTTTCTCAATCTTCTGGCCTCATTACGTGCATCGGGTGCACTCCGGAAGGTACGACGGGTTATTGCTGTCACGCTGACTGACTGGAGCGGAGAGGCCCTCAGTCAGAACAGCCCCCTGCCCGTTCACGCTGTATCGCTCATCTCAGGCAACTGGCGCTGGACACCCGAACCGGATGCCCCGCTGCCCGTCATGCCCCCGGTTAATGTGACCTCCAGGGGGAACGTCCCGATCACCGGCAAACAATCCTGGGGGCGACTCGGGATGCAGATACCGGCCAGTGACCTGGGCCTTAAGGTTAAGGTTTCGCACGGGGAAAATATTCTGGTGCTGGGCACCGGCGAATTCGTCTGGGAACCGTTCCTGCTGGCTGAACGTCTGGGATCGGCGGGCGCTCAGGTCCTTTACAGTTCCACCACCCGATCACCGATTTCAACCGGCTTTGCAATCCAGTCCGCCATTGCTTTCAGCGATAATTACGGCCTGGGTATCCCGAATTTTGTCTATAACGTCGCCCACCAGCGGTTTGACCGCATCCTGCTTTGCACAGAAACTCCGGCGTCGAGCGTGGACCCCCGCCTGCTTGAGGCGCTTTCCGCCGTCGCTCCTGCCGTAGAGGTGATTACCTATGAATAAGCCCGTCGTATTCAGCGACCTCGATGACACCCTGTTCCAGACCCGCCGAAAAATGGTGGATGAACTTGCCCTTGAACCCTTCCGGACCGGCGCACTGGATCGCAGTCTCACACCTCGCAGCTTTATGACCGAAGAGCAGGCCATGCTGGTGGACTGGTTGCTGGAGCATGCGGATCTCATTCCGGTGACGGCCAGAGGAACGGAAGAAATCAGCCGGGTGCAGATCCCCTTCCGTTCCTGGGCCGTAACCACTCATGGTGCGGTGATCCTTCGTCCTGATGGTACGCCAGACCGCGACTGGAAAGCCCATATGCTGGAGAGCCTGTCCTCCTACGCCGACCGCTTAACGTCAATGCAACATATCATTACCGAACTCATGGAAGCACGGGGCATCAATGCCTGGGCACGGCTCAACTACGAATATGATGGTACGCCGGTGTATCTGGTCATGAAGCACTGCGACAGCACGAAGCTTGATGAACTGAACGCTATCGGGGATGAGATCGAGCGCGTCTTTTCGACCGAAGGGTTTTACATCCACCGCAACAGCAACAACATTGCCTGGTTACCCTGCCCGGTAGAAAAAGGACTGGCCGTTTCCTGGTTGCTGGAAAAACTCCGTCAGGAGCGCGGGGTTTTCCCGGTGATAGGGCTGGGTGACAGCCTGAGTGACCATCGGTTCATGAAACTGTGCAGCTGGTTTGGTCTCCCACGCCAGAGCCAGTTTGCTGAGGCTATTTCACAGCATATTTTTGGAGAGCAATAACATGTCTCACATCACTTCGTTTTCTGGTTCGTATCAACCGGACGATGTTCAGTTTTTGCTGAAACCCATTGCTATGGAGATGACGCCGGTTGACCTGAAGGAAGAACTGATTCAGTCAGGGAAAATGCATTACTCCGACATGCTGAGTCAGGAGCCTGAGCCAACCCGCTGGCATCTGGATCTTTTCACCCGTGCGCTGGACGCGGGGGCAGCACGGCTGGCGCGGGAGGTCTCTCAGCTTAGCCGTGAACTGGCCTTACGCGCCGGTGATGACCCCGTGGTTCTGGTCAGTCTGGTCAGAGCCGGTGTCCCTCTTGGTGTGATGCTCCATCAGGCGCTACGGGCAATGGGAAAACGGTCTTACCATTACGGTATCAGCATTATCCGCGATCGGGGTATTGACGCTGCGGCGCTCGACTACATCGAATCACGTCATGGCACAAAGGGCATTGTGTTTGTCGACGGCTGGACGGGAAAAGGAGCCATTACCGGCGAATTGTCACGCACGCTGAAGGACCGCCCCGGCTACCCGGCACAACCTCGTCTGGTTGTGCTGGCAGATCCCTGCGGATGTGCCTGGCTTGCCGCCAGTGACGATGACTGGTTGATCCCATTCGGTATCATGGGTGCTCCTGTATCAGGTCTGATTTCACGTTCTGTCTGGGCCGAAGAAGGCCTGCACGGGTGCGTGGTATGCGACCACCTTCAGTCTTTTGAATGCAGTCAGCTGCTGGTGGACACGGTAGCAAATTTCCGGGAACAATTTGACGGACAAGACCTGCCACCTACCGGCTGGGACGTCGGGAACAATGCAGCGCGCTGGCAGCTGAGCAGGGACGTCATCGGAGGGCTGGCTGAACAGTATGAGGTGGACAGTATTAACAGGATCAAACCGGGCATCGCTGAAGCGACCCGGGCGGTTCTGCGTCGTGTGCCAGATCATGTGTTTGTCCGGCAGATGGATGACCCGGATGTCGCGCTTCTGGTCGGTCTGGCAAAAGAGAAAGGCATCGCGGTGACGGAAGCCGGGGATGCTCTCGGCCAGTATCGTGCAGTTACCATCATCAAAAAGGTACGCTGATGAAAAAACAATTCACCCCATGGGAACTGGGCGCAACGCTGTACATGCCTGCAACCCGAAAGGATCTTGTTGAAGTGGTGCTGGACGGGAAAATACCCGGTCTGCGGTCTCTGGTGGTGTGCCTGGAAGATGCCGTCAGCGAACATGATGTTCCTTTTGCTCTTCAGAATCTCTCACTGTTTTTGCAACAGCTGAATGAAGCTAAATTTCGCCACGGAAACGACGAATGGCCGTTGGTCTTTATTCGCCCCCGTCATCCGGACATGGGGCGCTGGCTGACAACGAATGTGGATCTTAGTGCGGTCGATGGTTTTGTCCTGCCAAAGTTTACCCGCTCCACGCTGCCGGTGTGGTGGGACATTATGGCCGATACCGGGTTGAGCATGATGCCGACACTTGAAACCGAAGATGTCTATGACGTGCTGAAAATGCAGGATCTGGCCTCTGAGCTGTCGAACCACGCCTGTCGGGAACGTATTATTGCACTGCGTATCGGGGGGAACGATTTGATGAACGTGGTCTCTCTGCGACGTCCACGGTCTTTGACTCTTTATGACACGCCGATGGGATATGTCATTAAAATGCTGGTTTCGGTATTTGCCCCGCGTGATTTTGCGCTGACGGCCCCCGTGTGCGAACACATTGATGACCACGGGATTATGGCGCGTGAGCTGGCGATGGATATTGCTCACGGGCTGGTGGGGAAAACAGCAATTCATCCGGACCAGATCAGTATCATTGAGGGGGCACTGAAGGTTTCTCCAGGCGAACATTCTGACGCACTGCGAATTCTGAACTCCACGCAGGCGGTCTTTAAATCACAGGGTGCGATGTGTGAACCGGCGACCCACCGGCGGTGGGCTCAAGGCATCCTGGCCCGGGGCCAGGTTTACGGACTGACGACCGGACAGAACACAGACGGGATCAGGCTGCTCCCGTTCTCTCAACAGCAATAAGGGGCAGTACATGGGATTCAGATTCAGGAAGTCGATCAGTATCATTCCCGGCGTCAGGATAAACCTGAGTAACGGCACGCCCAGTCTGAGCATCGGCCCGCGCGGGGCGTCTCTTTCTGTTGGAAAACGTGGCACTTATGCCAATCTGGGACTTCCCGGTACCGGGCTGAGTTACCGTACACGAATAGACCAGACTGCACGGGGGCGTCAGGACAACAGTACGCAGACAGTTCCGGGGGTGAGGGAAGATCTTGAGCAGGAAGCTGAAAGACTGATGTCTGTCCTGAATGCCATCACGAATATTCATGAACTCTCCCCGTCTCCGGCTGACGGAAACACCTGGGCATCGCTCGAAGCGCATTATCTTCAGCTCCATCAGGGGGAATTCGACCTGCCCGCGCCCGTACGTCCGTCAAAACCTGAGTATTCCCCCCTCCCGCACGCTCCTGATGAACATTCCGGGCGAGGTTTTCTGGGTGGACTGTTTGAAACCGAATCCGCCCGGATTGAGCGACAGAATGCTAACCATAGTCGGTGGCAACAGGAAGTCGCAGATATTGATCGAGAAAACACGCTTCTTCAGCACCGGTATGAGACACAACGTGTGGCCTGGGCTGAACAGTATGCAGAATGGCAATTCCAGGCCCAGGAGCATAAGAAGAAATCAGCACTTTCGGTGGCCGGTACCCGCGCACAATTCCGTACTGACGCCCGATTCTTTGAAAACTGTCTCGCAGAGGTGTTCGCGCAGACGGAATGGCCGCGAGAAACCCTGGTGACCTTTGAGGTTCGACCTGACGAATCCACTATCTGGATCGATGTTGATTTACCTGAAATTGAGGATATGCCTGATAAGGTGTATGCCGTCAACGCCCGGGGTACGGATATTACGGAGAAAGCGATGACACAAAAAGCGGTCCGGGGAAATTATGCGAGACACGTCCACGGCATCCTGATGCGTTTAGCTGCTATCGCATTTCAGACCCTTCCGTTTGAGTTTGTCGTGCTTTCCGGCTTTACTCAGAGGGTCAGCAAACATACGGGGTACCTTGAGAATGAATACATTCTTTCCTGCAGGATAGACCGCCATCATATGGAAAAAATAAATTACACGAACCTTGAAGATGTGGATCCTATTGCGGTACTGAGTGTTCAGCCACTTATCCGGAAAATGAGTACCACTTTCCTGTTTCAGCCCATTGATCCTATTACGTTAAATGCAGGCTCCAGTTGACTATGCAACTCAATTCCCGACAGGAACGAATTTATACTCTGGCAAATTTACTGGGTACGGGAAAACCCGTTTCTGCGGAAAAAATCATCGGAACACTGGGTTGTTCCGAACCCACCCTTAGCCGGGCGCTAAAGGAACTTCGCGAATCTTATGCTGCGGATATCAAATACAGTAAGGCTGGTCATTCTTATCAGCTTGTGTCTTTCGGACAACTTGATAAAAAAACATTACGCCGGATGAATGAAGCACTCTCTCAACATGCTGAACTACGGTCTCAGGGTATTTCGACAAAAGTGTTGCTGGATAAAGACCTGAAAACGACGGTCTCATTATCCATTCGACGTCGGATACTTCGGAAAATCGACAGACTAGCGAAACTCACCGGCACATCCCGAAGCGAGGCGGTTGAGACACTGGCTGAAATGAAGATCGAGGACTTTATTAAGGTCCATCAGTTTAAGAACCGTCCTGAGTAGTCCATTCAGGGAAGAAAACCGAACCATAAAAAGTGACTTAACATTCCAGTTGAAAAGAGTCTCGACTCATAACCTGGATGCCGGATGTCCGCTCCCTCCGGTATGCCGTCGTTAACCAGGGTACCAGGTCAAAGAAATCATTCAGAGTTATGTTCAGCCCTCATGGATTCAGGCGCTCTCATTCCCATGGTGATGTGCGGTTCAGCAGGTTATCTATTCGTACCTTGCGTTCCGGCGTTATTGGGGCGTCAAGCTCCTCAATAAACGCCTCAAACTGATTGTCATCGAGGAGGAACAGGCATTGATCAAGCTGAAAGTCCTTTGCTACCCTGCAGGCAACCTCAAGCATAAAATCGGTCCGTGATTTCATTTGAGAAAGTCAAAATCTTCCCGACGCTGAGCTTCCAGACCATGATTTTTCTGAATCGCCAGAATTGTCTGGTCGGCGGCGTGTAATTTATCCTGCAATTCCTGGCCTCCCGCTTCCCCGTTATAAAACGATGGAGGAGTAGAGAGAATGGCCTCCATAACATCCATCAATGACGCGACCTCCTCACCGCTCAGTGTGCCGCAGTCATATATCAGATCGTTATGCAGCTTTGAAATATGTCCTGCCATCGTCATTGAGTACGCCATTCCATTTTTCGCTCTGGGGGTTGACGATGTTTCAGTAAGCAAACGCCAGTATTCGAACACAGATCGGGCAGTGGTGATTAACCTCCGGGTGTATTCCTCTGAGCTAAAAAGACGGGAGCTGACCGTAAAGGGGAGTTTTCCGTTTTCAGCAATATACTGATAGAGCAAAGTAATGGCCTGTGTGGGGTTGGTTCCCAGCAGTTTCATTGTTTCATCCGTGCGTTGTTTGAGTTCGTCATCAATGCGAACGCTGATCTGTGACAGTGCCATACATACTACCCGTGTAGTGAGTTTGCTATACAACATATCACAGTGACATTTGTGTAGCAACTATGCTACACGCTTAGTTCTCATCCTGGACATTTCAGGGGTCGTCTCAGAATTCGGAAAATAAAGCACGCTAAGGCGTAGTCACCCCGTGACTCCCCCGCGCCGATGCAGCGAGCTTCGTTCCGTCTTGCAGTGACGCAATCAGCGGGCAGGAAACGTTCCCTTTCCGCGCATGGCAGGCGCACACCAGTTCAGACAGCACGGCCTCCATGCGTGCCAAGTCGGCCATCTTCTCGCGCACATCCTTGAGCTTGTGCTCGGCCAGGCCGCTGGCTTCCTCGCAATGGGTGCCATCCTCCAGCCGCAGTAGCTCGGCGATTTCGTCCAGGCTAAAGCCCAGCCGCTGGGCCGATTTCACGAACCGCACTCGTGTTACATCCGCCTCGCCATAGCGGCGAATGCTGCCATAGGGCTTGTCTGGCTCCGGCAGCAGGCCCTTGCGCTGGTAGAACCGGATGGTCTCCACATTGACCCCGGCCGCCTTGGCAAAAACGCCAATGGTCAGATTCTCAAAATTAATTTGCATATCGCTTGACTCCGTACATAACTACGGAAGTAAGCTTAAGCTATCCAAACCAAATTTGAAAGGACAAGCGTATGTCTGAACCACAAAAGTCTGAACCACAAAACGGGCGCGGCGCGCTCTTCGCCGGTGGGCTGGCCGCCATTCTTGCGTCGGCCTGCTGCCTGGGGCCGCTGGTTTTGATCGCCTTGGGGTTCAGCGGGGCATGGATCGGCAACCTGACGGTGCTGGAACCCTATCGCCCGATCTTCATCGGCGCAGCGCTGGTCGCGCTGTTTTTCGCCTGGCGGCGCATCTACCGCCCGGCGCAAGCCTGCAAACCGGGTGAGGTCTGCGCGATTCCCCAAGTGCGAGCTACTTACGGGGTCTGAGGTCCAACCATGCGAAAAACCACGTTAAGAAAGCAACCTTCTGAAAAGGCGACGTTTATCAGTTTTTTTTCCGGCCATAAAGGGGGCGGAAATTATTCCCTGCACGGGTATTCGCAAGGATTTCGGTAGTGCTCTGGCTCTGCCCCCCATAACCTGGCGGACAGAGCATGATTGGGAAAGCGGTACCCTCACGGCAGAAACGATTGACGCAGGCTATATTTCTATTATTCTGGAAATATAGATAAAGGAGGTATTATGGATTTAAACACTGCTGCAAACGCACTTCGAGAACTGGGCCACCCGACACGTCTCAGCATATACCGGGAGCTGGTCAGGGCGGGTCATGAAGGCCTGCCGGTTGGCGAACTGCAGAAGCACCTTGAGATTCCTGCCTCCACGCTCAGCCATCATCTTTCAGCGCTGATATCCGCTGGACGGCACTGTTGCAAATAGTCGGTGGTGATAAACTTATCATCCCCTTTTGCTGATGGAGCTGCACATGAACCCATTCAAAGGCCGGCATTTTCAGCGTGACATCATTCTGTGGGCCGTACGCTGGTACTGCAAATACGGCATCAGTTACCGTGAGCTGCAGGAGATGCTGGCTGAACGCGGAGTGAATGTCGATCACTCCACGATTTACCGCTGGGTTCAGCGTTATGCGCCTGAAATGGAAAAACGGCTGCGCTGGTACTGGCGTAACCCTTCCGATCTTTGCCCGTGGCACATGGATGAAACCTACGTGAAGGTCAATGGCCGCTGGGCGTATCTGTACCGGGCCGTCGACAGCCGGGGCCGCACTGTCGATTTTTATCTCTCCTCCCGTCGTAACAGCAAAGCTGCATACCGGTTTCTGGGTAAAATCCTCAACAACGTGAAGAAGTGGCAGATCCCGCGATTCATCAACACGGATAAAGCGCCCGCCTATGGTCGCGCGCTTGCTCTGCTCAAACGCGAAGGCCGGTGCCCGTCTGACGTTGAACACCGACAGATTAAGTACCGGAACAACGTGATTGAATGCGATCATGGCAAACTGAAACGGATAATCGGCGCCACGCTGGGATTTAAATCCATGAAGACGGCTTACGCCACCATCAAAGGTATTGAGGTGATGCGTGCACTACGCAAAGGCCAGGCCTCAGCATTTTATTATGGTGATCCCCTGGGCGAAATGCGCCTGGTAAGCAGAGTTTTTGAAATGTAAGGCCTTTGAATAAGACAAAAGGCTGCCTCATCGCTAACTTTGCAACAGTGCCGGACATAGATCCAAAACAAACCCCGGACGACGCAGCATATGCCTGGAGTAACATTGTAGACGACGCCAGAAGTAATCAGGCGGTACCGGCATTGTCCTTGTATTCAGGTAATCACTGGTCTACGGCAAAGGAAATTTTAAACTCAACCAGAAATCTGGAGTTGTGGATAATCTCTGCCGGGATGGGTTTTTTAAATTGTAGAGATCGGGTGCCCTCTTACGAGGCGACATTTCATCAAGTACCATTCAGGCATGATCTCTGGTGGAAAGCCATCACAAAATCACTAGGAAAGCATAACCGTTGCGCAACTATAAGCCAGTTAATGCAGTCCAGTCCGAATGATGAATATTTGATTGCGGCTTCGCCTGTTTATATTGCTGCTGTCCAGAATGACATCCTGAAGGGCATTGAGAGTTTGACTCATCCTCTTACGCAACTAACGATCGTGACATCAGGGGCATATGCTGGCCCACTTGAAGAATACTTAATTAAGAGTTCTTCGGTAATGACTCCAACTTATTGATAGTGTTTTATGTTCAGATAATGCCCGATGACTTTGTCATGCAGCTCCACCGATTTTGAGAACGACAGCGACGTCCGTCCCAGCCGTGCCAGGTGCTGCCTCAGATTCAGGTTATGCCGCTCAATTCGCTGCGTATATCGCTTGCTGATTACGTGCAGCTTTCCCTTCAGGCGGGATTCATACAGCGGCCAGCCATCCGTCATCCATATCACCACGTCAAAGGGTGACAGCAGTCTCATAAGACGCCCCAGCGTCGCCATAGTGCGTTCACCGAATACGTGCGCAACAACCGTCTTCCGGAGCCTGTCATACGCGTAAAACAGCCAGCGCTGGCGCGATTTAGCCCCGACGTATCCCCACTGTTCGTCCATTTCCGCGCAGACGATGACGTCACTGCCCGGCTGTATGCGCGAGGTTACCGACTGCGGCCTGAGTTTTTTAAATGGCGGAAAATCGTGTTGAGGCCAACGCCCATAATGCGGGCGGTTGCCCGGCATCCAACGCCATTCATGGCCATATCAATGATTTTCTGGTGCGTACCGGGTTGAGAGGCTGTGTATGTGAACTGTAACTGCCATGTTTTACGGCAGTGAGAGCAGAGATAGCGCTGATGTCCGGCAGTACTTTTACCGTTACGCACCACCCCGTCAGTAGCTGAACAGGAGGGACAGCTGATAGAAACAGAAGCCACTGGAGCACCTCAAAAACACCATCATACACTAAATCAGTAAGTTGGCAGCATCACCCGCAGGGGGAACTGACGAAAGTAAAACATTAACAGGCACTGTGTCCTGGGTTATCACGCCGGCAACAGATAATCCGTCCCCGCTGATGCCCGTGATAAAAAAAGGCGGAGTACCCGTAGAGTCATTTACCGTCAGTCTGACAAATGCCCAGATTCAGAGCGATGATTTTACCGTGAGCCTGACCGGAAATGAGTATCCTGGTGCATATTCATGGACAATGAATATCACCACGACAATAGAGTGAATCAGTCATTACACGAATACAGGATGGAGAGGTGTAGCATGGAATCAATGATGGTTAAACCGGTATTTCTGATATTGCTGGGTTGTGTACTGCAGGCACAGGCCGCCAGCGACAGCACATTTATTACATTCAACGGCACAGTATTAGCCAACACCTGTACTCTCAGCACCGGCTCAAGAGACCAGATTATGGTGCTTGGCAGCATTGCCGATCGGGACATTAAAGGTAAGGGAACCACTGGCGGTGAGAAGGAAGTCAATATGGTTCTCAGGGACTGTGGGGCGTCAGCCACTGCTGTGGTTGTCAGCGTACAGGGGGAGGCAGATAACGATGACGCGCTGGCATTCAGAAATGCCCTTCCGGAGAGCGAAGGGGGAGCAGCCGGCGTTGGGCTCTATTTTTATCAGACCGACGGGAAAACTCAATTCAGTCCTGACGGTTCGGTCACACAAATCAGCGCACTGACGCCCTCCGCAGATAATACTTTAATCTACAAGGCCGCGTATGCCGGAACGAAAGATTCTGTGGTTGCAGGGAAATTCAGTACTGTTGTCAATGTGAACTTTGAATATCAGTAATACTGTGTGGAGAACATATGCAGAACAGACTATTTAGCAGAGTCGCAGCCATCTTTATATTCACTGGGCTGTATTGTGGCAAAGGTATTAGTGCAGAAATTGAAGCGTACAGTGTACCGGTGACGCAATCGTTCGACGTAAATTATGGTTATCATATTTATTCCGGGCAGACAGGAATCAAATGTTCCACTGCGGCTCAATCTAATAAACTATCTCTGATAGCCCACTATACACATCGTGATTACAGCGTTCCATGTGATGGCTCAACAACATGGAGTGGGGACGGTACACCCTCGGATGGCGCCTGGTCATTACGGGTAACCCTGATAAATGAAGGGATCAACAACGAGTCAGTATATATCGAATATGGAAAACATGGTACGAATGCTCAGTGGGCAAGTTTTCACCGCAGTATACCCGGACGAAGCACATGTGGGTTAACTTATGAGCCCACAGTCAAAATCGGTGATATGACTCCGGGGTACGCCCCTTCTCCCGTCAGGGTTTTGGGTGCTGGCGCCGGCAATGGACAGATGTCGCTTAGGCCGATTAGTACAGATTCTTATGGCTCCTTTATCTCCAATAGCGACGGAAAAAAAATATACATGGCAGTGAAGTCTACAGAAGGTGAAAACTGGAATAACGTAAACCAGGTCTGGGAAGGAACAAATAAACAGGACTATTATTTACACCTCCATGCACCTGCACGCGACTCTGAAGGCGTGTATGAAGGCATAATGCAGGTGTCACTGACCTGTCTGTAAACGACAGCAATTAATAAATAGCGATAAAATCCTGACAATAAATAATGTGATACCTGACGACATATCATTGATATTCCCTTAATAATAAACAATTCCAGGAGGTATTGATAATAAAACAAGACGTATAATGCAGAGGGTACTCGCTCTCTGAGATCAATTTTTGAAATAAATAACCTGCTTTTGTGTCCGGAAACACAAATGCGGACTGCTGTCTATTACCATATAAAGAGATATGATGATGAAAAAACTAATGTTACTGCTGTCACTGGTATCAGTGAGCGCCTTTGCTTCTACTGAGGTCTGTGTTAAGGCCACCGATGCCCAGATTGAGGGGCTTTTTGAGCGCTGGAATGAGACCCTGAAATCCGGTGACGCAAAAAAAGTGTCGGCGAACTATTTAAGTGACGCGGTTCTTCTTCCGACGGTGTCGAATAAAGTAAGACTGACAGATGCCGAGCGAGTGGATTACTTTGAGCACTTCCTTGAGAAAAAACCCACAGGAAAAATTGACAGCCGGACAATACGTACCGGCTGTAACAAGGCTATCGACAGTGGAGTGTATACCTTCACTTTCGCAGATAAATCCACTGTAACGGCACGCTATACCTTCACGTATGCCTGGGACGGGAAAGACTGGAAAATTTCTTCTCATCACTCTTCAGCCATGCCGGAAGGCTGAAGGGACTAGTTTCCCGTCATTCCGTTTAAATTAAGTTATAATAATACAATCTGCAGATTGTATGTGGATTGTATTATGTTACCCATGTCATTAAAAGGTTAACTGTAACTGATATATATTCAGGGAGCACTCACATGGTCTATTTTATCCTGTCATTATCTATTGTGTGTGAGGTTATTGCCACGACCTCATTAAAAGAGTCCGATGGGTTCTCCAGGCTCATCCCGTCGGTTCTCACTGTGTTATTTTACGCAGCGGCGTTTTATCTGCTCACGATACCCATGAAACAGATCCCGACAGGTATTATTTATGCTGTCTGGTCAGGTGCGGGGATAGTGCTGATTAGCTTAATCGGGTGGATTTATCACGGGCAGAAAATCGATCTGCCGGGGATCACGGGGATAGGTTTTATTGTGGCGGGCGTATTAATCATAAATATCTTCTCCAGATCAGTCACGCATTAGGCGGTGTGCAGACTGTCCGCTGTTCTCCCTGCCCCACAGCGCATCAGGCTGTTTTGTTAATTAATGACACGGGCATGGGATATTGTTGCACGGTACCGGGAGAGACGGATCCTGAGCCCTGGAAAGACTAGGACTCATACATTTCAAGCTTACCTCTTTCCAGTTGCAGGGAACCCGCCTCTTTAAGTTTTTTCATGATCCGGCACAACGTGCTTTTTGAAAGGTATGAGCTGTTAATCAGAAAGTACAGCAGGGAGAATCTTTTTCTGATGTGTGACGGATAGGCATTCCAGCGTTCAATCATGTTTTTTGTGTGAGTTTCAGTACATGAATTCTGTGCTTCTATATAACTGAGAATTTCCGTGTGATACCCGGAAATGACAGCCATGACATCAGGCAGCAAGTCACGGTAATTGACTAAACTCCAGAAGTGATTGTACTCAATGGCAGAAATTTTTCCGTGATCAATTTTTTCAAGATAAAGGGGAAGTGAATTCGCAGTGGGAATGAGTCCGATGACAAAAGGACCTGAAATGATAGTGATTATTTTATTATCTTTCCTGGTTCTCACCAGAAAATCACCTTCTTCTATGAAGAATACCTTACGTTTCACGCCATCGGAAAATTCAAAGATTTGTTTTCCTTTAGACATTTTATCAAATTTTGCGGGAAAGCAGTCACGCTGCATATTTTGCATTAAGACGGAATGACCCGGTAACGTATGAGCAATCATGGAGTAGCCTCAGGTGTCAGTAATAAGATCAAAAAAGAGTCAGGTGCCAGACCTCGTTCGATTAACAGATTATGAAAAAAACCATCGGTGTGAAATTAAAATCTATAATATAGCAATATTCAGGATATAATCCTGTAATTTATATCCTATTTATAACTGTGCTCTGCCACCGGGTCTTGCCAGGAAGAATTCCGTCATTGTACTATTGCCCGTCAGCAGTGTTTTTCCGGCGGGTCATAATGATTTTATCCCTCTACACAAAATTCTGGATTGCTTATGATCTTCTCGATATCAGACATCATCATCTTTAACACCCTGGACGGTACCCTGACATTAACCGGCGAACAGCGACAGATAAAACTGCCGTTGCCGGCCTGCAGATTACTCGAAACGCTGCTATCAGAACCGGGAAAAATTTATGACCGGGAGTTCCTGTTAACCGAAGTCTGGGATAAACAGGGTCTGACCGGTTCAAACGGTAATCTGAACCAGTACATCAGTATTTTACGCCGCCATTTCAGCACGCTTGGCCTGGATGATCTGATCCAGACGGTTCCACGCATCGGGTTTATGATTAATAAAGATATCGAGGTCACCGTATCTGATGTGTCTAATGATGCCCGCACCGCAACGGATCTTTTTCCCGCCGAACCTCCCGGCAAAAGGAATCTGTATCTGGTTGGATTAGCGTTCCTGACGGTTTGTTCAGCCCTGTTTTGTGTGTACTCCCTGATGTTTAATGCTGCGCCGTCTGAAGTCAAAATTGTAAAATCCATGTATAAGGGATGCAATATTAACTACCTTTCTCCTTTCAGTAATTATGAAGTACAAAAACTCAATGTGGTTGTGGCGGATCTGCTTTCTTCACATGCGATACAATGCAATACCAGTAATATTGTTTTCTTTGACTATTATAAGTCTGTCAATTCCGCTGATTTTGGCAGAGCCTTGCTCTCAGTGTGTCAGAAAGGTCAGGCGGACTCAGCCCTGAAATGCAATAGTTTTTATTATTATAATTTAAAAGCATAATGGAGGCCTGATGAAAAGATATATATCATTATCCATTCTGTCGGTTTTAATTGTTTTTTTTATTGCCGCAGGTCTGTTTTACAAACCGTCGACACATTACCCGTTTAAGTGCTACGGATTCATAGAATATAACCTGGTTCTTGATAATAAAGAGGTACAACTGAACCTTTCGCAGGACATCCGGCTTTATGATGATAAAACAGGTGAGATCTCATTCAGTGGCAGAGTGATGTATGATAACAGGAACACGGTTTTCAATCGTAAGATCATGCTCACCAATACCTCCAGACTTGATGAAGACACACTGAAATTCACTATTAAAAAGACCGTGAAATCACTCTCGGATAATACGCCGGATGATGTTTACAATTTACTGATGGATGAATATGTTGCCTCTCAGCACACCATACAAATTGATCTGATTGAGATTGTGTCTGGCCTTTGGGTCATCGGATCACCGACGTCTTTTATTATGATATGCCAAGCGTACTAGCGTTCCCGTTGTCAGGGGGGCCGGGTAATGATATTCATCATTTCTGCAGCCTCCTTATTCACACCATGTCACCCGATTTCATTCGTCTCCGGAGAGTCGGTTTCCGGAACAGCGGAAGAAAAAGCAGACCTGACGAGGGTCTGCTTTCAGTTCCTGAGACTCATCAGATGGCGTTAAGCCACACCATCCCGTATTTTTGCTCACGCGCTTCGAACGCCTGGCGTCCCCCTTCAAGCACATCACATATAGCCTTGCACATACTGTTTGGCGCCCCGTGATCTCCGTATTCCAGCGCCCCGCTACGGTAACTGATGACTTCATCATTATTGGCCGCGATGATGACCTGTTCAGCATCACAGTTAACCACCAGGTTGGCGTTATGCGTCACGATGATGACCTGCCGGTACTGTTTTATTTTTCTGAAAAGTGGGACCAGACTATGCATGATGAATTCATTGTCCAGGTCATCTTCCGGCTGATCAAATACAAACGGCGATCCGAAGGCATCTGCCGCCAGTTTAAGGCAGACATAGAAGGTCCCCCGTTGCCCGGCTGACAGTTTTTCCACGGTTTTACCTTTGTCTTCAAATTCCGCCCTGACGTTCAGATAGCGCTGGATCTGCTCCGGACTGAACAGATAACTGAGAAGTGCATCCGGTCCCTGACTGTTAAAATATTCGTCGCGCCAGAAAAACGCCTCGAGGGTCAGTTTATTGTCCGGGCATTCCGGCAGAACCAGCATGGGTTCATTTGCCAGCAGGGCCCGGAACTCATCAATGCTGCTGATCCTGAACACCTCCCGCAGCCTGTCCTGGGTAGTCAGCTCCCCGGTCGCCCTGAACCGGCCCCGGTTCAGATAACTGAGCATCCCGTTGTAAAAGGCCGTGACATCAAAGTGAGGCTGGCCGTAAATGCGGATATCCGTAAGAATGTCCTGTATCAGGGCCTGCTGATCCTGCGTCAGATGCGGTTTTGTGGTCAGCGATGCGAAAGCCGTGTCGATCACGCCCTGTCTGGACAGCAATCCATACATGAATTCAGCCGCAAGCCTGGCGCGTTGTTCCAGTCCGCTCCAAGACGGTATGCATGAAGGGTTTCTGCCAGGCTAATCCTGGCTCTCGTTAATCTGGATATGTACCGGAAGACCCGCGTCATAACAGGTCTGATACAAGTCAGCCACCTGCAGGGGATCGCCTTCCATTATCTGACGTATTCCACCTGCATTCGTCACTTGCAGACAGGTGGAGCCGTCGAGCCGGATCACGTAGGCTGCCTGACAGATACGGTGAAGGCTGTCACCGAGAAAAACCTCCACCGCCTCACCGGTTGTCGACTCGCGCAAGGGCAGACTGTGCACCTTCAACTGGCGCTGGCGGGAGATTTCGTCATCACGGGCTGCCTGATAAAGCGGTTCCGCCACATCGCGTCCGGCCCCGGTCAGCTCCACGGCCAGCTGCTGGTTAGGCGCGCGCAGGGTGCGCAGCCAGCCCGCTGCTTCCATGCGCCGGCAGGAGGCGCGCAGGTTCGGCCCGTACACCGGGGCGTCCCCGCCCTGTTCCAGCACCCGCTCAATATCCCGCGTGGCCACCGGCCCCGGACGTTTCGAATCCAGGGCGGCCAGCACAATCAGCACCCGCCGCTGCAGCGGTGACGGGCGTCGCGCCTGTGTCATTGCTTATCCGTCTCCGGCCAGATGAGTTTTCTGAGACGCTGATGATCGACGTCAATGAGCGCTTTGGTTTGTTCGTAATTTTTCATTGGCGCACCAGTAATCGCCAGTTCATACCAGAATTGCAGAAGGGTGCTGGCCATACTCGATTCGCTGATGTATTTAGCGCCCTGACTGTCCAGCTCGCATTCACGGATACGTTCTTCCGCTATCCGGGTCAGCTGCTCATAGCTGAGTGAAAAATTCACTTCTTTCTCATCCATCCTGCACGCTCCGTCTGATAATGTCCGGTTTAGTCAAAAATCATACTTCATATGATTCATGTATTAACTGTAGAATATCATATCAGATATGATTATTATGAATAACGATAAATATCACACACAGTATGATTTTATGCGTTTTGTTTATTTATCATATTTCTTACCGTTTTCCCGCCACGCAGATCCGAAAAGATGCTTAGGCGGTTCTTTTGCGGCTGACATTCTTTTGAGTTTTAATGACGTGATATAGCAAGCCCACACAGAGGGAAAGAGGAATGAGCCAGCAACTGCGCAAGCGGTCTGACATTGAGAAAAAGGTTGCGGCCGGAGAGGCTGTTAAGGAACAGCCGCGTCAGCTAATCAGGGACACTATCACCGGGAAAATCATTTCTAACGAGCGGGTGCCTGAAACGCTCCCGGCCTGCCTGATAGCGATGCAGTCGAATACGCTTGTCTACAACGATGTAGATGTGGAGGCCTTTCAGCGGGAAGTCCGTCAGCAGGTATCACAGATACTGGACGCCATCAGGGATGAGCGATTTGAAAATGCCGGCATAGCCTATCAGCAGTTTATAGACCAGTATGATGCGTGTTTCGAAACGCCTTCCGTGGATGTACTTGGTGAGGTGAAACGACGTGGTATAGATCTTTATGCGGTGCTGGAACATCAGGGAACCCGTCTTACGGCAGAAATGTGCGTTGGAGGTAGTCATGATCGAGCGTCTGAACGCAGCTTTAATGCCGTCACCGAGGCTCATATCAATCTGTTGTTCTATATGCTCACGCTGAATCTGGCGATCCATAACAAGATTGATAATGTCCAGAAACAGCTACGTACTAAACTCGGTTTTCTGGAAGAGCGGCTCAGAACGTTGCTTAACGAGTACATCTATGCAAATCAACTTGGCCGGATCGTTCTGGACGGGTTACATGCAAGCGAGACCCTTTATGGCTGGATTTTGCTTGAAAAAAATGACCTGGATGCTGCCCGGTTGATTTATAAGAATGATTTAAAGCTGAATAACGAAATGAAGTTTGCCGAGCTTCATGCAGAGGTGATGAGCATCTACCAAAAGAGATACACATCTGAAACGCCTGAAGATCTTCGGAATAGAGCTTTCTCAAGGTGTGGGTTATCCGAAGACAGAGCACAATTCGCTTTTAAGCTGTGTTATTACCTTCACCAGACAGGACAGATTAGGAAGTATATCGATGAGCTGACGCTGGGTGCTGATAACAACGACACGAGTGACGCTACCGTGGATGTCCGGTCCCTCCTGGTTCCCTCTGCATCCGGGCTCGCAACTCAATGAAAGACGAAATAGCACGACAGATCGCCGGACTTATTGAGCTGAACAAATTTAATGGCTATACGCTGGTCAGCGGAGAAGACTGGCAGAAGCCTACAGTCACCGAAATCCTGCTGGTCCGGGGATTTATCCCCCTGACTGACAACCAGCTGGCTAACCGACTGGATGTGGACGAACGCACCATCCGTAAGTGGAAATCAGGAGAGACCAGTATGGTGTACACCACCTGGTGCTGCCTGTGCTGGCTGGCTGGGCTGGGGATGCCGCTCGATAACATTATCAGTGGCTGAAGATTCGCTTCCAGATGCGTCTGAAAATGAATCGTCTCTGATATCGGCAGCGGGAACGGATGATATGAGGGAGACGGTCATAGTTTTTCCAGAACAATGTCCAGCCCTGATACCCCTTGACCACTAATAGGATGAAGCAGCCGGCTTTGAAGATGCCATATGCGATGGCGGTGAGGATTAGAAATACAGTCATACGATTTTCCTTATGTAAAACTGTATTTAGAAAATCCGATGCGGCCTTTAAGGCCGGACTGTAAAAAAACCTGAAAAAAGTTTCTCTTTCCTCTTTGTTGCTATTACTGGCTTTGTCAGCCTTGAATTTTGCTTTTTATGCAATATTCCCCTAATGACAACTATCCAGAATTTTTTTGTGCTTCTGCAAAAATCCTTCTTCTCTTCTCCTGAGATCCGAAACTCATTGAGTCGGAAGACTGGGTACCTCTTCAGAACGCAGAATCACCTGAGTTACCAGAACAGCAGACGTAAAAAAGGCCGCTGAAGCGGCCTGATTAAATTATCCGGGCAATTCACTCAGCCTGGAAGTTTTTCAAGGAACTGGAGGACTGCCTTCTGGTATGCAGTCCAGTTTTTAGCGCTTTCCCACGGGGTTGAACCGTCGTTATAAAAATAAATATCGCTATCGAGTAATCCCGGAGCACCTGCAAGAAGATGATCACCGTAATCAGCGTATTCCGCGCCGTGGCCACCGGCCTGCGCCATAAATCCCAGAGGTTTATATTCACGATTAAGAAGCAGATATTTACCGGGTTCATGTTCTCGGACAGAGTACGGCAAATTGAATCGCATTAGCCATTTCATGGCATCGGTCTTACTGTTTCTGATTTTAAATCCGCGAAAATCATTTTCAAAACAATGTACTACCGTTTCAAGTCTGCTCTTTAGCGTTTGCATGTATCATCCTTTGTGCATTTGCCACGATGGGAATTAATTGCTTACAGCGCAGCTTCGAGGATACAGGATTCAGACAGTTACTTATAGCGATGCCTGAGAGAATGGCCAGTACATCTGACAACGCAGCAGGCTGAATTCCCGGATGTTGAATAATGACCCTCAATGCCACTCCCACCTTCAGCGCCTGTGGAACTGTCGTTCCACTCCTCGTCACGTCCGGTTCCGTGAGAGCGCTGGACCTGCTCCGGACTGAACTGATAGCTGAGGAGTGCCTCTGGTCTCTGACTGTTAAAATAATTGTCTCGTCAGAAAAACGCCTCAAGGGTCCGGATATTCCGGCATAACCAGCATGGGGTCATTTGCCTGTAGGGCCTGGAACTCATCAATGCAGCTGATCCTGAACACCTCCCGCGGTCTGTCGACGGTAGTCAGCTCCTTGTCGATTATTTATTCCTTTGTTTGTGACATCTACTTCTGATACCAGAGCAAAAATCTAATCCATATGTATATGAAATAATTTGTTGTTTAAAAAATGAGATTTAATATCCTTAGCCAGGACACCAGAATATACCTGGTAGAATGCACGAGCATATTGATTTTTTCGTGTATCAGTGGTTAAAACCGGACGGTATGCATATTTCAGAAACATCTAATCACCTAAATTTTTCAGTAAGTTACACATAACCCCCCCCACTATTAAGAATTACTCTCAACACTATTTGTATCGTGCAGTATCAGGAATGATCGTGGTTGCTGACACAATAACGAAAATCCTGCATTTTTGTAATCGACCTCATCTATCACTACATTATTGCAACTTATTGGACACATTTAATCATGTGCTTAACAATGTACTTGCAAGTGAGTTTTTATCTCATACAAAAAAATGATTGTTTTCAATAGTCGAAATTTCTCATCAAGGCTCTGATTTGATAAGAAATAATTAATTATCAGTGTATTATCGGGGTTAAGGTGAACTATGTTCGGATTAGATGCCTTCCATTTGGCCAGGGTACAGTTTGCATTTACTGTTTCCTTCCACATTATTTTCCCAGCAATAACCATTGGTCTGGCCAGTTTCCTGGCCGTGCTCGAAGGGTTATGGTTAAAGACACGAAATGACACTTACAAGGAGCTCTATCACTTCTGGTCAAAAATTTTTGCAGTAAACTTTGGTATGGGTGTTGTTTCCGGTCTGGTTATGGCTTATCAGTTTGGTACCAACTGGAGTGGCTTCTCACAGTTTGCAGGGAGTATCACCGGTCCATTGCTGACCTACGAAGTTCTGACTGCGTTCTTCCTTGAAGCGGGTTTCCTTGGTGTCATGCTGTTTGGCTGGAATCGTGTTGGCCCCGGTCTGCACTTCTTTGCTACCTGTATGGTGGCGCTGGGGACACTGTTTTCCACGTTCTGGATCCTGTCATCCAATAGCTGGATGCAGACTCCACAGGGTTATGCCATCGAGAATGGTGTTGTTATCCCTGTAGACTGGCTGAAAATTATCTTTAACCCTTCCTTCCCGTTCCGCCTGTTACATATGTCCACTGCGGCTTTCCTTGCAAGCGCTTTTTTTGTCGGAGCATCAGCAGCATGGCATCTGCTAAAAGGCAATGATACTCCCGCTATTCGCAAAATGTTCTCTATGGCATTGTGGATGGCATTAATCGTTTCCCCGATCCAGGCCGTTATCGGTGATGCGCATGGTCTGAATACTCTTGAGCACCAGCCGGCAAAAATCGCTGCGATTGAAGGACACTGGGAAAATAAACCTGGTGAAGCAACCCCTCTGGTTCTGTTTGGCCTGCCAGATATGAATGCAGAAGAGACGAAGTACAAAATAGAGGTCCCTTATCTTGGCAGTATTATCCTTACACACAGCCTTGATAAGCAGGTGCCTGCCCTGAAGAGTTTCCCTAAAGAAGATCGTCCTAACTCCACTATCATATTCTGGTCTTTCCGCGTAATGGCTGGCTTAGGGATGCTGATGATTCTTCTCGGGGTGGTCAGCGTATGGCTGCGCTGGCGGAAACGTCTCTATACATCTAAACCGTTCCTCTATTTTTCTCTCTTCATGGGGCCTTCGGGACTGATTGCGTTACTGGCCGGTTGGTTCACAACTGAAATAGGTCGTCAACCATGGGTCGTTTATGGCGTACAGCGAACGAAAGATGCTGTTTCTGCACATGGCGATTTACATATGTCAATCAGCTTACTGGCGTTTCTTCTTGTTTACACCTCAGTCTTTGGCGTCGGTTATATATATCTCGTACGTCTGATCAAAAAAGGGCCTGTACATGCTGAGGAGCATCAGGAGGTAACGGATGGAACACCTGCCCGTCCTCTGTCAGCGGTAAATGAGGGTTTGGCAACACGTGGGAGAGACAAATAATGGGTATTGATCTGTCAATTATCTGGTTTGTCATCATCGTCTTCGCTACGTTGATGTATATAGTGATGGATGGATTTGATCTGGGAATCGGTATTTTGTTCCCGTTTCATAAGCACGATGTCGATCGCGATACAATGATGAATACCGTTGCGCCGGTATGGGATGGCAACGAAACCTGGATGGTACTGGGGGGAGCGGCATTGTACGGCGCGTTTCCTCTGGCTTACGCTGTTATCATTGATGCTCTTAGTATTCCGCTTACCGCAATGTTACTTGGGCTTATCTTTCGTGGTGTGGCCTTCGAGTTTCGTTTTAAAGCAATCCCGGAACATCGACCTATCTGGGACAAAGCATTTATAGTCGGCTCTGTACTGGCCACTTTCAGTCAGGGTGTTGCAGTCGGAACCTTATTAAATGGATTGAGTGTGTCCGGACGTGCATTTAGCGGTTCTGCATTGGTTTGGCTCGCCCCGTTCCCTCTGTTCTGCGGATTGGGACTGGTACTGGCCTATGCCCTGCTGGGTTGCACCTGGCTGATTATGAAAACAGAAGACTCGCTTCACCGCAGGATGTCAGAGCTTGCAACTCCGTTAACCATTGGTTTACTGGCAGTTATTGCAATTATCAGTGTCTGGACCCCATTGACTCATCCTGAGATTGCCAGTCGCTGGTTCAGTATGCCAAATGTCATCTTTTTCCTGCCTGTACCATTGCTGGTCCTTGTTTGTTGCTGGGGTATCGTTCGCAGTGTTTATAGCCGTCGATCCAGCTTTGGTCCCTTTATGCTGACGTTAGGATTAATCTTCCTTGGTTTCAGTGGTCTTGGGATCAGTATCTGGCCATATATCATACCGCCTTCTGTAACCATCTGGCAGGCCGCGTCACCTCCTCAGAGTCAGGGCTTTATGCTAATAGGTGGCTTGTTGATTATCCCTGTAATCCTGATGTACACCTGCTGGAGTTACTATGTATTCCGGGGGAAGGTAAAAACTGGCGACGGTTATCACTAATGGTGAGGTCAATGGAGAAACTTAAATGAAAACCGTTGATGAAACACCTCGTCCATTCTGGAAAAAATTGATGTGGCTGGTGATTATCTGGGCTGTCAGTGTAATGGCGTTGGGGGTCGTTGCCACAATATTCAAATTGCTAATGACAGCCGCTGGGATGAAAACTCACTAACGTTTAAATCGGGTTACCTCTGGTAACCCGATTTTCTTAGTATCAAAAAGACATGTTTATGGTCAATTTCTCTGGTCAGAAGTGATTTAAATTTCTGACCATGAACTTGTACAACTTTCCTTCAGATATAATTCAGATAACGGTGTAAAAAGGAGAATGCTTACATACGAGCTTTGTAGAGCTCAATAATCTCCGAAAGGCTTGCCTGACGAGGATTGGTTAAAGAACAAGCATCATTTAGTGCATTTTGTGCCATAAATGCAAGTTTATCCTCCGTTACACCAAGATCAGCCAGGCGTTGATTCGTACCGACTTTTTGCGACAACATCTCAATTGCTTCGATAGCAGAATTAATGGCCTGCTCCTGAGTCATTGTTGAGACATCAATCCCCATTGCCCGGGCGATTTCAACAAAACGATCGGGAACCTTTTTCGCATTAAATCGGGATACTTCACCCAGCAGGATCGCATTACACAAACCGTGAGACAGATTATAAACGCCACCTAACTGGTGAGCCATTGAATGGACATAACCAAGAGACGCGTTTGAAAATGCCATTCCAGCCAGATATTCACCATATTGCATGGCATCACGTGCTTCGCGGTTTTGGCCATCATCTACAACGTCTTTAAGATTATTAACAATAATTTCAATTGCTTTGATAGCACAAGCATCAGTAACAGGCGTAGCTGCTGTTGATACATACGCTTCAATTGCATGAGTTAAGGCATCCATACCTGTAGTTGCCGTAAGGAACGCAGGCATTGCGACCATAAGTTCAGAATCGTTAACCGCAATGATAGGCGTAAAGTGCTTATCCACTACCGGGTATTTAGTTTCATCTTCCTGGTTAGTGACGATTGCAAATACGGTCATTTCCGATGCCGTACCCGCTGTCGTATTTACAGTAACTAATGGTAATTGTGGTTTTTTGGACAGATGCACACCTTTCGAGTAATCCCGAATATGCCCACCATTAGTGGCCACCAATGCAATACCTTTAGCTGTATCGTGAGAAGACCCCCCACCAAAGGAAATGACAAAATCAGCATTACTTTTTGCAAGCAAGGCTAAACCGTCATCAATATTTTTCTCTGTTGGATTAGGTTGAACACCATCAAATATTGCATAACTAATTTTATGCGCCTCAAGCTCATCTGTCAGTTTGTTAACCAGTCCCGTGTCAGCCAAAACACGGTCAGTGACGATCAGCGCTTTTTTTAACTCCCTTGAAACAAGTTCATCCCCTAAAAGACGAATAGCATTAAGTCCCATTAGGGTTACAGGCGGCATATAAAATACATTACTCATAGTTAATATCCTTTCGTCAGTTTAAATATTAGAGAGGGCATTTTAAATCTTGATAGCCTTGTTGTTTCTGTGTGTACATCATCTGCTTCATATACTATACGGCAGTATAGTAACTGGCAATACCAATACTGTTGATAAGGATTAAAAAAAGATAAACACTTGATTTTTATCTGAAAATATTTTTTGATGTTTGATGAGGACTTGGGTTATCACTTCTGAGTAGTAACCTGTTGCGTGCGGGAAATATCTTCAGACAGGTCAGGTGACAACGCCGTACAGAATGGGCCTATACAGTGCTGTGGCCAGTCTCCAGTACCAGAACTGTCAGTTAGTACTGGTTTTCCGAACAGTGGGCGATTCTGCCCTATCGCCTGGACCGGTCTTGCGACGGTTTACAATTACAGATATCTGTAGGGTGAGGCGGCACCTGGAACACTGGTGCCGAGAATGATTACTGGATCAGAAAACTCAGGGCAGTATGTACTGCGCATGATAACGAAATTATCGCACCTGAACTGATGACAGCATTTGTCGTAGTGGTATACAAAGCAGAAATTTGTTTTGGCTGAACGACACTGGACTCCTGGGACATAGTCAGGGAATGAGTAGTATCTGTGGACTGGCTATGCCGTTCGGTTGGTGTTCATAATGACATCCAGCAGTGACCGGGTTTACCGGTCAGTTGCTATTTAAGATAGGCGCGAACCAGTTCAATCGTATCGTCAACTGATTTACTGACTTCATGGCTATAGTTGTCATTCTGGTCAAAGGTTTCTCGTATGTGACTCTCCAGAACCTCAGCCATCAATCCGTTAGATGCGCCACGAACGGCAGCAATTTGCTGGAGAATGGCGCGGCATTCAGCACCATTTTCAAGTGCTCTTTCCAGAGCATCAATCTGCCCTCTGATGCGGCGAACCCGTGTCAGTACCTTTTTTTTCTCTTCCGGAGTACTGGGCATTTCTTACCTCACTATCTTTAAGTTGATATACTGCATCGGAGTATGCATTATCCGATCAATGAATGTATACCTCCCATGTAGTATACAAACATAACAGAGCACATACCGATAAGCTTTATTTATAAAATAAAACAACTGGTTATATTATTGGCAAAATACAGGCTGAAGGGTGTGATATTAGCCCAAAAGCATGGTCAAAAAAAGCGCGTCGCAAACACTGATTTTCGATATCAAGCCACTTCCTGTTAGCGCATATTGCTTTAGCAGGCTAAATCCTCTTCCTTTTGTCCGAACATCGTCTGGTACCGTCATAGTCTGTGGGAGCTGTGTTCTGGTGTTCGGGCGTACAGACACAACCCAGCCACTATAAATGCATGATAGTGACATCAGGCCATTTATCTGCCAGGTACTCAGCAACCAGCCGTCTGTGGCAATGATGTGGTTTATGTTCGCTACACAATAAGCAAGCATCAGCAAACTGACTCTTTTCGAGCGTTTCGATATGTCTTTTTGTAATCAGATCGATGAAATCCGAAGAATATATATCCCAGTCTCCTTTCTGTAATTTGTATCGCTCAAACATTTCCCGCGTCGGGGCAAGATCTGGCATATGTGCGTAATCGATATCACACAGAGTACGGGCAAAGAACTTCAGATCGTCCTGTTTTGCAAAACCTGCCAGCTGAGAGCGATTATTGAGACGCACATCCAGAATACGTCTTGCTCCGGATTCCTTCAGACGCGTAAAAAAATCCTCCGCCGAAGATTGTGTGAAACCAATCGTAAATAGTTTCATCAGGTTCTCCTTACCACCTGCATAACAGTGATGTTTAACACTGGATAAGATTTGGTGTTTTTGCTGTGCCCTGGTACAACAGGTTTCTTATCACGTATTTTTTCAGGTAGTTACAATGACAGGTAAAATGTTCAGGGGATATACCAGTAGCGTGACAGTGTCGTCATTCACGCTATGACGACACTGTCCTTTTACCAGTTCCGTGACAACTCCCGGGCAATAAACGGTGCCGTGCGGCTTTCACAAACCTGTGATACCTGGGCGGGTGTACCTTCTGCAACCAGGTTGCCTCCCTCATGACCTGCTCCGGGACCAATGTCCATAACCCAGTCAGCCTGCACGACTGCACGCATATCGTGTTCAATCACAACTACGGTATTCCCTGTCTCAACAAGACGCTGCAACTGCACAAGCAGACGGTCGGCGTCTGACGCATGGAGTCCGGTGGTCGGTTCATCCAGAACATACAGCGTATGGCCACGTTGGCTACGTTGCAGTTCGGTTGCCAGCTTTATCCGTTGAGCTTCTCCTCCGGATAACTCAGTGGCTGGTTGACCCAGACGCAGATATCCCAGACCGATTTCGCCCAGCAGGCGCAGAGGTCGCGCCACGGGTTCTACATCAGCAAAGAAGCTGCAGGCTTCATCCACTGTCATCTGCAAGACTTCCGCAATGTTTCGCTCCTTCCAGCGAACCCTGAGCGTATCCGGGTTATAGCGTGCGCCATGACATGTCGGACAAGGGGCATACACACTGGGCATAAACAAGAGTTCAACGCTGACGAACCCTTCACCCTCACAGGTTTCACAGCGACCTTTTGCCACATTGAAAGAAAACTGTCCGGCATCATAATGATAGTTTTTAGCAGCAGGTGTTCCGGCAAAGAGCTTACGAATATGGTCAAACAGTCCGGTATATGTCGCCAGGTTAGAACGCGGTGTCCGGCCTATCGGTTTCTGGTCAACCTGCACCAGACGTTTGATCAGTCCGGTGTCGCCTGTCAGCGTACCGTAAGTTTTCTCAGTAACGGTTGGTCCCTCAGCATCACTGCCCTCGGATAACACGTCTTCTGGTTCATGGCCAAGCGAGGAAAGCACCAGCTCAGGTAAGGCCTGAGCAATCAGACTAGACTTTCCGGAACCCGAAATACCTGTAACAGCGGTCAGTACCCCCAGAGGAATACAGGCGTCCAGTCCCTTCAGGTTGTGACGGTGAATATCCTGTAATTTTAACCATCCTGCTGGCTGTCGGGCGTATGATTGTGGTGGCCTGATTTCATCAAACAAATACCGCGCCGTTCTGGATTCAGCAATAGCTTTCAGACCTTCAGGTACACCACTGTAGAGAATATGACCGCCCTGTTCTCCTGCAGCGGGTCCCACATCAACCAGCCATTGCGCCCGTCGCATCAGGTCAAGATCATGCTCAACGACAAACACTGAGTTTCCGGCATCCCGCAGGTTCTCCAGAGCATCGTAAAGTGCATGGCTGTCTGCAGGGTGCAGGCCTGCTGATGGTTCATCGAGAACATAGACGACCCCAAACAACATGGAGCTAAGCTGAGTGGCAAGACGCAATCGCTGGAGTTCCCCTGCGGAGAGTGTTGGCGTTGTTCTGTCTAATGTCAGATAACCAAGTCCCAGTTTCTGCAACTGATACAGCCGGTCCATAACACCTCTGGTCAGTCGTTGAGCAGCCAGTCGTTTCTCTGTCGATAATGCTGAGGTCCGGCGGACATCCGGCGTTACAGAATGGACTGCTCTGCCGGAACCTGCGCGTTCTGTCCGGTCCCGGCGGGTGATATCCCTGTCAGTATCAGCCCCGGCATGATGCGTACTGAAATCCCCCCGGGAGATAGGAAGAAGCAACTCAGCCAGCTGGTCTAAAGGCATCTGCATAAACTCACCGATGTCCACTCCAGCAAAAGTGACTGACAATGATTCCGGTTTAAGCCTTTTTCCGTGGCAGACAGGACACAGTTTACCTTCCATAAAACTGGAGACGCGTTTCCTCATCAGTGCACTTTGGGTGTGTGCAAAGGTATGCAGAACATAACGTCGCGCCCCTGTAAACGTCCCCATATAACCCGGAGTCATTTTTTCCCTGACTGCGACACGTGTGTCTTCCGGGCTGAGTCCGGGGTAGACCGGCACCGTCGGGGTATCTTCAGTAAACAGGATCCAGTGTCGCTCTTCTTCAGATAACTCTTTCCAGGGGATATCGACGTCATAGCCCAGTGTCACCAGAATGTCGCGAAGATTTTGTCCGTGCCAGGCAGGTGGCCAGGAGGCAATGGCTCTGTCCCGGATACTGAGTGACGGATCAGGTACCATCAGTGCTTCTGTCACATCATAGATATGTCCGAGACCATGGCAGGATGGACATGCTCCCTGAGGCGTGTTAGGAGAAAAATCCTCAGCATAGAGCATAGGTTGTTCTGCCGGATAGGCTCCCGCCCGGGAATACATCATGCGCACCAGGCTCGATAAGGTGGTCACACTGCCGACAGAAGAGCGTGCATTGCTGGTTCCTCGCTGTTGTTGAAGGGCAACTGCAGGGGGGAGTCCATCAATGGCATCCACATCCGGAACACCGGCTTGATCAATGAGGCGCCGCGCATACGGGGCAACCGATTCAAAGTAGCGTCGTTGCGCCTCAGCATAAATGGTTCCAAAAGCCAGTGAAGACTTACCGGAACCAGAGACCCCCGAAAAGACAACAAGTGCATCACGCGGAACAGAGACATCCACCTCTTTAAGGTTGTGCTCCCTGGCACCACGTACCACAACAGAATTACTGGCGTCTGTCAGGGTTGGGGGGGCACCAAAAAGTTTCTTTGACATAGTTTAATCCTGTAATACGTAAATCAACTTTACTTCTGACGCTGGTTACGTTGAATGGCGTTAACCGATGTGCCGAACCATTAGTTAAGAAGGAATAATGACAAAAGGGATTTATGCAGCAGTAAGCGGATTGCCTGCGCCGGCGCCGGTGATTAAATAAGGAATGCCGCTGATGTTTCAGCGGCATCAGTAAGGTTCAGGTATCACTCTTCTGAGCGGGAATGGACCGCACTCTTATCCGGATCAGGTGATTTACCTCCCGTGATAATGCGGGCTCCCCTGTATCCGATACTGTGGTTCCAGATCCAGCTGATAGCGACACTCAACCGGTTTCTGGTTCCGATCAAAAAATACAGGTGGATAATTTTCCAGAACCACCACGCCATGGCTCCCCGGAGTTTTAACCGTCCCATATCAACCACAGCCAGTCCGCGACCGATGGTCGCCAGGTTCCCCTGATGCCGGTACCGGAAAGGTTTCAGGACAGGTTTTTCATCCTTTAAACGGGACTGGATCAGTTTAGCCACATACTGTCCTTCCTGTTTTGCGGCCGGAGCAATGCCCGGGATCATCCTGCCGTCCTCTCCGGTCACGGCCGCGGTATCACCTATTACAAATATTTCAGGGTGTAACGGGAGCGTGAGATCAGCTCCCACGATAACCCGACCAGCCCGATCAGCTTCCGTCTTGAGCCAGCGTGCAGCCGGAGAAGCAGTGACGCCTGCTGCCCAGATGATCGTTTTGGCAGGAAGAGGTTGCCCACCATATACTACGCCTTCGGCAGAGCATTCCGTTACCGGTTGGCCAAAACTGACTTCCACTCCCAGTTTCTCCAGGGACTGACGGGTATATTCCGATAATGACTCCGGGAAGGCAGTGAGCAATCGTTGTCCGGCTTCAACCAGAATAATTCTGGTCTCTGTCGGATCAATAGAACGGAAATCATTTTTCAGCGTTTTCCTTGCCAGTTCGGCAATGGTCCCGGACAGCTCAACGCCTGTCGGTCCCCCCCCGACAATGACGAATGTCTGGTAGGCAGCCCGTAACGCGGGATCAGTGGTATTCTCAGCTTGTTCAAAAGCGGAAAGGATCCGTGCGCGCAGGGTCGTGGCATCATCCAGGTTCTTCAGTCCCGGCGCAAACTGTTCCCACTCATCATGACCGAAATAAGCGTGCGTGGCCCCAGTGGCAACGACAAGCGTGTCATAATCAATTCGGGAACCATCTTTCAGCAGAACCTCCCGTGAATCGGTATCCACATCCTGGACCTCGGCCATCAGGGTACGTACATCCTCACGATGACGAAACAGAGAGCGAACGGGCCAGGCAATTTCTGCTGATGGCAGTGATGCGCCAGCGACCTGATAAAGTAAAGGCTGAAACAGATGGTGGTTACTCCGGTCAATGATTGTGATCGAAACGCCCGGCTCTTCCAGTTCTCTGACAACGGAGAGTCCACCGAACCCAGCCCCTATCACGACAACATGATGTTTTTGATCGCAGAAATGTACCATAACCATAATTCCTGAATTTAGCGCGTCAGTGCTGCTGCATGATGTGCAATGTGGTCGCCAATGTAGCTGGAGATAAAGTAATAGCTGTGATCGTGTCCCGGACGCAGGTTAAGCGTCAACGGATGACCGGTGTCCTCACAAACGCTCTTCAGTCTCTCCGGCTGAAGCTGAGTCTTCAGAAACTCATCATTCAGTCCTTGGTCTACAAGCAGAGGTAGCCTTTCCTGCGCTTTACGGATCAACTCAACCGTGTCGTACTGCTTCCAGTATTCCCGATCATCACCCAGATAAGCAGACAATGCATTTTCTCCCCAGGGCACCTGAGAAGGTGCGACGATCGGTGAGAATGCGGATACACTCTGATAGCGGCCCGGGTTTCTGAGCGCAATCATCAGGGCGCCATGTCCGCCCATCGAATGTCCACTGATACTTCTTTTATCAGACGCCGGGAACCATTCTTCAATCAGGGACGGGAGCTCGTTTACCACATAGTCATACATTTTGTAATGTGTCGCCCAGGGCTCCTGGGTTGCATTAACATAGAATCCGGCCCCCTGACCGAGAGCGTAGTCAGGATCATCAGGAATATCGGTGCCACGCGGACTGGTGTCTGGTGCCACAATCATGATCCCATGCTCTGCGGCATAACGCTGAACGCTCGATTTGGTAATAAAATTCTGTTCCGTACAGGTCAGACCGGAAAGCCAGTAGAGTACCGGTACATTACCGTTAAGCGCCTGGGGTGGAGTATAAACACCAAATTTCATCGTGCAGCCAAGCGTGCCAGACTCATGCTGATAAACTTCCTGCCACCCATCAAAGCTGGCATGATGTTCAAGACGTTCCATAATTTTCTCCGTATAACGACAGGACAATTCAGCAACAACGTAACAACTCAGTCAGAGCGGTTTTCGTTATGTTCAGGGTCGGTGTGCGAGTTTCTTATTCTTCGCACCACCCACCAAATCGCGAGCACAATGAAGGGCACGAGAATGGCAACCGCCAGCTCAGGTGGCATGACATCGTGGATCCCGGGAACCCCTTTCACCAGATACGAAATCAGACTCACCACATAATATGAAATGGCGGCAACAGACAATCCTTCAACGGTTTGCTGCAGATGTAGCTGTTGTCTGGCCCGGTTATTCATCGAAGCCAGCAGGTCACGGTTCTGATGTTCCAGTTCAACATCTATCCAGGAGCGAAGTAACGAAATAGCCCGCATGAGTTTGTCAGACAGCTTCGCCTGTCGTTCTTTCACAGAACGGCAGGTTCGCATGGCTGGGGCAATGCGCCGTTGCAAAAAATCAGACCAGGTGTAGTAGCCTGGAACCGGCGTTTCGGAGAGCGTATTCAGCCTTTCCTCAACAATTTCATAGTAGGCCTGGCTTGCGCCAAACCGGTACAGATTCGCTGCAGCGCCGGCTTCAAGTTCTGCGGCAAGATTGGTCAACGCAGAGAGCAACTGTTCATTTTTACGATGCTCTCCGGTGCGCATTTCTTCTGTAATTTCAGCCAGTCGGTTTTCCACTCGCCTCAGTTCAGAGGCCATGGTTCTTGTAAGTGGTAAAGAAAGCAAAGCAAGCGTGCGATAATTTTCAATCTCAAGCAGCCGCTGAACCAGTGCACCCAGCTGTGCCTCTGTCAGGTCCCGTTCAAGTATCAGAATGCGTGTCAGCCCGTCTTTATCCTGGCGAAAATCAGAGATAATTGCGGCACGGCCATTTTCTGTTACTGAATAGCACCTGCTGACAGGATCTAAATTCGTTACTGCAGCCTCAGATTCTGCAGTCCATGGCAGAATATCCAGACGGGTACCACAGATAACCGAACCCGGTGGCGTGAAACCATGCCGGAAGGGGTTCTCTCCCCTTAACTGTCCGTCACGCGGATCGCATGTGGTACTCCATAAGTAGGTGGAAAACTCACCGTGTTTTTCACAATACAAAGCGCCTTCCCGCCACGTGATACCGTGCAGGGGTGCTGAATTTTCTGATGGTGTTAAACCAAGACGATCTGACAGCTCAACCATGACCCGCTGGTCACCTGACTGGTCGCCTTTAGTCATGAAAGCAAACTGCAGCAGGGTCTGTGGTGATGTGATAAGCAGGTGCGGACGCGCATGTACTTCATTGACAGCGGCCGTTCTGTCTTTATGAGCCGGCATCCCGTACACGGTTTCGGGTGATTGCATCTCAGAACGGATAGCAGATAATGCTGACTCTTTCATAAGACTCTCTCTTTTTCTGACGGCCAGTCACATTACGCTTCGAGAAAGATACCCGCAGACGTAAACGTCTGCGGGTTGATCTTCATACGCTGGCACAACTCATACCGTTCGCCTGATCGGCAAACCGTACAACATTTGTGTCGGATGCACCCTACGATCAGATGAAGGTATAGGAGCAGATCTTGTTACCAGCCGGATCACGCAGGTAGGCAGCATAAGCACCTGGCAGATGACCACGAGGACCCGGTTGGCCTTCATCAGTCCCGCCAGCAGCCAGGCCTGCGGCATGGAAAGCGTCAACTTCAGCAGGCGTGGCGGCAGCAAAGCCAATTGTCACACCATTGCTGGATGGCGCTTCACCATTGCCAGGACGGGCAATGATGAAAGCCGGCTTGTCACGGCCAAACAACACCCAGCCATTACCAAAAGGACCAAGGTTGTTGATACCGAGTGCACCTAAAGTGGCGTCATAAAACTCAGCCGACTTTTGAACATCTACAGCACCGATAAAGACGTGAGAGAAGATGCCATTGCCTGAAATAACTGGATTGGACATGGATTGTTTCCTTTAAAACTAATATTGAAAGATCGCCAGTGAAACCTGAATCAGTAGTGGATCACTGTACGAATAGATTTGCCTTCATGCATCAGGTCGAAGGCGTCATTAATCTCTTCAAGGCCCATGGTATGAGTCACGAATGGTGCGAGATCGATTTCGCCTTTCATCGCATCTTCAACCATGCCCGGCAGCTGGGTACGACCTTTAACACCACCAAAGGCAGAACCCTTCCATACACGGCCGGTGACCAGCTGGAATGGACGAGTGGAGATTTCTTTACCTGCACCCGCAACACCGATAACGACGGACTGACCCCAGCCACGGTGTGCCGCTTCAAGTGCAGAACGCATTACGTTTACGTTACCGATACATTCAAACGTATGGTCGACACCCCAGCCTGTCAGTTCAATGAGAACGTCCTGGATAGGTTTGTCGTAGTCTTTCGGGTTAATGCAGTCAGTTGCACCAAATGAACGGGCCAGGTCAAATTTCTCCGGATTGGTATCGATGGCAAAGATACGACCCGCTTTTGCCTGACGCGCGCCCTGTACCGCTGCAAGGCCAATACCACCCAGGCCAAAAATAGCAACCGTGTCACCTGGTTGTACTTTCGCAGTGTTGTGAACCGCACCGATACCTGTCGTTACGCCACAACCCAGCAGACAGACATGTTCATGATTCGCCTGTGGATTAATTTTGGCTAAAGACACTTCTGCGACGACGGTATACTCACTGAATGTAGAGCAGCCCATATAGTGGAAAAGAGGCTGGCCCTTGTAAGAGAAACGGGTCGTGCCATCAGGCATAAGTCCTTTACCCTGGGTGGCGCGAACAGAGACACACAGGTTAGTTTTTCCGGATTTACAGAACAGACACTCGCCGCATTCTGCCGTGTAAAGCGGAATAACATGATCGCCAGGTTTCACACTGGTGACCCCTTCGCCGACTTCCACAACAACACCCGCACCTTCATGACCCAGTACTGCCGGGAACACACCTTCCGGATCATCACCGGACAAGGTAAATGCATCAGTGTGGCAGACGCCGGTATGGGTGATTTTTACCAGTACTTCACCCTTACGAGGCGGCTCCACATCAATTTCAACGATCTCGAGGGGCTTACCAGGAGCAAATGCTACAGCTGCACGTGATTTCATATGTCATATCCTTTTATTACTGTTTTTACTGACCCCATCAGACGTCTGCCTGGCAGAGTTAACGGAGATATGAGCGAACAATGGAAATAGCGTCGTTGATAGATTTCGTCTGCGACCCCCTTCTTTTGTTCGTATCGGGAAATTCTTCCCTGAGATAGCTTTCCAGAACAACAGTCATCAGGCCTTTAACGGCTCCTCGTACCGAAGCCAGTTGCTGCAACAATGAAGAACATTCCGCTTCGTTTTCAATCGCCTGTTCCAGCGCTGCAATCTGACCTTTGATACGTCGTACCCGGACAAGCGCCTGTTTCTTTTCTTCTGGAGAATGTGGCATTGATTGTCCCTGTTAATCAGGATTGAAGAGACTATAGTATACCCCCCTATACTATGCAAGAAAAAATGTTGACCCCACGATGTACAAATCCAGACAGATGACAGAGTTGTATCAGGCACATTCGTACTTTAACGGTACACAATAGAAGTGAACAGAACGCCAACTTATTGGTACAGAACAAATAACTTTTCTTCAGTCAGGCATAAATGCCTTACGTCGGGTTGTCATAAACTATAGTGTAGTAGTGTTAACGCTGTCCGGGGCGTTCCAACCAGGAGAGATCATAATGTCCACAGGAAAATTCATTTTACATTCAGGCTATATCCCGTCAGGAGATCAGCCCGAAGCAATAGCCAGACTGATAGCGGGAGTCGAAGCAGGAGCGACACATCAGACACTTCAGGGGATAACCGGTTCGGGTAAAACCTTCACCATGGCGAATGTGATACACCGTTTGCAGCGCCCTACATTAATACTGGCTCCTAACAAGACGTTAACCGCACAGCTTTATCTGGAGATGAAGCAGTTTTTCCCAGAAAATGCTGTCGAATACTTCGTTTCTTACTACGACTTTTTTCAGCCAGAAGTCTATATCCCCGGAAGTGACCGCTTTATCCCGAAAGATTCCGCTATCAACGATCATCTTGAAAGGTTACGGTTATCTACGACCAAGGCATTGATTGAACGTCAGGATGTGATAGTCGTCGCTTCCGTCTCTTCGATATACGGATTAGGTGATCCGGACGCATACAGAGAGATCCAGATCCCGGTATACCCGGGACGACAACTCGCCCAGCGGGAGTTAATTCATCAACTGGCACGTCTGCAGTATGCCCGTACAGACAAAACTCTGGGACGGGCGATGTTCCGGGTTCGCGGTGACGTTATTGATATATTCCCTGCCGATTCCGAACATCAGGCCATCAGGGTCGAACTTTTTGATGATGTTATAGAATCCGCAAAATGGATTGATCCTGTCAGTGGGAAAATTGCGGGCGACATTGAACATTATTTAATATCACCCAAAACACTCTTTGTTACACCGACCGCAAAAATACCCTCAGCCACCAAAAGCATTCTTACTGACATGGAGAAACGGGTTGCTGAACTTAACAAAGCAAATCGTCTGATAGAGGCTGAGCGCTTATACGAACGCGTCAACAATGATGTTGAAATGATCCGTGAACTGGGTTACTGCTCAGGTATGGAAAACTATTCCTGCTATTTCAGCGACAGAAATCCGGAACTCCCACCGACAACGCTGCTGGATTACCTGCCAAAAAATGGCCTGCTCTTTGTTGATGAATCGCACGTAATGGTCCCGCAAATCTCAGCCATGTACAGTGGCGATCAGAGTCGCAAGGATACTCTTATCGATTTCGGCTTCCGTCTGCCCTCCTCAAAAAACAATCGACCCCTGAGTTTTGCTGAGTTTGAGAAGATTAAGCCCCAGACTGTCTTTGTTTCCGCAACCCCAGGTAAATATGAATTGCAGAAATCAAAGAAAAATGTTGTTCAGCAAATTATCCGCCCCACCGGTTTACTGGATCCCGAAATTGAGGTCCGAAGCAAAGACCAGTGTGTGGAGAACTTACTTGAAGAAATCCGTCATTGCGTCAACAGAAACAATCGTGTCCTGGTGACAGTGCTGACCAAAAAGACCGCAGAAGAACTGAATGATTTTCTGACAGAAAATGGGATCCTGTCCCGATATCTGCATTCTGATATCAAAACAGATGAAAGACAGGAAATTATCAATGGATTACGGGCCGGGGAATTTGATGTCTTAATCGGCATCAGTCTGCTGCGTGAAGGACTCGACATCCCTGAAGCCTCACTGGTCGCGATACTTGATGCTGACCATGCAGGTTTTTTACGTTCATCACACGCACTTATTCAGATGATTGGACGTGTGGCACGTAATGTGGAGGGTAAAGCCGTACTCTATGCAAACAGGATCACTCCGGCCATGAAACAGGCGATGGATGAAACGCACAATCGCAGGGAACGTCAGATAGCCTATAACCTGGAACATCATATTAAACCAGTGACTTCAGTTCGTAAGCGGAGTACTGAACAGGATGAAAGCGTCTATCCTGCCACTCATACAGAGGCATTCTGTTCAACGCTATCAGAGTTGTGTGAAAGAATTACTGTTAAAGAAAAGCAATTACTGGCGATCGAGAATTCAGGTGAGGAGAAGGATATAGAAAAATTAAGAACAGAACTGAGTGATTTGTATCGTCAATTTATATTCATGTAACAGCATCATAAAAATCATCCTGTATTAATCAGGATGATTTTTATACACACAATACTTTCCCTCTTGAAATCCGTATTCACAGGAATTACTTTCCGTGCTTCCAGTAAGGAGTAGTTCCGATTTCATCGATAATAAAATCAATAAAATCAATAAAATCAATAAAACCCCTTACTTTATATGACATGTTTTTTTGCGGATAAATAATCCAGATCGCTGATTCATTGGGGTACATACTGAATTCCCAGTCCGGAATAAAAAAGAAGAAAATGGTCCGTAAGATGTTAAGTAAATCCTGCTGAGCTCATCCCATTCCAGTGGACTGACTGAGTAATACATCTATCTGGTGGTGATCCCTGAGTCTGAGTACGGTAATCAGCTCCGGACGTTCAGCAAGACGAACCAGTTCGGGCAACGACAACTGCAGGAGTTTATCTCCGGTACACTTGTCGATACCTAGCCGAAACAGGGCTGTGTCTTCGTAATGATTCAGAACCCGCTGGGCAAGCAATAAATAGGAAAGATTGTGATGCCAGATTTGCCTCTCAATCTCTGCATTCATTATTTTCATTCAGATTCTCCCTTTTTCCAGTAACGTCTGGGGGCAATAACAAAAGAGTCAGGGCTCTGTTGTCGCCAGGTAATGCCGTAAAGGATGTATTTGATGTCCCCGGTCATCGAAGTTGACAGTTCTAAGCCAGATAGTTATCGCACTGGATATTCTTTCCCATTCATCCTGAATGATTGAATACATTACAACGTCCACGCTCCTTGATTTAAGTATTTGTTTATTACGCAGTACACCCTCTTTCTGGAACCCTAATCTCTCGGCAGATCTCATACCCTGAGAGTTGAGCCTGTCGGTTTGCCATTCACAGCGACGATATTTAAGCACATCAAAAACATATGATAGTATCAGGAAAATTGCTTCTGTACTGACTGAAGTTCGTTTGATAACTGGAGTAAGATGTACGCCTCCTATTTCTGCTACGTCATTTTTATTGTCGAGGTTATACAGAGAAAGAGTTCCCACAGCATTTTCTGAATTATTTTCTATAATGGCGTAATGATATACTCCCTTCTGTTGAATGAGTTGCTGAATATAACTGTGGGTTGCCTGTTTTGTCGGCGGTCTTTCATCCGGAAGATAGGTCCAGTCACGTGAATCCTCTATACTGTGCCATCCCTGGAAGAGGTCATTCCCGTGACGGGTGGACAGCAACTGCAGAGTGCAATAACGCCCTGGTAATTGGCGCAAATCAGGTAATGAAAGAGTGACGTCATCGTCAAGGTGACTGCCTATATATTGACCGAAATTATTTTGCTCTGTCATATTCTTCTCCTTAAGAAACGTAAGGATAACAATGAGAAGTTTCGGCGTTTATTTTAGATATAAGCAACTGAAATCTTAACGGTATGTACCATATCAGATGTATCCTGAGAAACATCATATATTAACAATAGCATATATTGCGTTTGTATCAACGCTTATATTCATTTTGAGAACATGTTCGCAATTAGTTAATTATCTCGAAGTAACGGAAATATGTCAGATATTATATTGTGATTATTATTGTGTGGGTATTAATGATGTTGTTCATTATTTAAACAAAAAAAGACTGAGGGACCGTTATCCGGAAAATGTTGTATCGCCAGGAGGATAAAACAGGACAAGTTTAGCAACATACGAGAAAACCGCAAACCAAATGAAAAACCGTTTTGGCAATTTCTGAATGAATCAAGAATTGCTCCCTGACTCACCGATCGTCAGCGTTTCCCGAAGGAATCTGATTCCGTCTGATATTTCTTAAGGATAAGACCAAAATATGAAAAAAGGGAAGTCAGGATGACCTCCCACTAATTGCCTGAAAACCTGTATTTTATACATTACTGGATGTTGAAAACACTGAGCGAACGCAAGGCATGATGTACGCGTGCTGTTCTGTTTCCAGTGCTGGATTCATTGATGGCGCAACCACCTCTGCCAGTCAGTCTCACATAACTACATACCAGGAACCGCTAGTTAACCCAGTCCTCAGGTACCAAGGTCGATATCCTCTCAAACTCCAGCGCATTATTCGTCACCAGCACGGCACCGGCGACAATTGCGTGCCCGGCGATAGCTATGTCGATCGGGGTGCCAGCGAGGCGCAGCACCAGTTTAATCTCCGTGGTCGCATCTACCGCTGCGCAGTCCCAGGTCAGAACGGCACACAGAACGCGTCAACCAACTGCTCGCGGGGTGGGGAGGCCTTCGGACCTGTGGCGCCAAAGCGCATCTCGGAGTAAGTGATAACCGAGACCACGATACGCTGGTCACGCAGCACCGCCGGCTCCAGGCGCTTCAGCACCACTTCCGACTGCTCGCGCATGATGAACGAGCAGATGTTGGTGTCGAGCATGTAGATCTTGTTCACAGGTCAAATCGACCTTCATCGCTGACAACGTCCCCACGTTCCACCATAAAGTCCGGTTCGGCTTTTTCAAGCTGCGCGAACGAGCACCAGGTCGGCCGGACGGGACGCAGGATGATACAGTCCCCCTCCCGAACAATCTTCAGCTCGCTGACGCCCTCAAAATCCAGATCGCGAGGCAGACGGATGGTTTTGAGAAAAACATCGGGTAATGTACGCCAACTGGAATTTATCTCGCTACGTTACCGACAGTTCTGGCTCTGGTATGGATAATGAGTCAACTGAGATTTCGGAGAAAAAAAGATGCGTTATACCCGAACCAGCACTGCAACTGATGTCACTGATACACTCAGACAATACCAGGCTGACTTGCTGACAGGTCCTTGCTGGATGTCGGTATGGCCACTGATAGAGCGGCTACTGAGTCGTGAGAATGAAATGCAGTCGGTCTGGCAGAATATTGCCCGTCAGGCGCTAACCTGGCAGCAATGCTATTGTCTTCTGGAGCAAATCATACTGGCGGGCCGTTTCAGTAGACCTGATATCGTTTCCCGATTGAAAGAGGATTATCGCCAGCTTGAAGAACTGAACCGGACTATCAGTAAGGAGGCCGGTGAACTGGCACAGAAGATATTGGTCCGAGATGCGATCCTGAACCGGAACGCATTCACACTTGAGAGAACCACGCACATCGTGGAACTGATGGAGATGGCTGAAGATAATGATGGGCTTTACCGTTATTATCTTCATGAAACACTCGATGGCCTGACCTGTCGTTATGACGGAAAATACTGGCCGGGACTCCCTGGCGTCCTGCAGGTTATAGCAAGGGAGCACCCGGAAATTGGATGTCTATCAGAAAGCGATCGGGCCATCATTAACGGGCGCGGCAAAATGCTCCCCGATTATCTCCGCGAATTATTCAGTAGCATCGAGAACGTCAGGCAGGGTCCATGGGGTCTGCCGAAAGAATTTACGTTGACGGACAGTAGCCTGGCTACGCTGGCCACTGTAACACTGGATCATACTGAAGTGTTCTCCGCTGATACGGTAAAAGTACGCCGGAGTGAATTCAGCAAAAGAGGAGAGCGGGGAGCATGGCCATTTAAGCCACTGAAGGCAGTCGATATGTAGACCCCCGATGTGGACGAAGGTCTTATTTGCCTTCTGACTTTTCCGCCAGACCGACTGAAGTTCATGCCAACAGCAATCATAACGGTTACTGAATTACCAGGTGAATGCTTCTATAGTGGGATTACCTTAGGCACCACATGGAAAAGAAACAATGACGGTAGGATCACGCTGGTTTAAATTTGATTTTCATAACCATACCCCGGCCTCAGATGACTACAAAGTCCCAGATCTCCAGCCCCGGGAATGGCTGCTGGCTTACATGCGGCAACAGGTCGACTGTGTTGTCATCAGTGACCATAACAGTGGGGCATGGATTGACGTGTTGAAAGCGGAACTGGCGAACATGTCCCGGGACGCCAGTTCCGGTGAACTGGCAGACTTCCGGCCGCTGACTTTGTTTCCCGGTGTGGAGCTCACGGCCACCGGCAACGTTCATATCCTCGCCGTGTTGCACACCCAGAGCACCAGTGCCGAGGTGGAACGGCTACTGGCACAGTGCAACAACAACTGTCCTATTTCGCGTGAAACCCCCAACCATCATCTTGTGCTTCAGCTGGGACCCGCGGGCATTATCAGTAATATCCGTCGTAACCCGGAAGCTATTTGTATCCTCGCACACATTGATGCGGCGAAAGGCGTTCTGACAAGCCTTACTAATCAGGGGGAACTGACGGCCGCTTTTCAGTCAAATCCTCATGCAGTGGAGATCAGACACCGGGAGGAGGAGATTACGAACGGGACTCACCGGCGTTTAATTGCGGATTTGCCATGGCTTCGGGGATCAGATGCGCACCACCCTGAACAAGCGGGAGTGCGCACCTGCTGGCTGAAGATGTCCGAGCCTGATTTTGACGGTCTCAGGCACGCATTACTCGATCCGGAAAACTGCGTGCTGTTTGATGATAATCCACCGGAGGCACCAGCTTCACATTTGCGCAGCCTGACATTCAGGACCCGTCTTTGCCAGCCGGCAGATCAGTATGGAGCCTCCGTTGAGTTTAGCCCGTTTTACAATGCGGTGATTGGCTCCCGGGGCAGTGGTAAATCCACGCTTATCGAAAGTATTCGTCTGGCCATGCGAAAAACCGAAGGGCTGACTGTGTCTCAACGCAACAAGTTGAACCAGTTTAGTCAGATGGGGATGGGCATGGATGCGGATTCTTTCATCGAATGTGTGTTCCGCAAAGAAGGCACAGATTTTAGGCTCAGCTGGCGACCCGATGGTCGTAATGAATTGCATATTTTCAGCGAAGGTCAGTGGGTGCAGGACAATCACTGGTCACCAGATCGTTTTCCCCTCTCAATATACAGCCAGAAAATGCTCTACGAACTGGCGTCAGACACAGGGGCATTCCTGCGCGTCTGTGACGAGAGTCAGGTAGTCAACAAACGCGCCTGGAAAGAGCGCTGGGATCAACTGGAAAGGGAATACCTGAATGAGCAAATAACGCTGCGTGGTCACCTGGCCAGCCAGACGATCGCAGATAAACTGCAGGGGGAGTTGTCTGATGCTGAACGGGCCGTCAGTCAGTTGCGGTCGAGCGCTTACTATCCGGTTTGCACCCGCCTGGCCACGGCTCGGGCTGAACTGTCTGCAGCAACGCTTCCTCTGGAGCATCATGAACAGCATGTCGCTGGTCTGAGGGCGCAGGAGAAAGAGCCAGTACAAGTCCCGGAGCTCCAGGTGGAGCCGTCTGCGACACTGACAGCATTTATGACGCGTCTTTCTGACGTACAGCAAAAGTATGACCAGCGTCTTGACACACTGTTGTCGGACTATGCCGCGGAACTCAGTACCATTAGGCAGGACCCCCCTCTTCTCGCACTGGAAGAGGCGGTGCGTAACCAGGAGGAAACTGTACAACGTGAGGCCATGGTGCTACGAGAACAGGGACTCAATCCGAATGTCCTCGATGAGCTGATGACGCGCTGTGAGTCGCTGAAGTCGGAACTGAGAAATTACGCCGATCTTGACGGGACGATCGCGGCCTCAGCAGCGAGATCCACAGGATTACTGGCTGAAATGCGTAACCACCGGATGGTATTGACGGAAAAGCGGAAGGCGTTTCTGTCCTCTCTGTCTCTCAGCGCGCTGGATATTAAAATTCTGCCGCTCTGTGCCCCACACGAAGACACCGTATCTGGTTATCAGGCGGTAACCGGGATCGGCAACTTTGCCGATCGTATCTATGATGATGGTGACGGGAGCGGGCTGCTTCATAGCTTCATCAGCTTGCGCCCGTACAGTCCGCTACCGTCGGCAACGGAAAACAAATATCTTGCGCTGGATACGCTTAAAGCTCTGCATCTTGCCATCCATCGCGAGGAGCCGGGAGCAGGGTCAGAGCTCCACGGAGCTTTCAGAAATCGCCTTAAAGGTCTGAATGATGCGCAACTGGATGCCCTGCAATGCTGGTATCCGGATGATGGGATCCACATTCGGTACCAGACGCCCGGAGGAGGGATGGAAGATATTTCCTCTGCCTCACCGGGACAAAAAGGGGCGAGCATGTTGCAGTTCCTGCTGTCATATGGCACCGATCCCCTCCTGCTGGATCAACCAGAAGACGACCTGGACTGCCTGATGCTGAGCATGAGCGTGATCCCTGCCATCATGGCAAACAAGAAACGCCGACAGCTGATTATCGTGTCGCATTCTGCCCCAATAGTGGTCAATGGTGATGCGGAATACGTTATCAGTATGCAACACGACCGCTCTGGCCTGCACCCGGGGCTTTGTGGAGCGCTTCAGGAGACGCCGGTGAAGGAACTGATTTGCCGACAAATGGAGGGAGGGGAAAAAGCATTTCGTTCCCGCTATGAGCGGATACTCAGCTGATAAACGGCACCATCCCTGGGACAGAGAGACATGTCAGAAGAGTGGCACCTGCGTGCCGCTGAGTATCTGAAAACCCGAACATAGACCCCGATCAGGCTGCCCCAAGAGTTTGATCGGGGCCTATGAGGCCGATGAGTTACCCTTTCTTCTGACAGTCTTCTCCTGAGTGTCAGTGGTGGGCATTGAGCCATGCTATCAAACGAGCATCGCTACGGGAAAGCGTCCCGTTTTTCAACTGATTATCAATGGCTGTGTATACTTTCTTTTCCGTGATCCCGTGAAGGGGGTTCAGTTCCCTGAAAACTGACTCACTGGTAAACTGGCACCGGGTAAATGCCTCCTCAGCGGTGCTGACGGTTGGGTGGATCACCACAATATTAAACAACGCGCTGATTGTTGCCCGCAGATAGTGTTCAAGGTTCACCGTCAGCAGGTCAATGTGCGGGCTGGTACCTGCATTGTGCACGATGGTATTTCTCAGCAGATACAGGCGGTGAAGATGTCGGGTGACTTTCTCGGCATGTTGCCCCAGTTTATCCGCCATTTTCTCGGGTGACGCACAGATCCCGGCAAGCTTACGCACCCGATACATGACATAGGGAAAGTGCTGTAAATCTGTCTGAAGTTCACGGACCCGGTCCGCATCTTTAAGAAGGGCATAGAGTTGCCCCAGCGGAAGTGAAGCGATCTCCGGTGTGCGCAAGGGGTGCCCTGGCTCTCGCAGAATGAAGCGCAGAACTTTTCTTAGATAAAACAGTTGCTTAACAACATAGTCCAGCACCATACAGGGAGCCACAACACCGATGACATGCTGTTCATGTGATGGTGTGCCAGGGGCAACTCCTAGCGTTAATGATTCAAGCGCCGACCAGTAAGCGGTGAAACGACTCTCCTGAACTTGGCTTTCAATGCCGTTACGGAAAAACCGAAATGCGGAGCTGATTTTTTTACGGGACACATCCGGTGTATCCGTGAACAGTCGGTTCATCGCCACCATAAAGCGCGCAAACTCCTCGTCCGTTAACCGGTCCGCGTTTGCCTCGATTTCATTATCGAAGCGCGGCACTTCTGTTTCGTCTTCATCCCTGATTATCATGAACTGTTTCTGGACGGTGATATCTCCCTTACCTACCATGTAGGCAATGACATCCAGGGATTCACGAAGCATCTGACCGGCCATGTTACGGGCAGATGTGTCAGACATTGAGCAAACCGGTATATCGACTGAGAGGGAGAAGCGTTGTCGGGCTTCATCAAGTGGCATGAACACACATCCGTTGAACTGCAGTGTGGGTCCTTGCGTGTTAAGTAGGGTGTGCAGTTTCTCACTGGTAATAAACATCCGAACAGTCACGTCCCGAGTAGGCGTTACCAGTTTCTGCCGGAACGAGTGAAAGGCGGCCCGGAAAGCGTTCGGTTCAGTACTCACATTCCTGAAAATATTGATGTACAGCAGGTAACATTCCGTCAGTGTCATACCCCGGGTGAGGAGTACACTCATCACTCCGTTTGTCAGTGAGTAAATATCCCGTGCATGGTGTTCATCCAGAGGGGGCCATGCAAACAGTTCCTGTTCAAGCATCTCAAGAGCCTCAGTGATATAACTGGCCTCGGTGATATCCGCCAGTTGTACACATAGGCTACAGATAAGACGAGGACGCTTTTCCACCGGGCTGCGAGTGGGGTCAACCAGCAAATCTCTGTCCAGAAGAGTCACCAGTTGAGCGGGGATGTCCTCAAATGCTTCTCTCCTGAGAACTTGATCGGTCTCGAGTAACTCGAGCAGTTCAGTGGCCACCCGGAGTCTTTTTTTATCGGCACTGAAACGATCTTCCATTTCGTAAAGAAATAGCAGTTCGCGGATGGTGCTGAGTGGATTGCTGTATCCGACCCGGTCAGTATCCGGGCTGTTTTTATGGCAGAAGTTGGACCAGCATTCAATAAAATAAAGCTGACGCTCGGTGAGTACATCCCTGCTCAGACGTCGGTCGATACGCATAGGTCTGGAAATCTCTTGTACAGTGAGTTATTATTTATTCATACCATATTTAAACCATCTGCCGCCATGCGGGGGATGTCACCGAAAAAAACGGCTCTCCCTTCCGTCAGTGGCTCAGTCCCGGGAAGGCTCAGGGCCTCATATCCAGAAAGCCACCCTTGCGGGTGGCTTTTTTTTCAGAAGTCCGGATGGTCCAGTGCAGGCAACTACCTGGCGACCCGGATGATGTCCGCCTCCCGCCAGAACAGTGCTTCATTCATGTACCAGAACAGGTGGCGACGGAAGACATTTTGCTGAGGACGTTCCCGACCAGCCTGCTGCACACGCAGTGAAAGCCAGGGCACACCCATCCATCATGATGGGTTGGAGATTGAACATTCAGTCATCTCAGGCAGAGTAAACCCGGTCTCTGACAGAACGCCTGTGGGACGTTTATTGATGAAATTCATTCTCTTCCCCATTTATATTCCCTGCTGACCCTACAGAAAACTGAAAGGAAGTCATGAGACAATCATGAAGGTTTAAGGCTGGCTGTCCGTCAGCATGACTGAATAGTGAATACCTTGTGGCAGATTGATTGAGAATGGTTTATTCAGTGTAAGCGGGATGGTCTTTGGTGCAATCGGTATTGTCCTGATACTGTCTCCTACCAGGCGAGCATTCACGTATCGCTCGTGATCATAGTAATTTATCTCACCACTGATCTCGGCCGTTCTGCTTTTTTCACCCGGAGACAAATCAATATACATCGTCGCTGCGGCAAATTTTCTGTCCAGCTCAGAGGTGAATGCTTTTCCAGGCATCGGTCGAAGTGCATACAGTATAGCGTTATGTGTATTGTCTTGTTTCATAAGGCTGTCCGCAGTTACGGTAATTATGGTTGCCCCTGATACTGGCGACTGCATTTCCGTTCTGAGGTACTGCGCACTGTTTTCTGATGGCACGGCACTGCATCCCATCAGCGAGAGGCATAAAACAGCGAGTCCTGTCATTCTGTTCAATTTAAATGTCCTTTATCCATTATCAATAATTGGTGGTCGCTCTGTCAGTATCGGCATGATTCATAAAATGTTGATACTGTTATGCCTGGACCCGAAAGATACGAAAGGCGAAAACTATCTTGCTCATAAGATAAATAGTGCTAGTTACCACTGCTTTGGCTGGAATGACCCCACGACAGAAGACAATTTATGTCCTCACGAAGAGGCCTGTTCGAAGATCTTCGAACTGAGGGCGCGGAGAAGGCTGCGACGATTCAACATTATCTGTAGCAATTCAGTTTCAGAGCAGATGTGCAAAACATTTTTCAATAGACAGCAAAACCGGAAATGTAACTTTCCATAAAATCAGAACACTGATTAACCCAATCTCCGGAGATTCACATGCCTTTCTCTGATTTTCTGAAAATCATTCAGAAGTTTCAGTGTGCAACTGTGCTGGAAAAAGTACTGATGCTGCTGTTTGTAATTCTGATCATTGTGCAACAGGTGATCGATACGTTCTGCAGTCGATAAGACCCGGCCGGTAAGAAAGCGGGGTTGGATTAGACGGGTTTCTTACACGCCGGTCACAGCCAAGTGTCCTGCCGGAACGACAGGACACAGCCTGAACACAACGGGATTTCTGGCAGAATAACCGTAACACCCACCTCTTTCTGCGGAGCGCCATCTATAGACATTCTTACGGAAAAAAACGACACCTGATGGACAGGTACCGAAGGGTTAAACCAGCCAGGCTGATTAGAGTTATGGGAGTATTAGCTTCGTTTCGTTTGTTTCAAGCAGCTGTACTTGTTCGTCAATCCACTGCCCTGCAACAGCAGCTTCACTGAAATCTACTACCGGGTTATCTATCAGTTTCTGAAGGAGCTGTTCAATACGATCTATCCGGTAATGGAGATCACGCATTTCGGCTAAAAAATCAAATTGCTCCTGGTGAAAGTGAGTGTACTCGAATTTCAACCGGTACCGGCCGTTATGATAATTAACCTGTTCCTCTGTGTGTTGCCTTGCCTTACGAACTTCGTCAGCCAGGAATGTGTCAACATCACGTGTTTCTAACTCTCCGCTAAGGCGCTGCAGGGCAGGAAAGTGGTCAGGATAACAAAGGGCGAAAGTAATCATCATTCCCTCTAAAAAATGATCCCCTAACGTTTTATTAATCCAGTCCTTCAGCCACTTGCAATGCCTTTGCAGCGTAGGATCTGCACCTACAGAGACTGGCTCATAGGCCGCTCGAGCGATAATATGGAACAGAAGCGCTACGCAGTACATTTTGCCTTTCGTGCTAACCTGAACGCGATCATCGTATTTGAGATTATATGGGTTGATGTTGGGCATAACATCATGACTGTAAACCAAAAACTCAAGCGACTCATCCATGACCTTCTCAAAACGCTGGCTGCGATTGTTTCTGTCACTGATAGAGCCGGCCTGATACCACCGGTCCGAAAGCTGTCGGTATCGACGGTAATAGTCATCCTCTTTTTGCTGAATAAACTGATTCCGGATCTGGGCGTCAATCCGACGTGCCAGACCGGAGAAATCGGGTAGGACAAATTTCTCTGGTTCATTTTTCGGAGATATAAGTGCTATGAATTCAGAAACCTGCATGTCTTTACTCTGAGGTCCATAACGTTTTCCTGACATGCGAGTGCCGATGAAAAAGCTTTCAATCGTCATAACTTACCTTTCAGTGTCTATTCAGAAATTTTAAGTGTGCACTAACTATTCCATAAAACTGCATATCAAGACAAAATATCAATCAGTATAAAAATACTTTTGTATTACATTTGTATTGCCAATGTGTGCGTAATGGATTACAACTACTCCTGACTGATAAACATAATCTGGAGCCGTTATGATGAACAAGCTACAGGAACGATATGCTCGCATAATTGCGATAATGAACAATAAAGGTGGTCCTGGTAAGACCAGTTCGGCTACCAATCTGGCTGTTCACTATGCCAGATCAGGGAAGCGGACGCTGTTGATTGACTCGGACCAGCAGGCCAATACGACAGAAGTCACCGCAAATGGTAAAAAGTACTATTCCATGTATGGTCCAACTATTTGCGATCTCTACAGCAATTCTCGATTTGATATCCGCGATGTCATCATCCCCGCGATGGCCGGTGATGCTCCTATCCCTAACCTGGATCTGATTCCGTCTGACCCGACGTTCGAAAAAATTATTGAACAGACCCTTACCCGCAGTCACCGCGAAAAAATCCTGGGCCGTCATCTCGAGAAAGTTCGCACTGAATATGATTACATCATTATTGACTGTGCACCTGGGCTCAATATCGCAACCGGCAATGCAATTTTTATCGCCGATCATGTTCTGGTACCTGTCGATGGCGGGAGTTTTTCTCTGAGTGGTCTTGAAATCATGCTGGACTATATGGATGAGATCTCTGAGGAAGATTATGCACGCTTCAGTGTATTCCGGAACAATTACAATGGTGCAAATAAGAAAATAAACACTTATATCGAAACCGCCCTGGGCTCGCACGAGAGAATTTCTCCGAGACTATTGAAAAGCCGGATTCGTACTGATCAGGCCATAGTACAGTCTCAGGTGGCTTGTCTTCCTCTGTACTACTACCAGAAAAGTGCAATGGCTTTAGTGGATTACGGCAAACTTGCCCGTGAGCTAGAAGAAATTATCAGCAGTGAGGCAGCATAATGTCTAAAGAACTTGTTCGACCTATAATGGAAAAACCTGAACGGGCCAGAAAAGAAAGTAGCCTGACTAACATTGCGGCTAAAAAGAAAAATACGACAGGCGAAACACCAAAAACTATACGCATGACACCTGCGGAAAAGATGCTGGCGCAGGAACTGGTTGAGCAGATCCAGGCACTTACGCACAAGAACATTACGGTTTCCACATTACTTCGTGCAGGGCTGTACCTTGCTCAGTCAGCAGGACCAGAAAAAGTTCTGAAGGCGATTAAAGAGAACATTTAGCAATACAAATGAAATACATTTGTATTTCATCTTCAGACATCTTTCCTGCTCAGTCTGGCCTGCGGGATCAGCAGGCCATCTTGTCCAGTTGCTTAATTATCTCAAGTTCTTCTTTAAGCAAAACAGGGTACTGATGGGTACAGGATTTTAACATTAAGAACTGGCGATTCTGTCTTCATTTTTCGTGTATTTTTGAAGGGAGCCCTTTAAAAGCGTCTTCCCAGTAGAGTTCCCTTTCCTCATCATTAACAACTTTACTCATCCATGATTCCGAACGGTTCCAGCGAGCAGCAACTTCCTTCATGGTCCAGTTTTTTTCTTTTAATAATTTTTTAATCGTCTGAGTTGATAATCGGGCATTACTCCAGTTTTCAAGAGACTTTCTGGAAACATGAAAATCAAATTCAGGATATGTCTCTTCAAGTTTTTCTTTAGAAATAAAAGACCAGTTAGGTTCCTGGTACTGGTTGAAGTGAACCAGACTATATCGGTCATCCTGGGTTATGCTGATTTGAGATTCGTAATGTTCTACCCATACAGAATTCTCACGAACATACTCAAACAGAATTGATATCACTTCTTTACTTTTACGTTCCTGTGATTTAAATAAATCAAAAATCCCTTGCTGATTCTGTATTTTAATTGCACCGTCATTAATGAGTGCATTCACAGCTGATGCCCGTACACTCTCAACAGCATTGGTAATTGAAGTGTTATAATAATTTAACAACTGAGCACAGAAAAAAATTATCTTCCCGTTAACGATCTGAACTTTTAAATAGCAAAATCCCTCATCATCCCAGAAGGCTCTGAACTGCAGAGGAAGATATGTTTTTTTAAACCCTTCAATCAATCTGACACTGAGCTTCATCTTAGACTCCAACTGATTTTATAATGATAAATTGAACTATAGTTCAATATTTGTCAAATCAACGTGCAAACTGATGTCGAAAGAAGGCTGATACCTGTGGGAGATATTTTGATGCGGTAACAACCAGGACGGTCAGGATTTCTCACTCAATAGAATGAGTAACAACGCCAGCCAGAACCGGTAAAGACTGTAAGTGCATATCATCGGCACCGAATACAAATGAATTACAAAAGTAGTTCATTTGTATTCGGCGTAATTTCACTTAAAAGCTAATTAAATGTTCAATTCTTCAGCCGGTATTACACGGAAACCTACCAAAATTAGTTGGTTATATCATTTAGTTCATCCTTTACCGATCGTTCTAATACATCCAGCGCCAGGTGATGTATTATCAACTCAGTTGTCAGCTTAACGGGCAACTACCTCACGTTACGTCTGGATAACAGGCGCAACACACACGTAAATCTGAGAGGAATTCCACATGGAAACTCAAAGAATTCGATATATAAACTTTACAGAAGGAATCATCCATGAACCAATTTACAGAGGACCTACATAATGTAGTAGCTCAAATCTTAGCCGGCGCAGAAATCTCTGATAGTGAAATTTTCAAAGAATTAACTATTGAACCTGATTTTTACAAGGTGCAGGACCAGTATTACGGTGGAAATGGTATCTATTTCAACTCTGAATCAGAAACCCGCTTTTCACTGCGTAGCAAATCCAAAGGTGTATTGTATCTGGCCACCACGGCATTTACAGGGCTGAAAGAGTTTTATCAGGATGCTCCGCTTGTTGAAACTGAGGATCTTGAGAAAAACTGTATGGCGGTAATTCAGGCAGCACGCACAATCAAGATTATTGATTTAGCTGCCCTGGCGCCCCATCTGAAAACTCCGTTAGGTTATTTGATGGGCTCTAAAGCTGTCTATGAGGATACTCAGTGGCTGGCAGAAGTGCTTTCTCATTATGCTGATGGTATTGAATATTTGTCTCAACACACCGGCAAAACCTGTATCGCGTTGTGGTCTGACACCGTTGATGGAAACGGAATGCTGAAGAACATCTCAGTCACTCCGTTAATCCAGTTCAGTCTCAACGGACAAAGTACGCAGGCGATCTTAAAATCAAAGCTGGGTATTCTTACTCTCTGAGATTAAAAATGGGCCAAAAGGCCCATTTTTTTACATGGTATGGTTGGTACCAAAGTTTTCTGCCAGGATTCTGAAGTGGGTCATCTCTTCAGGCGTAGCGCCACGGCGCAGCGCGTCAACAATAGAGACATGTGTTTCAGTTCCCGGAATATCAACTTTACGGGTAAAGAAGTGACATTTCCGCACAGCACTGACCTTGTGTTTAATCAGGGATAATAATTCCGGGATGCCGGCCAGCATACCGCCTTCTGAATTATTCTCACGTGTGCAAAACTGAAATACCGGGTAAAGGTTTTCAGAACCCCATTTAATCTGAATAACTTCACCACGGTTTCCTCTTTTATGCAGGGTTGGCGGCGTGGTTGCCAGTATTTTTATAACGGCCGTTGATTTATGCACTCCGCCTGAATTCTCCAGCGACTTAAGAAATACTTCTCTCGCTTCAGCAAGATCTTCCTGGGCCTGTTTTTCAGGTGTCATGGTATTAATTAATGTCTGCAGCTGAGCCTGATTCTTTAATTCAGCCCAGAATGTTTCATCCTGCAGCGTGAGCAGTTCCAGTAACTTCTCGTGGGGCAGTTCATGCAGTGCTTCAACGAACTTGCTTCCCACATTCTGAATGCGGGTCTGCAGCAGCTGGATTTCAGTTTGCTCACGGTTTTTGAGGTGAGCACGGGCTTTATTAGGTGCATAACTGATGTTTGTCATAGTCGCCTCGTCTCGGGTGTTTAAGATTTCCATGACTTAAGAATACACAAAATCTTAAAGAAGTGCAATTTTTGTACTTCCTGCATTCCCTGCAAAATCTGCATTCCGATTTCCGCTATTTGAGGAAAGGTCGCCCAACTGAGGGCAGTTTGTCACAGAACACAACATACAGCCCTTCCCTCCCCTTCAGACCCCATCATCCAGGCAAAAAGGATCCTTTTTCGATCCTTTTGCGATCCCATACTCTCCTCACGCTAAAATATTTGTTTCTGATTTATGGTATATATCCAGAAAGCGGAAATTCAGTGCACACCGCTCTGCGGGTTTTTTCCGTGGCAGTCGCGGTCGCGAGCAACGAAAATGACAGCAGAATTTCATCAGATTGCGCTACGTGAAAAATGGCAGGGTTGCAGGGGTGTAACCCGACAGAATTTACGTAGCGTGAGCGGACCAACGGGGACACCATGACTCTGCCCTCTTTTATTAACGCCTCCCCTGCCCTGCCGGCGACAGGCCAGTCGGCTGGCCTGGACTACGGCCGCGCGCTTTCGCTACGCGAAATGGCCCGGCACTACACCGAGCTGCCAAAATATCTGCTGGCTCCGGAAGTGGCCGGACTGCTGCACTTTGTTCAGGACTGGGGTCAGCACGCTTTTTTTAATACGTTATGGAATACCGGGGCACGCCTGAACGAAGGCCTTGCCCTGAGACGGCGTGACTTTCACCTTAACGAGAGCATTCCGCATGTCGTTCTTCGCACCGCCAAACAGCGGCGTGCCGGCGGCGGCCGTCCGCGTAAGGGAAAAAGTGCCAACCGGGTGGTGCCGTTATCGGACCCGGCCTATGTCGATGAGATGCGCCGGCTGTTCGCCAGCACGAAGGAGCAGTTTGAAGATGATCCGATTACAGGCGAACGTCGCGCGCAACCGGTGTGGAATGTTTCCGACCGGACGGTGCGTAACTGGCTGGTCCGGGCTACTGATGCCGCGGATCGTGACGGCGTCAGACTGAGCATCGACGTCAGCCCCCATACCTTCCGGCACAGTTTTGCAATGCACCTTTTATATGGCCACGTTCACCCTAAGGTACTCCAGGGTCTGCTGGGGCATGAGAAGTTTGAGAGTACTGAGGTCTATACGAAAATATTTGCGCTCGACGTGGCTGCCAGTCAGCAGCTGCGCTTCACCCTCGATACACAGGATGCGCTGCAGCTACTGCGTATAAAATAGATAACCAAGTTGAGTTCCCATGAAAAAAACCAAATACAGATTTGAGAGTGATGACGATCCCTTTGTATCTAAAGATGTTTTGACTCTGATCGACAACGGACTTGTGTTTCTGGATAAGGCGCGTGAAGAATTGCAGGACTCCATGCCCAAATTTTCGATTGTCAGTTTCTGGACAGCGGTCGAGATCCTGCTGAAGGGGCACTGTTGCAAATAGTCGGTGGTGATAAACTTATCATCCCCTTTTGCTGATGGAGCTGCACATGAACCCATTCAAAGGCCGGCATTTTCAGCGTGACATCATTCTGTGGGCCGTACGCTGGTACTGCAAATACGGCATCAGTTACCGTGAGCTGCAGGAGATGCTGGCTGAACGCGGAGTGAATGTCGATCACTCCACGATTTACCGCTGGGTTCAGCGTTATGCGCCTGAAATGGAAAAACGGCTGCGCTGGTACTGGCGTAACCCTTCCGATCTTTGCCCGTGGCACATGGATGAAACCTACGTGAAGGTCAATGGCCGCTGGGCGTATCTGTACCGGGCCGTCGACAGCCGGGGCCGCACTGTCGATTTTTATCTCTCCTCCCGTCGTAACAGCAAAGCTGCATACCGGTTTCTGGGTAAAATCCTCAACAACGTGAAGAAGTGGCAGATCCCGCGATTCATCAACACGGATAAAGCGCCCGCCTATGGTCGCGCGCTTGCTCTGCTCAAACGCGAAGGCCGGTGCCCGTCTGACGTTGAACACCGACAGATTAAGTACCGGAACAACGTGATTGAATGCGATCATGGCAAACTGAAACGGATAATCGGCGCCACGCTGGGATTTAAATCCATGAAGACGGCTTACGCCACCATCAAAGGTATTGAGGTGATGCGTGCACTACGCAAAGGCCAGGCCTCAGCATTTTATTGTGGTGATCCCCTGGGCGAAATGCGCCTGGTAAGCAGAGTTTTTGAAATGTAAGGCCTTTGAATAAGACAAAAGGCTGCCTCATCGCTAACTTTGCAACAGTGCCGGCAATATTTACCTAAAGGGATTGATTTAAATCAGGCAGATCAGCATTATTTAAATCAAGTTGCCATGTCACTGAATACTCGTCCTAGAAAGGCGTTAGATTGGCTTACACCATTAGAGAAATTTGCTCAGCTTGTTGATTATCATATGGCTTTTGAAACTGTCGCACCTCATGTTTGAATTCGCCCCATATTTTTGCTACAGTGAACCAAATTAAGATCATCTATTTACTAGGCCTCGCATTTGCGGGGTTTTTAATGCTGAATAAAAGGAAAACTTGATGGAATTGCCCAATATTATGCACCCGGTCGCGAAGCTGAGCACCGCATTAGCCGCTGCATTGATGCTGAGCGGGTGCATGCCCGGTGAAATCCGCCCGACGATTGGCCAGCAAATGGAAACTGGCGACCAACGGTTTGGCGATCTGGTTTTCCGCCAGCTCGCACCGAATGTCTGGCAGCACACTTCCTATCTCGACATGCCGGGTTTCGGGGCAGTCGCTTCCAACGGTTTGATCGTCAGGGATGGCGGCCGCGTGCTGGTGGTCGATACCGCCTGGACCGATGACCAGACCGCCCAGATCCTCAACTGGATCAAGCAGGAGATCAACCTGCCGGTCGCGCTGGCGGTGGTGACTCACGCGCATCAGGACAAGATGGGCGGTATGGACGCGCTGCATGCGGCGGGGATTGCGACTTATGCCAATGCGTTGTCGAACCAGCTTGCCCCGCAAGAGGGGATGGTTGCGGCGCAACACAGCCTGACTTTCGCCGCCAATGGCTGGGTCGAACCAGCAACCGCGCCCAACTTTGGCCCGCTCAAGGTATTTTACCCCGGCCCCGGCCACACCAGTGACAATATCACCGTTGGGATCGACGGCACCGACATCGCTTTTGGTGGCTGCCTGATCAAGGACAGCAAGGCCAAGTCGCTCGGCAATCTCGGTGATGCCGACACTGAGCACTACGCCGCGTCAGCGCGCGCGTTTGGTGCGGCGTTCCCCAAGGCCAGCATGATCGTGATGAGCCATTCCGCCCCCGATAGCCGCGCCGCAATCACTCATACGGCCCGCATGGCCGACAAGCTGCGCTGAGCCATGGCTGACCACGTCACCCCCAATCTGCCATCGCGCGATTTCGATGTGACAGAGGCGTTTTATGCGAAGCTGGGCTTTGCGACGAGTTGGAAGGATCGCGGCTGGATGATCCTGCAGCGCGGCGGTTTGCAGCTCGAATTCTTCCCCTATCCTGACCTCGACCCAGCTACGAGCTCGTTCGGCTGTTGCCTGCGGTTGGATGATCTCGATGCCATGGTGGCATTGGTGAACGCGGCGGGAGCCGAGGAAAAAAGCACCGGCTGGCCGCGCTTCAAAGCTCCGCAACTGGAGGCGAGCGGCCTGAGGATCGGCTACCTGATCGATCCCGACTGCACGCTGGTGCGGCTGATCCAGAACCCCGACTGACCGCATGCCCGCGAAAATCAAGATTTGCGGGATCAGCACACCCGAGGCGCTCGATGCGACCATCGCGGCGCGGGCGGACTATGCCGGGTTGGTGTTCTATCCAGCGTCGCCCCGTGCGGTTACGTCGAATGTCGCGGGCGCTTTGACATCGCGCGCAGCTGGCCAGATCGCCATGGTCGGTTTGTTCGTCGATGCGGATGATGCTGTCATCGCCGACGCACTGGTGGCAGCCAAGCTGAACGCGCTGCAGCTGCACGGTTCGGAATCGCCCGAACGCGTGGCCCAGTTGCGCGCGCGGTTTGGCAAGCCGGTGTGGAAGGCGCTGCCCGTCGCCAGCGCCAGCGATGTCGCACGCGCCGCAGCCTATGCCGGGGCGGCGGACTTGATCTTGTTCGACGCCAAGACCCCCAAAGGCGCGCTGCCCGGCGGCATGGGGTTGGCGTTCGACTGGTCGCTGCTGGCCGGATATCGCGGTGCCTTGCCGTGGGGGCTGGCAGGCGGGCTAAATCCGACGAATGTTGCCGAGGCGATTGCGCGCACCGGAGCGCCGCTGGTCGATACCTCCAGCGGCGTCGAAAGCGCGCCGGGCGTCAAGGATACCGACAAGATTACCAATTTCGCCTTTGCGGTGCGCTTGGCCTAAATCGCGTCGATCAATAGGCGTCGTTCAGCGCAAAGATCGGCTTGCGGGTGCGCCACTGCCCTCGGGTGAAGTCGGGAAAATCTAACGTGCGATTGCCCTCAGCAATCGATTGTTCCGACAGAGGCGTGATCGCGCTCCAGGCCAGCGCGTCGTAAATGTCGATTGGCATCGGGGCCTTGGCCTTCAGCGCCTCGACAAAAGCGTGGATCACGAACCAGTCCATCCCGCCATGCCCGGCCCCTGCCGCCAGATCGGCGTAGCGTTTCCATAGCGGGTGATCGTATTTCGCAAACCAGCCCTCGGCAGGCTCCCAGCGGTGCGGCTGTGGGCTCTTGCCCTCCAGATAGATCGACTTGTTGACGTCCATCCACAGCCCCTCGGTGCCTTGCACCCGAAAGCCGAGAGAATAGGGGCGCGGCAGCGAGGTGTCGTGGCACAGCATGATCGTTTCACCATTAGTGCAGCCGATCATGGTGTTGACCACATCACCCAGTGCGAATTTCACCTCGGCGTTGGGATGATCGGCAGAGCCGTTCTTGACGACATAATCATGCAGCCCGCGCGCCTTACAGCCGAAGCCGCCAGCGCCCGCTTCGCCCGGCAACGCGACCTTCAGGGTGCGGGTCTGCGGCGGGTAGCACACGCCGGCATCGGCGCAGCCCTGGTACTTCACGGTCAGGGTGGTCGCGCTCGCGCCGGCCGCGGGCGTGCCGGTGAGGGTGCCGAGCAATTCCTTGCGGTAGGTTTCGACGTCGCCGAAGAATTCGTCGCGGTAGGCCTTGCCCTTCGGCAGCGCCATGGTCGCGCCGGTGAAGGCGGCATCGGCCTTGACCGAGGTGCGGTGCCGGTACAGGTAATAGCCGTCGGCGATCCGCCAGCGCACCTCGATGCGGTCCGGCGCGGTGGCCTGCGCGGACAGGACGAAGACCTCGTCGACCGGCGGCAGTTCGAAGTCCTGGGCGACGGCCGAGGTCGCGGGCAGCGCAAGCAGCAGGGCGAGCCCGGCCAGCCAGCGGCGCAGGCGGATCGTGGATGCGGTCATTGGCTCAGTTTACCGGTCGGCTCTCGGCGGCCAGCCATTGCAGGTATTCGGGCAGGCCGGACGCGGCTTCGACCGCGAGCAGCTCCGGGAGTTCGTAGGGATGCAGTTGGCGCAGGCGTTCCTGCAGGGCGGGGTAGGCCTCGGCACTGGTCTTGACCAGCAGCAGGACCTCGGCCGCGGCCTCGACCTTGCGTTGCCAGCGATAGACCGAACGCAGGCCGGGCAGGAGGTTGACGCAGGCGGCCAGGCGCTCGGCCACCAGCGCGGTGGCGATGCGCTCGGCGCTGTCGGCGTCGGGACAGGTGCAGAAGCAGATCAGGGCGCTCACCGGCATAGGGTAGCGGCTGCCCCGATCCGGCGGGCCTGGCGGACATCCGCGTGCGGCCCTTGAAAGTCGGCGGGCCCGCCCCATCTCGGTGGCATGCCGGGTTCGCCCGGTTCTGTTGTCCGCGGTTTGGCACTCGCTTCGCGCGACTGCTAAAATCGCCGGGTTTTTCCACGTCAATCAACCATTTACCGAGGTTGCCATGTCCAATATCAAGCCGCTGCACGACCGCGTGGTCATCAAGCGCATGGAAGAAGAGAAGCTGTCCGCCGGCGGGATCGTGATCCCGGATTCGGCCACCGAGAAGCCGATCAAGGGCGAAGTCGTCGCCGTCGGCACCGGCAAGGTGCTGGACAACGGCCAGGTCCGCGCGCCGCAGGTCAAGGTCGGCGACAAGGTGCTGTTCGGCAAGTACAGCGGCACCGAAGTGAAGCTGGACGGCGTCGAGCTGCTGGTGGTGAAGGAAGACGACCTGTTCGCGATCCTCGGCTGATCGCGCGTCGCTCCCACACATTTCTCATCCGAATAATTTTTCGAGGTAATTCGCAATGGCTGCCAAGGACATTCGTTTCGGCGAAGACGCGCGCTCCAAGATGGTGCGCGGCGTCAACGTGCTCGCCAACGCCGTGAAGGCGACCCTCGGCCCGAAGGGCCGCAACGTCGTGCTGCAGAAGAGCTACGGCGCGCCGACCATCACCAAGGACGGCGTCTCCGTCGCCAAGGAAATCGAACTGGCTGACGCGTTCGAGAACATGGGCGCGCAGATGGTGAAGGAAGTCGCTTCCAAGACCTCCGACAACGCCGGCGACGGCACCACCACCGCCACCGTGCTGGCGCAGGCGTTCATCCGCGAGGGCATGAAGGCGGTCGCCGCCGGCATGAACCCGATGGACCTGAAGCGCGGCATCGACCAGGCGGTGAAGGCCGCGGTCGGCGAACTGAAGTCGCTGTCCAAGCCGTCGTCGACCAGCAAGGAAATCGCCCAGGTCGGCGCGATCTCCGCGAACTCGGATGCCAACATCGGCGACCTGATCGCGCAGGCGATGGACAAGGTCGGCAAGGAAGGCGTGATCACGGTCGAGGAAGGCAGCGGCCTGGACAACGAACTCGACGTGGTCGAGGGCATGCAGTTCGACCGCGGCTACCTGAGCCCGTACTTCGTCAACAACCAGCAGTCGATGTCGGCCGACCTGGATGATCCCTTCATCCTGCTGTACGACAAGAAGATCTCCAACGTGCGCGACCTGCTGCCCGTCCTCGAGGGCGTGGCCAAGGCCGGCAAGCCGCTGCTGATCGTGGCGGAGGAAGTCGAAGGCGAAGCGCTGGCGACCCTGGTGGTCAACACCATCCGCGGCATCGTCAAGGTCTGCGCGGTGAAGGCCCCGGGCTTCGGCGACCGTCGCAAGGCGATGCTGGAAGACATGGCGATCCTGACCGGCGGCGTGGTGATTTCCGAGGAAGTCGGCCTGTCGCTGGAGAAGGCCACCATCAAGGACCTCGGCCGCGCCAAGAAGATCCAGGTGTCGAAGGAAAACACCACCATCATCGATGGCGCCGGCGAAGGCGCGGGCATCGAGGCGCGCATCAAGCAGATCAAGGCGCAGATCGAGGAGACCTCCTCCGACTACGACCGCGAGAAGCTGCAGGAGCGCGTGGCCAAGCTGGCCGGCGGCGTTGCGGTGATCAAGGTCGGTGCCGCCACCGAAGTCGAGATGAAGGAAAAGAAGGCGCGCGTCGAAGACGCCCTGCACGCGACCCGTGCGGCCGTCGAGGAAGGCATCGTCCCGGGCGGCGGCGTCGCCCTGATCCGTGCCAAGGCGGCGATCGCCGGCATCAAGGGCGTGAACGAAGACCAGAACCACGGCATCCAGATCGCCCTGCGCGCGATGGAAGCCCCGCTGCGCGAGATCGTGACCAATGCCGGCGATGAGCCGTCGGTCATCCTCAACCGCGTGGTCGAAGGTTCGGGTGCGTTCGGCTACAACGCCGCCAACGGCGAGTTCGGCGACATGATCGAGTTCGGCATCCTGGACCCGACCAAGGTCACCCGCACCGCGCTGCAGAACGCCGCGTCGATCGCGGGCCTGATGATCACCACCGAAGCGATGGTGGCCGAGGCCCCGAAGAAGGACGAGCCGGCGATGCCGGCCGGCGGCGGCATGGGCGGCATGGGCGGCATGGATTTCTAAGCCCCGCGATCCATCAAGCAAGACCACAAAGCCCGGCCTCGTGCCGGGCTTTGTGCGTTCTGGCGTCCGAGGCGGGAGACTTCCTACCCGCCCCGCGGCAATGTCTGACGCGAAGATCAGAAAACGCCGATATGAACGCGTGCTCGCGGGCGCAACCCTGAGCAGCCGTCCCTGCAACGGAGCGCTGCGTGCCGCGCCTGACCGCACCCCGGCGGCAGGCCGAGGTGTGCGCGCCACTGCCGGCCGCCCACGCCGCTGCGCGTTACGCGCGCCACCTGCCCGAGCGCACGCTGCTGTACGCGCTAGTGCAGGCGCACTACCCGGACTTCATCGCGCGTCTTGAGGCCGAAGACCGCCCGCTGCCCGAGTATGTGCGCGAGGAGTTCGAGACCTACCTGCGCTGCGGCGTGCTCGAGCACGGCTTCCTGCGCGTGGTCTGCGAGCACTGTCGTGCCGAGAGGCTGGTGGCGTATTCCTGCAAGAAGCGCGGGCTGTGCCCGAGCTGCGGCGCACGGCGCATGGCCGAGTCGGCGCGGCATCTGGTGGACGAGGTGTTCGGCCCGCGGCCGGTGCGGCAATGGGTGCTGAGTTTCCCGTACCCGTTGCGCTTCCTGTTCGCCAGCAAGCCTGAGGCGATCGGCCCGGTGCTGGGCATCGTGCATCGTGTGATCGCCGGTTGGCTTGCCGATCAGGCCGGCGTGCCGCGGGATACGGCGCAATGCGGCGTGGTGACCCTGATCCAGCGCTTCGGCAGCGCGCTGAATCTCAACATCCACTTCCACATGCTGTGGCTCGACGGCGTGTACGAGGACACCACCGAGCGTCCGCAGCGCAAGCCGCGCCTGCACCGCACCCGTGCGCCCACATCGGCGCAACTGACGGAACTGGCCAACACCATCGCGCATCGCGTGTGCCGGCACCTGTCGCGCCGCGGCTGGCTCGAAGGCGAAGACGAATCCGTGTTCCTGTCCGACAGCGCGGGTAGCGACGACGGCATGGATGGGCTGCGGATGAGTTCGATGACCTACCGCATCGCCACCGGTCGCGACGCTGGCCGCAAGGTCGTCACGCTGCAAACGCTGCCTGGCGACGCCGGTCCGCTGGAGGGCGACGCCGGCAAGGTCGGCGGCTTCTCGCTGCATGCCGGCGTGGCCGCGGAAGCACACGAAAGCCACAAGCTCGAAAAGCTGTGCCGCTACATCACGCGCCCGGCGATCAGCGAGCAGCGGCTATCGATCTCGCCACAGGGCAGGGTGCGTTACCAGCTCAAGACGCCGTGGCGCAATGGCACCACGCATGTCGAATGGGATGCGGTGGACTTCATCGCCAAGCTGGCGGCACTGGTCCCGCCGCCACGCGCGCATCTCACCCGCTTCCACGGCGTATTCGCCCCGAATGCAAACCTGCGCGCGCAGCTGACGCCCTCGGGGCGCGGCAGGCGGCCTGCGGGCGATGCGGCGCCAGTGGACGTCAGCGCCCACGACGAGCCGCGCAGCCCCGAGCAGAAGCGCCGTGCGATGAGCTGGGCGCAACGGCTCAAGCGGGTCTTTTCCATCGACATCACCACCTGCGCCCACTGCGGCGGCGCGGTGCGGATCGTCGCCAGCATCGAAGACCCCAAGGCCATTCGCGCCATCCTCGCCCACTTCGAGAAACACGGCGCGCTGGAGCAAGCGCACTACCGGCCCGCAGCGCGCGCCCCGCCGCCCGCCGCGTGATGAGGCGCCGGCCACACAGCCGGCAGCCAAGCCAGAGTCCGATCCGATGCGGCCACGACCCCGCAGGGCTGCGCTCGGCCCTGTGCCGGGATTCGGTGAGAAATGGCTACGCACTGAGCCGCTGCGTGGCCCCGCGATGTCGAAAACCCACGCATGAACCCCCGATCTGTGCCCGATCTGTGCCCAAAGCGGCGCTTGCGCGGCCGCTTCCTACCCGCCAGACTCGCCAAAAAGGGCGGTTGAACTTCCTATACCCATATCCCACTTTAGGTTTGGCAGCACCTTTTCAATCAGGTGGTTGTTTACACCAATCCAGCTATTGGCCAATTGAATATTGGTTTCGTCTACTTTTTTTGATTTTTTAAACAGCTTGGTAAAACCGAGTGCCAAAACAGGGGGACCATGTAAAAACGTGCTTCCTGTAATGACTGAACCAACTGTGAGTCCTTTACTGACTTTTTGCAATAAGGATGCTTTTTTATGAGCAGTAGACATAAATCTAACCTTGAGTGTAGAGATTTAAAAAAATGTTCCAACTATAAACAACGGAAATTGAAATACAATTGTATATTTGAAGATGTTGACATTTTTTATGGATTTACCCATTTTCTGCAATTTTAATCCACTTTATCATAAGTGAAGCATTGGTATTTGGTGTATAAAGTTCTTAAAAACTTTTATTGAAACATATATCTCATGTTTGAATTCGCCGTTTTATATCACCAATAAATCTAAATTTTGGTTTTTAAAATGAACTTATTTAAAATATCTAAAACTGTTTATTAGCTTAACTTGTGATTTAAGTTTTTATGAATATAAAATTGTTAATTTATAGGACTTACGCACTATTATTTATAGATTCTCTGTGGTAGCAGATGATTTTTATCGAGAATAAAGTCATCAATGAAGTTTTTGATAACTGGTCTAAATAATTTCTTCTGCCAACGATATACATTTTCAAAGATCCGCTCAAACTGGTTCTTTTGTATCTCGACGTAGGCCATCAAGGCTGAAAAAATATGATTCAAAATCAGTTTAGATCGTCTTACTTGAAACTTTTCAATATGACAAACCTGTTTAATCACCCGGTGATATTGCTCTATTTTCCAATGACTTGAATGTAATTCATGAAAACCCTCAAAGGACAATAAATCATCTTCATCTTGATGCACAATATAAAACCTCTGCTGTTCTTTTAACTGAGTCTTAAATAATTGTACAAAGCCAAAATCTTTGAGCCAGACCACTTGACCCTGATGGAAATTTGGCAATAAACGCAGTTGAAACCATTGTCCTTTTTCTGGGGAAACCTTACGGTTACAGTCGATACCAAACATAAATCGAATACCATGTTTTCTTATGGTTTTTAGATTTCCAGTCGATGAATACCAACTATCACCTGTAATAAATTGAATCTTTGCACCCCAACTGAGTACTTCACTTAACATATCCATAAAGTAATCATTCTGGCACTGTTGCAAATAGTCGGTGGTGATAAACTTATCATCCCCTTTTGCTGATGGAGCTGCACATGAACCCATTCAAAGGCCGGCATTTTCAGCGTGACATCATTCTGTGGGCCGTACGCTGGTACTGCAAATACGGCATCAGTTACCGTGAGCTGCAGGAGATGCTGGCTGAACGCGGAGTGAATGTCGATCACTCCACGATTTACCGCTGGGTTCAGCGTTATGCGCCTGAAATGGAAAAACGGCTGCGCTGGTACTGGCGTAACCCTTCCGATCTTTGCCCGTGGCACATGGATGAAACCTACGTGAAGGTCAATGGCCGCTGGGCGTATCTGTACCGGGCCGTCGACAGCCGGGGCCGCACTGTCGATTTTTATCTCTCCTCCCGTCGTAACAGCAAAGCTGCATACCGGTTTCTGGGTAAAATCCTCAACAACGTGAAGAAGTGGCAGATCCCGCGATTCATCAACACGGATAAAGCGCCCGCCTATGGTCGCGCGCTTGCTCTGCTCAAACGCGAAGGCCGGTGCCCGTCTGACGTTGAACACCGACAGATTAAGTACCGGAACAACGTGATTGAATGCGATCATGGCAAACTGAAACGGATAATCGGCGCCACGCTGGGATTTAAATCCATGAAGACGGCTTACGCCACCATCAAAGGTATTGAGGTGATGCGTGCACTACGCAAAGGCCAGGCCTCAGCATTTTATTGTGGTGATCCCCTGGGCGAAATGCGCCTGGTAAGCAGAGTTTTTGAAATGTAAGGCCTTTGAATAAGACAAAAGGCTGCCTCATCGCTAACTTTGCAACAGTGCCCTCGTGTGCACCAAAGCGAGGTGAGCATGGCGACGGAGGCTCTGTTGCAAAGATTGGCGGCAGTCAGAGGTAGGCTGTCGCTCTGCGCCGATCAGGCGGCTGCTGCGAAATGGTGGTTGAGCATGCCCATGGCCTCCGTCAGCGCCGAGGGCCCAATGCCAAAAGCTCTCTCCACAAGGCGCACCTCGCCCCTGATGCCGGGCTGCAGGCACCAGGGGCGAGCCTGTCCTTTGCGCAGGGCTCGCATGACTTCGAATCCCTTGATCGTGGCATAGGCCGTGGGGATCGATTTGAAACCGCGCACCGGCTTGATCAGTATCTTGAGCTTTCCGTGATCGGCCTCGATCACGTTATTGAGATACTTCACCTGCCGGTGGGCCGTCTCCCGGTCCAGCTTTCCTTCGCGCTTCAATTCGGTGATCGCTGCACCATAGCTCGGCGCTTTGTCGGTATTGAGCGTGGCAGGCTTTTCCCAGTGCTTCAGGCCTCGCAGGGCCTTGCCCAGGAACCGCTTCGCTGCCTTGGCGCTGCGGGTCGGCGACAGGTAGAAATCGATCGTGTCGCCCCGCTTGTCGACTGCCCGGTACAGGTAGGTCCACTTGCCCCGCACCTTGACGTAGGTTTCATCCAGGCGCCAGCTCGGATCAAAGCCACGCCGCCAGAACCAGCGCAGCCGCTTCTCCATCTCCGGGGCGTAGCACTGGACCCAGCGATAGATCGTCGTATGGTCGACCGAAATGCCGCGTTCCGCCAGCATTTCCTCAAGGTCGCGATAGCTGATCGGATAGCGACAATACCAGCGCACCGCCCACAGGATCACATCACCCTGGAAATGGCGCCACTTGAAATCCGTCATCGTTCCGTCCGTCCAATCTCCGCCAAGCATGCTCAAGCTTCACGATTTTTGCAACAGAGCCCACACGAGTATTGAGCATAGTCGAGATTGGTGCAGATCACTTCTGATATTGAACTGTCAGGAGCTGGCTGCACAACAGCCATTACGCCCAATCAACTGGTGCAGTCGTCTTCTGAAAATGACATTTGGTATCTCTCATAAACGGATGTTTTTGAGAGAACTATCTTCGGCCTTCACACGCACGAAAGGCGGCGAAGCTCCGCCGTTAATCCGTCCGCCGGAGATCTCGCCCAGGCAGGCTGAAGGCCGAGCAAGCCTGACAGGCCCGAAAAGCCCGGCACGGGCGTCGGCGGCGATGACGGCGGCGGCATTATCCAGGGTTGATGATGGAAGTGGAGGATATCGACAACCTCTCGCGCAACCAAGACATCGCGGTCGGACTGCAAGTGATCTTGAAGCCACGGGCCCGTCCCACCCCGACATGGACCTCGATGCCCGAACGGACGTTAGATTTCGAGTTCTAGGCGTTCTGCGATGAAGGTTGGATCCCAGCCGGGATTGAAAGTGTCGACGTGGGTGAATCCGAGCCGCTCGTATAGGCCACGCAGGTTCGGGTGGCAGTCGAGCCGCAGCTTGGCGCACCCCTGCGTTCGCGCGGCATGGCGGCAAGCCTCGATCAGCGCGGAGCTGACACCCCGGCCCGCATGTGTCCGTCGCACCGCGAGCTTGTGCAGATATGCGGCCTCCCCCTTGAGGGCGTCGGGCCAGAACTCGGGATCCTCGGCCGACAAGGTGCAACAGCCGACGATGCCGTCGCTGCAACTCGCGACTAGGAGCTCGGATCTCAGGACGAAGGTCTCCGCGAATGTCCGGTCGATCCGCGCGACGTCCCAGGCGGGCGTTCCCTTGGCGGACATCCACGCCGCAGCGTCGTGCATCAGCCGCACAACCTCGTCGATATCACCCGAGCAGGCGACCCGAACGTTCGGAGGCTCCTCGCTGTCCATTCGCTCCCCTGGCGCGGTATGAACCGCCGCCTCATAGTGCAGTTTGATCCTGACGAGCCCAGCATGTCTGCGCCCACCTTCGCGGAACCTGACCAGGGTCCGCTAGCGGGCGGCCGGAAGGTGAATGCTAGGCATGATCTAACCCTCGGTCTCTGGCGTCGCGACTGCGAAATTTCGCGAGGGTTTCCGAGAAGGTGATTGCGCTTCGCAGATCTCCAGGCGCGTGGGTGCGGACGTAGTCAGCGCCATTGCCGATCGCGTGAAGTTCCGCCGCAAGGCTCGCTGGACCCAGATCCTTTACAGGAAGGCCAACGGTGGCGCCCAAGAAGGATTTCCGCGACACCGAGACCAATAGCGGAAGCCCCAACGCCGACTTCAGCTTTTGAAGGTTCGACAGCACGTGCAGCGATGTTTCCGGTGCGGGGCTCAAGAAAAATCCCATCCCCGGATCGAGGATGAGCCGGTCGGCAGCGACCCCGCTCCGTCGCAAGGCGGAAACCCGCGCCTCGAAGAACCGCACAATCTCGTCGAGCGCGTCTTCGGGTCGAAGGTGACCGGTGCGGGTGGCGATGCCATCCCGCTGCGCTGAGTGCATAACCACCAGCCTGCAGTCCGCCTCAGCAATATCGGGATAGAGCGCAGGGTCAGGAAATCCTTGGATATCGTTCAGGTAGCCCACGCCGCGCTTGAGCGCATAGCGCTGGGTTTCCGGTTGGAAGCTGTCGATTGAAACACGGTGCATCTGATCGGACAGGGCGTCTAAGAGCGGCGCAATACGTCTGATCTCATCGGCCGGCGATACAGGCCTCGCGTCCGGATGGCTGGCGGCCGGTCCGACATCCACGACGTCTGATCCGACTCGCAGCATTTCGATCGCCGCGGTGACAGCGCCGGCGGGGTCTAGCCGCCGGCTCTCATCGAAGAAGGAGTCCTCGGTGAGATTCAGAATGCCGAACACCGTCACCATGGCGTCGGCCTCCGCAGCGACTTCCACGATGGGGATCGGGCGAGCAAAAAGGCAGCAATTATGAGCCCCATACCTACAAAGCCCCACGCATCAAGCTTTTGCCCATGAAGCAACCAGGCAATGGCTGTAATTATGACGACGCCGAGTCCCGACCAGACTGCATAAGCAACACCGACAGGGATGGATTTCAGAACCAGAGAAAGAAAATAAAATGCGATGCCATAACCGATTATGACAACGGCGGAAGGGGCAAGCTTAGTAAAGCCCTCGCTAGATTTTAATGCGGATGTTGCGATTACTTCGCCAACTATTGCGATAACAAGAAAAAGCCAGCCTTTCATGATATATCTCCCAATTTGTGTAGGGCTTATTATGCACGCTTAAAAATAATAAAAGCAGACTTGACCTGATAGTTTGGCTGTGAGCAATTATGTGCTTAGTGCATCTAACGCCGCCATAAACGGCGACAGGGTGGCGCGCCTATTGCGCATAAAATGGCGAAGCCATGCGCAACAGGCGCGGAATCTCTGGCGTCCGGTTTGATGGCTTTGTTATGCAAAGGACTAGTCTTCAATGACGTGTAAACCACGGCGCTTTAAGTCCTCCAACGAATCCAACATTCCCCTTATTAATTCAACAGGATGCCCCTCCCAGTCTTCAACAACGCCAACAATTCTCAAGGGTTCGCAGGTTCTATAGGACTGTGTTGGATTACCGGGAAATCTTTTGTTCGTAAGATTCGGATCGTCTTCGAACGGTCCTGTTGGCTCAACTATGTATATGTAGCCGCGACCCTCGAGGCCAGACAGTGACATAGCAAGTTCAGCTCCCCAAACTGCTGGCTCCATCAAGGCTGAAAAGTAGATGTGCTTAAGAATACGACCGTCCTCGAAATGAGAGATGAACCCTGTGGTTAGCAAGTCACCAATCGCCAAATTGGCTTTGGTTCCATGATAGAACGGTCCTTGCACCTGCTTGTAATTATCATGAGAGATGGGAATCCAATCTTTTACCATTTTAAGACCCTTAATTGTTGGGATTTGGCTGCATAACGCCTGAAATAAGCCGTGCCGCGAAGCGGCATCGGCTTGATTGAATTGTTAGACGGCAAACTCGAGCCAATACTTGTGCAGGCCAACAATATTAGACGAGCACAGCATGGGCATTGCCGCTTTGATCTTCTCCAGTGACCAATTCCACCACTCCATCTCCAGAAGCAATGAAATTTCCTCATCGGTGAAGCGTTTCTTAATCTTCTTAGCGGGATTGCCGCCAACGATAGCGTAAGGCTCCACATCTTTTGTCACCAACGAGCGGCTGCCTATCACCGCACCGTGCCCGATCTTGATTCCGGGCATGACCATTGCCTCAGAGCCGATCCAAACGTCATTGCCAATGACAGTATTACCTGCTTTTTGGAAGGCATCGAGTGCGCTTGAGAATGCAGGTTCTTCCTGCATATAAAAGAACGGGAAAGATGATGCCCAGTCGTACCGATGCCCCTGATTGCCAGCCATGATAAAGGAAGCCCCACTCCCGATAGAGCAGAAACTACCGATGATCAACTTATCAACGTCATCACGGTCCGGAAACAGATACCGTGCGCAGTCATCGAATGAGTGCCCATGATAGTAGCCAGAGTAATAGCTGTACCGCCCAACTTTGATATTGGGGTTCTTCACTTGCTCAGAAAGCAGCTTGCCTTTGAAGGGGCTATCAAAGTAGTTGGTCATAAGAGATCCCGCGGTCTGTGACTTTGCCGTCTAACGTTTGAAATAAGGGGCGCCGAGCGCCAGCGAGGGGAGCCAAAAGCTTGCTTTTGGCCGTCCCGACTTGATTGAAGGGTTGGGCGATTTTGCCATTAGATTTTTTATAAATTTAGTGTGTTTAGAATGGTGATCGCATTTTTCTTGGCTTTTATGCTTGATGTTAAATTCGACCCCAAGTTTCCTGTAAGTGCGGACACAAAAACATATTTATGTCCTGATTTGCTTATAATAAACCCTTCAAACCATCCGTTTTGTAAGGTTCTATTTGCTGTGAATCCTGCACCAGTTTTCCCATACAGTTTTGTACTATTATCCAGATCTTGTAGATACATGTTCTCTATGGTGTTTTCTATGGCTGAGTTTTTAACTGGGAGATTGTGATTAATAATTTTACGCAGGAATTGAATTTGTTCTTCTGGTGAAATTTTTAAGCTACTTTCGAGCCATGCTTCTGTTAATCCGTTGTTTCTTTCTTTATCTCCAGAGAAGTCTTGATTTCCATAATCAAAATCTTTGAGATAATTCTTGATTTTATTTAATCCAATTTTTTGGGTTATTTCTTGCGAAACCCAAACAACAGAAAATTGCATCCACGTCTTTGGTGTATGATTGCTGTTCCAGATCTCCATTCCTTTGGGGGTTTTATCCCATTTGAATATGGTTTTCTGATCTATTATTTCCGCATCAAATGCCATAAGTGATAATGCGATCTTGAAAGTTGAATCTGGTGCCATTTGCGTTGCACACTTTGCTTTATTGAATTGAGCAATTTCAGCGTTTGTGGATGCATCGTAAAGTAAAAAACAACCTTCAGTTCCTTCAAATAATGGAGATGCAACAGTAGAGATATCTGTTGATGCACTGGCGCTGCTGTAGATAATATTTGCAATTATTAAAAAAATAGCGAAGTTGATATGTATTGTGTTTTTCATAATAAGTATTGGTTTGGTAAAGGGCTTAATTTTAACGGCTAACAATTAATGAGGCTCCGGGTTCGCCCAACGTTTGACATGAGGGGCGGCCAAGGGCGCCAGCCCTTGGACGTCCCCCTCGATGGAAGGGTTAGGCATCACTGCGTGTTCGCTCGAATGCCTGGCGTGTTTGAACCATGTACACGGCTGGACCATATGGGGTGGTTACGGTACCTTGCCTCTCAAACCCCGCTTTCTCGTAGCATCGGATCGCTCGCAAGTTGCTCGGCGACGGGTCCGTTTGGATCTTGGTGACCTCGGGATCATTGAACAGCAACTCAACCAGAGCTCGAACCAGCTTGGTTCCCAAGCCTTTGCCCAGTTGTGATGCATTCGCCAGTAACTGGTCTATTCCGCGTACTCCTGGATCGGTTTCTTCTTCCCACCGTCCGTCCCCGCTTCCAAGAGCAACGTACGACTGGGCATACCCAATCGGCTCTCCATTCAGCATTGCAATGTATGGAGTGACGGACTCTTGCGCTAAAACGCTTGGCAAGTACTGTTCCTGTACGTCAGCAAGTGTCGGGCGTGCTTCTTCTCCGCCCCACCACTCGACGATATGAGATCGATTTAGCCACTCATAGAGCATCGCAAGGTCATGCTCAGTCATGAGGCGCAGTGTGACGGAATCGTTGCTGTTGGTCACGATGCTGTACTTTGTGATGCCTAACTTTGTTTTTGCGTTGCTCATGATGTCTAACTCCCAATTTGTGTAGGGCTTATTATGCACGCTTAAAAATAATAAAAGCAGACTTGACCTGATAGTTTGGCTGTGAGCAATTATGTGCTTAGTGCATCTAACTTTGTTTTAGGGCGACTGCCCTGCTGCGTAACATCGTTGCTGCTCCATAACATCAAACATCGACCCACGGCGTAACGCGCTTGCTGCTTGGATGCCCGAGGCATAGACTGTACAAAAAAACAGTCATAACAAGCCATGAAAACCGCCACTGCGCCGTTACCACCGCTGCGTTCGGTCAAGGTTCTGGACCAGTTGCGTGAGCGCATACGCTACTTGCATTACAGCTTACGAACCGAACAGGCTTATGTCCACTGGGTTCGTGCCTTCATCCGTTTCCACGGTGTGCGTCACCCGGCAACCTTGGGCAGCAGCGAAGTCGAGGCATTTCTGTCCTGGCTGGCGAACGAGCGCAAGGTTTCGGTCTCCACGCATCGTCAGGCATTGGCGGCCTTGCTGTTCTTCTACGGCAAGGTGCTGTGCACGGATCTGCCCTGGCTTCAGGAGATCGGAAGACCTCGGCCGTCGCGGCGCTTGCCGGTGGTGCTGACCCCGGATGAAGTGGTTCGCATCCTCGGTTTTCTGGAAGGCGAGCATCGTTTGTTCGCCCAGCTTCTGTATGGAACGGGCATGCGGATCAGTGAGGGTTTGCAACTGCGGGTCAAGGATCTGGATTTCGATCACGGCACGATCATCGTGCGGGAGGGCAAGGGCTCCAAGGATCGGGCCTTGATGTTACCCGAGAGCTTGGCACCCAGCCTGCGCGAGCAGCTGTCGCGTGCACGGGCATGGTGGCTGAAGGACCAGGCCGAGGGCCGCAGCGGCGTTGCGCTTCCCGACGCCCTTGAGCGGAAGTATCCGCGCGCCGGGCATTCCTGGCGGCACTGTTGCAAATAGTCGGTGGTGATAAACTTATCATCCCCTTTTGCTGATGGAGCTGCACATGAACCCATTCAAAGGCCGGCATTTTCAGCGTGACATCATTCTGTGGGCCGTACGCTGGTACTGCAAATACGGCATCAGTTACCGTGAGCTGCAGGAGATGCTGGCTGAACGCGGAGTGAATGTCGATCACTCCACGATTTACCGCTGGGTTCAGCGTTATGCGCCTGAAATGGAAAAACGGCTGCGCTGGTACTGGCGTAACCCTTCCGATCTTTGCCCGTGGCACATGGATGAAACCTACGTGAAGGTCAATGGCCGCTGGGCGTATCTGTACCGGGCCGTCGACAGCCGGGGCCGCACTGTCGATTTTTATCTCTCCTCCCGTCGTAACAGCAAAGCTGCATACCGGTTTCTGGGTAAAATCCTCAACAACGTGAAGAAGTGGCAGATCCCGCGATTCATCAACACGGATAAAGCGCCCGCCTATGGTCGCGCGCTTGCTCTGCTCAAACGCGAAGGCCGGTGCCCGTCTGACGTTGAACACCGACAGATTAAGTACCGGAACAACGTGATTGAATGCGATCATGGCAAACTGAAACGGATAATCGGCGCCACGCTGGGATTTAAATCCATGAAGACGGCTTACGCCACCATCAAAGGTATTGAGGTGATGCGTGCACTACGCAAAGGCCAGGCCTCAGCATTTTATTATGGTGATCCCCTGGGCGAAATGCGCCTGGTAAGCAGAGTTTTTGAAATGTAAGGCCTTTGAATAAGACAAAACGCTGCCTCATCGCTAACTCTGCAACAGTGCCCCTAATCGTGTTCAGCAGAATAGCCGGAGGAAGTTTCCTACTGTCGATAAGAAAGGATTGGCACAGGGAGTGTGAATATCGAAACACCATCACAGAATAATGCCAGATAGAAATGCGATAGTAGGGTTGGATATTTAAATAAGGAGCATCCCGACTTAAAATGAATATGACTGCGTAACCAGGCGCAATAAAAAAAGCGAAAAAATCGCTTTTATTCTGGTTGTTTTTTCGAAGAGTGACCGTTTTCTGAGATGACAAGAAATAAGGAAGTCCTATGATCGCTAGCGGAATAGTTCAAAAACTGAATGCGCAAATGAATCAGGAGTTTTATACCTCAAATTTGTATCTTCAGCTCAGCCAGAGGTGCAGCGAGAATAGCCTTAATGGCACCGCACTATTTTTGCGTCATCAGGCGCAAAATACGGTGACGCAAATGATGCGCATGTACGAATACATCAAACAGAGCGGCGCCACGCCGGTGTTACAGGAGCAACACGCCCGGTGCGGTGAATTTTCCACGCTGGAAGATCTGTTTGAGCAGACGGTAAGCGATTACCAGAAGCGCATTAATGCGCTGACCTCTTTGACGGAAGACGCCCAGGCAGCAAACGATAAGTCAGCGATTAACTTCCTGAAGCGATACAGAAAAGAGGAAATCGTGGACGGGACGCTGTTGCAAATCATTCTGGATGAAGTCCGCAGCGCTAAAAAAGCGGGCATCAACATGCAGCAAACCGACCACTATCTGGTTGGCGTGATCGATCGCTATCACTAAATCAATTTCGCAGTACGAGGAGGTTTTACGCCTCCTCAGAAAATCTGTTTTACATCAGAAACAGAGGTTTATGCCAGTGAACATTTGATACCCAACACGTCATAGTGATTTTTTAACTTAGCGTTTTTATATCGTGCCAAAAATGTCTCTGCTTGTGTCTTTATATTAAGGAAGGTGCGAATAAGCAGGTCATTTCTTCCCAAGCTGACTCGCTGATTAAAATTTCGCGGATCTGGGCCGATTTTTTTCCCGCAAACACATCGAATCAGCCTATTTAGGCTATTTTTTCCACCATTTCTGGCGTTATTTCCGGTTTTTACTGAGATCTCTCCCACTGACGTATCATTTGGTCCACCCGAAACAGGTTGGCCAGGGTGAATAACATCGCCAGTTGGTTATCGTTTTTCAGCAGCCCCTTGTATCTGGCTTTCACGAAGCCGAACTGCCGCTTGATGATGCGAAACGGGTGCTCCACCCTGGCACGGATGCTGGCTTTCATGTATTCGATGTTGATGGCCGTTTTGTTCTTGCGCGGATGCTGCTTCAAGGTTTTTACCCTGCCGGGACGCTCGGCGATCAGCCAGTCCACATCCACCTCGGCCAGCTCCTCGCGCTGTGGCGCTCCTTGGTAGCCGGCATCGGCTGAGACAAATTGCTCCTCTCCATGAAGCAGATTACCCAGCTGATTGAGGTCATGCTCGTTGGCCGCGGTGGTGACTAGGCTGTGGGTCAGGCCACTCTTGGCATCGACACCAATGTGGGCCTTCATGCCAAAGTGCCACTGATTGCCTTTCTTGGTCTGATGCATCTCCGGATCGCGTTGCTGCTCTTTGTTCTTGGTAGAGCTGGGTGCCTCAATGATGGTGGCATCCACCAAAGTGCCTTGGGTCATCATGACGCCTGCTTCGGCCAGCCAGCGATTGATGGTCTTGAACAATTGACGGGCCAGTTGATGCTGCTCGAGCAGGTGGCGGAAATTCATGATGGTGGTGCGATCCGGCAGGGCGCTATCCAGGGATAATCGGGCAAACAGGCGCATGGAGGCGATTTCGTACAGGGCATCTTCCATGGCACCGTCGCTCAGGTTGTACCAATGCTGCATGCAGTGAATACGCAGCATGGTCTCCAGCGGATAGGGCCGTCGGCCATTGCCCGCCTTGGGATAAAACGGCTCGATGACAGCGGTCATATTCTGCCATGGCAGAATCTGCTCCATGCGGGAGAGGAAAATCTCTTTTCGGGTCTGACGGCGCTTAGTGCTGAATTCACTATCGGCGAAGGTGAGTTGATGGCTCATGATGTCCCTCTGGGATGCGCTCCGGATGAATATGATGATCTCATATCAGGAACTTGTTCGCACCTTCCCTAAGTCACCGGCGGCTTGCCTGCCACACATTGAACATTACAGACCAATTAGCACTTTGTCACCGGGGAAAGATGTAAAGATTATGTATAAATAGATTGGCTTAGAAGTGACATTTCAACTTTGGAGAAACAGGTGACATTTTAAACTTGCTTTAACAAAATTTTGGGACTGACCGAAACAAAAAGGCCAGCCCCGGAGGGCTGGCTATTCAGTACAGGGCAATGACAGGTTTCTTGATGCCGCAGGCGTGAGCGTAGCGGGTCAGTGTGTCGATGCTGGCTTTGGTGATGTTGTTTTCCAGGCGAGAAATAACCGGAGGTGTAACCCCCATGCGTTCAGCAACCTGCGCTTTTGTCAGGTTGTCATGCTTGCGCCATTCAGCAAGCAGCTCCCTGAGCTTTTCCTTACGTTCTTCTTCCTGCCATGCAGCGCGATATTCATCGTCCTGCATCCACTCGTTATGCAGTTCTTTATGGCTTACCAGTTTCATTAAGTACCTCCGCTAACCGCTTTTTGGCGAGATCGATTTCTTTCGCTGGCGTTTTCTGTGACTTCTTGATGAAAACACGGAGCATGATGATGGTATTGCCTTTGTGGTATACCCAGATTCCCCTGGCTATGTCCGTCCCCATCGTGCGGATCTCAAAAAGTCCATCGCCCAGGGGCTTCGTGTCCGGCTCCCGCAGTAATCGGGCGTCATACTCCAGTTTGCCGATGAGACGGTCAAACTTCACCCTGATTTTTACGGGTAATGCTGTGGCTTCTTCCCTGGCTTCCGGGTGATAAACAACGCTAAACATGTGACCTCCCATTTCTATTAATATTAACCTATAGGCTAATTTCAGACAAGGTAGAATTAACCTATAAGCTAATTTTGTTGGCAGTTATCGTGGCTACCCGGTCACTACCCTGTTAGCGTGAGTTTTCGTTCCACTGAGGAACGGGGATTTATGCGCGTTAGCGCATGTAAGGCGGCAGGATGAAATGACAGGTAGCACCGAGGGTTAGCCGCCGATACCAGTGAGGGATCGAAAGGGATCGCCTATCCATCCCTTCACCTTGCAAAGCCATATTCCGCTAAAAGCGGCTCAGAGGCTTTTGTGCGCGGTCGGAGTGGTCACAACAAGGCGAAGCCGCAGTTGGGGCGTATCTCCGCGTTAGCGGGTCGTAAGAGCCGCTTACGAGCGTGTAAGCTAATTCTTCAGCGATATTTGCTGACGTATCCGGCGTGGCCGGATTTGTCCAATCCCTCGATGGCTAACAGGCGAGCTGTTAGCCATCGAGGGATTCCGTTCTGAATGCCCCGCGCTTTAGCGTGGGGAGCTACTTTTGAGGCGCTCGCGCCGATGCTGTTCGGTTATCCACTTTTTAAAGGGGATAACAGTAATGTCTTTTATTTTTTGGTTTATCTTTTAATACGTAAGTAATTAAAAGATAAACCAAAAGAGTATTTGTGCCATCTCGTTTGCACTTCATTATCACTTACCCACAAGCTATACAGCAGTTGTGGTGGGTCTACGCCGGAACCGCCGAAAAATCCGTCATTCCTGTAGGCGGGATGGGTTGGATTTCGAAAATTATTGTACTATAAGGGCTTCCCCGGCGTGTCAACGCCGGTGTTTATGGTTTCTGTCTGCTCTTCAGTAAAAATAAAGGGGAGAGACTGCGGTACTATAAACGGCCATGATGAATCGTCATCGATTCGGACCCTGATGAAAGACGCGCGTGAGGTTCTTGTTCGTTAAGCGGATACGTATATCCTGTACAATAGCCAGATAGGCCTCACGGGGGGCACTGTTGCAAAGTTAGCGATGAGGCAGCGTTTTGTCTTATTCAAAGGCCTTACATTTCAAAAACTCTGCTTACCAGGCGCATTTCGCCCAGGGGATCACCATAATAAAATGCTGAGGCCTGGCCTTTGCGTAGTGCACGCATCACCTCAATACCTTTGATGGTGGCGTAAGCCGTCTTCATGGATTTAAATCCCAGCGTGGCGTTGATTATCCGTTTCAGTTTGCCATGATCGCATTCAATCACGTTGTTCCGGTACTTAATCTGTCGGTGTTCAACGTCAGACGGGCACCGGCCTTCGCGTTTGAGCAGAGCAAGCGCGCGACCATAGGCGGGCGCTTTATCCGTGTTGATGAATCGCGGGATCTGCCACTTCTTCACGTTGTTGAGGATTTTACCCAGAAACCGGTATGCAGCTTTGCTGTTACGACGGGAGGAGAGATAAAAATCGACAGTGCGGCCCCGGCTGTCGACGGCCCGGTACAGATACGCCCAGCGGCCATTGACCTTCACGTAGGTTTCATCCATGTGCCACGGGCAAAGATCGGAAGGGTTACGCCAGTACCAGCGCAGCCGTTTTTCCATTTCAGGCGCATAACGCTGAACCCAGCGGTAAATCGTGGAGTGATCGACATTCACTCCGCGTTCAGCCAGCATCTCCTGCAGCTCACGGTAACTGATGCCGTATTTGCAGTACCAGCGTACGGCCCACAGAATGATGTCACGCTGAAAATGCCGGCCTTTGA